>NZ_CP113343.1:1585230-1902276 GCF_026683955.1 Arthrobacter sp. MMS18-M83 | reverse complement strand
GGGCACATCTGTCCGCAGGACTGGTTCAGCGGCTTTCAGGCTTTCGTGTTCGAAAGCGTCGGCAAGGAGTAGGGACATGACACTCCGTAACTAATTTCGGGGAACTATCATACACATCGTATCTTGTTGCTGTGATGTGGGGCACATACATTGAAGTAGTCCCTTTCCTACACGGAGGATCCCCCAATGCACGAGAACTTATCCCCTGCGACGCCTGGGGCTGCAACGGCGCAGACCGACGTCGAGCAGAACCTGCAGTCCATTCCCGAATCAGCGCGTACCCGCAGCGTGGCGGGCCAATTCTGGATCTGGGCAGGCGCAAACCTTGCCCCCATCAACTGGGTCCTCGGGGCCCTCGGCGTCCAGCTCGGACTGGGGTTTGCCGACACCGTCATTGTCCTGGTGGTGGGAAACCTGATCGGCATGGCGCTCTTTGGCCTGTTTGTCCTTTTGGGGCAACGAACCGGCGCCACCGGGATGGTCCTTGCCAGGGCAGTCTTCGGCCGCCGCGGCAACTACCTCCCGAGCGCCATCCAGGCTCTCCTCGGAATCGGTTGGTGCGCAGTCAACACCTGGATCATCCTGGATCTGGTGATGGCGCTTCTCGGCAAGCTCGGCCTGGTTGACCCGGAGCAGCCGAATGTGGGCCCCAAGATCCTGGTGGCCTTCCTGATCATGGCCGCCCAGGTCATCATCGCGTGGTTCGGCTACAAGGCCATTGCGGCCTTCGAAAAGTGGACTGTTCCGCCAACCATCGTTGTGCTGATCGCCATGTCCGCCGTGGCGTGGTTCGGCATGAACATCGATTGGGGCTACGCGGGTCCTCCCGGGGCGGTCCTTGAAGGCGGCGAGCGAATCGCGGCCATGACCACCGTGATGACGGTCATTGGCATCGGCTGGGGCATCACCTGGTTCACCTATGCAGCGGACTATTCACGATTCGTCAGCACGTCAGTTCCGAAGCGGAAGGTGTACCTGGCCTCGGTATTCGGCCAGTTCCTGCCGGTGGTGTGGTTGGGCATCCTTGGCGCCAGCCTGGCAACGAAGAGCGGTACGGCGGACCCCGGCCACCTTATTGTCGACAACTTCGGCGTCCTGGCCATCCCGGTGCTCTTCCTGGTGCTGCATGGTCCCATCGCAACGAACATCCTGAACATCTACACCTTCTCGGTAGCTGCCCAAGCCTTGGACATCAAGGCCAAACGACGTTCCTTGAACATCTTCGTCGGGTTCCTGGCCTTGGTGGGCGTCGTGTTCTTCATCCTCCAGGAGGACTTCGCCTCAACGCTGAGCACCTGGCTCGGCGGGCTTGTTGCGTGGGTGGCCGCATGGGGAGGCATCATGCTGGTGCACTACTTCTGGGTGGACAAGCACAACCCCGTGGCTGTTGACCGGCTCTTCGACCCCGTGGGCACCCGTCGACTCCCGGCATTCAATTGGGCCGGCATCACTGCACTCTTGGTGGGCATCTTTGCCACCTGGCTGTTCATGTACGGTGTGCTGCCGATCATGCAAGGCCCCATCGCCACAGCCATGGGCGGGATCGACTTGTCCTGGTTGGCAGGCGGAGTAGTTGCCGCGGCTGTCTACGGCGCATTAGGCCCACGGGTTCATGCCCGCTACCTGCCGCTGCCTTCCTCCCCGGCCTCACTGCCTTCCGCGGCCGCCTCGACGTCGCAGCCCCTTGCGGAAGACGCCGTCGCCAATCTGGTCAACGACTGAAAGGAAACCCGATGACCACCAATTCTTTTCCTGACGAGGCACACCCGATCACTTGGCCCGAAGGTTTCAAGGCCGCGGCGTCCTTTACGTTCGACGTAGATGCCGAATCCTGCACCATTGCCCACGATCCAACGAGCACGCGGCGCATGTCACTCATGAGCCACCAGTCCTACGGACCGAGGATCGCCGTTCCGCGGCTCCTGAAGATCCTCGAGCGCCAGGAGATCCAAGGAACCTTCTTTATCCCGGGCTTCACGGCGGAGAGCTACCCGGACGTGGTCCGCCGGATCGTCGACGGCGGGCATGAAGTTGCCCACCACGGCTACCTGCACGAGCCAATGCAGGGAATCGGCGCCGCCGCCGAGGCCAGCTACCTGGACCGCGGGCTCGAAGCCCTCGCGAAGGTGGCCGGGGTCAGGCCGGTCGGCTACAGGGCACCGTGGTGGGAGCTCAACTGGCATTCGCCGGCCCTGCTCGCGGACCGCGGCTTCCTTTATGATTCAAGCCTGCTCGACGGCGATGCCCCCTACCGTATGGCGGTTGCCCCGGGCGATTCAGGGGACAGTGATTTAGGAGAGGGTGATTCACGGGACATCGATTCGCGGGACATCGTGGAGATTCCCGTGGATTGGGCGCTGGATGATTGGGAACAGTACGCGTTCTACCCGGGAGTGACAGGCAGTGGCGTCATCGAAAGTCCGGCCAAGGTCCTGGAAATGTGGACCCTGGAAGCCGAGGCCCACCACGCCCAAGGCAGTTGCTTCGTCCTGACCAACCACCCGTTCATCTCGGGCCGCCCTTCCAAGGCAGTTGCGTTGGAACAACTGATTGAACGGGTCAAAGCGATGGACGGGATGTGGGTGACAACCATGGAACGGATTGCCGAACACACGAAGGCCACCGTCAACGAGATCCACAGTCACGCCCGGATCGAGGTACCGTCCTTTCCTGGCGCGGGAGCCAGCTTCAAGCCTGCCCGGGTGCGGGAAACTGCCCTGAGCTAGCCCGGATTCCAATCAAACACCCGGGGACATGTCCAGCCTTGGCCGGGGGCAGTGGACATACTGCCTAGGGTCCATTGAGCATGTCCTGCCTTGGCCACGAGGAGTGGACATAGCACTCATATGTCCACTGCTGGGGCTGAAGGTTGGGCATGTCCCCCGGTGGTGGGGGTGAGCGGGGCTACAGGGTGGGCCAGTCTAGAGGTCGCTCCGGCAGGGTGCGGATGCGAGTTTGTATAGGCCGTTCAGGTCTCCGGCCGCCAAGCCATCCGGGGCGCCGATCTCCGGGTACATGAGCTGGACCGGATCCTCCACGTGGTCAAGGCCAACCACGTGGCCCAGTTCATGTTGCACCACCGCCGAGACGTAATGGGCACCGCCGGGGACGCCCAGCAGTCCCTTGATCTGCGGCGCGTCCAGTTCCAGGCTTCCTGTCACATAGCTCTTGGGGCCGGAGCCGAAGCTGTACATGGTGCTGCCGCCGGTGCCGATAACGGATCCAGCCAATGCCGGGGCGGCCTCGGGGGTGGTCCACGAAATCAGCAGCGGTGCCCAACGATCCCCGTAGAGGGCCGGTTGGTATGGCTTGCGCTTCTCTGCGGGGTTTTCGGTGCTGGCTCCGTCGTTGACGAATTTGAGGCCCGTGGCTCCAGAGATTTTGGCGATGGCGTCGGCGATGAGCCCCTCGGAGCCGGCAGGGGCCAGGGCCGCATTGACCACATAGTGCAGGGGTCGGCACGGTGAGTAGCCCACGGGTGTGCCGTCGGCGTTGGTGGCCAAGAATTTGTAGGAGTTGCTTGCCACGGCTGGCTTGGCGGGGGAGCCGAGCGCGTGGCCGGCTTCCTCCAGGCCGGGCGGCGGGGTGTCCGGGGCACGCGCGGCTTTTTGCGCCCCTTGCCCGGAATCTGCTCCTTGGGAAGAGTTGTGGCTTGGGGACTGGGCCGAAGGACCCAGGTTCGGAAGCAGGCCAGTGATCCGGGGATCGCCCCGGAGGAAACCACTCGCAAGTACGGCCACGGCCGCGACGATCGCCACGACCATGAGGTTTCGGAACAGTGCGACAGCGGTACTGGGCTGCCGTTGCGGAGGTGGCGGACCGCCGTCGTACCCGTAGTTCGAATGCAAGTCTTCCCCCAAGTCCCTGATTCCCGAGCCCCGAGGGGCCGATGCCACTAACGGATGACAGCGCCGAAAACGAGCCCCAGCCCATACGTGGCCGCGGCCGCACCGAGTCCGATGGCGAGTTGGCGGAGGCCGCGGGTCAGCGGCGAGGTTCCGGACAACAAGCCGACGACGGCGCCAGTCGACAGAAGCGCGATGCCCACCAGCGTACCGGCCACAGCGAGCGCAGCGAAGCCTGTCATGCCGAAGATGAACGGCAGGATCGGCACAATGGCGCCCGAGGCGAAGAAGCAGAAGCTGGAGATGGCGGCGCCCCAAGCGGAGCCAATCGCTTCGTGCTCGTTCACGGTTTCTTCAACCTCGGGATGGAGCGAGAGGCTGGGATCGCAATCGCAGCTGTAGAGGCCCATGCGTTCGGCGGCGCGGTGTTCGGCGGCTTCGTGGGACATGCCCCGGGCCAGGTACACCAGGACGAGCTCATTGTGTTCGATGTCCAGGGACGGGGCTGCGGTCAGCGTCGCCTGGGTGGGGCGGGTGGCCTTGAGGAGCTCCAGTTGCGAGCGGACCGAGACATATTCGCCGGCACCCATGGACAGTGCGCCTGCCAACAGGCCGGCGATACCGCTGAAGAGGACCACGGTTGCGGGCACACCGGTGGCAGCCATGCCCATCACGAGGGAAAGGTTGCTGACCAGGCCGTCGTTGGCACCGAATACCGCGGCGCGGAAGGTGCCGGACAACCTGTTGCGGCCGCGCGTCGCCAGGCCGCGGACAACTTCCTCGTGAATCTGTTCGTCGGCCGCCATTGCCCGGGTTGCCGCTGGATCCTTCGCGTAAGGGGAGCGGCCTTCCGCTCTTTGCGCGAGGGCCAGGACGAACACCGAACCGAAATTCCGCGCCAAGAAGCCAAGCAGCTGGCTACGGATGGAGGCTGCTTTCGGCATGCCTGCGTGTTCGCCGAGGAGCTTGAGCCAGTGTGCCTCATGGCGGCCTTCGGCCTCTGCGAGGGCCAGAAGGATCTCGCGTTCCTCACCATCGCGGCGCTGCGCCAGTTCGCGGTACACGGCGGCCTCGGCACGTTCGTCGGCCAAGTACTGCCGCCAGCGCTTGAGGTCCGACGACGACGGGGGAGTCTTGGTGGCTGCTGCGTCTTGCGATGGACTGCCTGAGTCGAACGGACTGTCTGATTGCGGGGTTTTTGCGTGCGGGTGCACCGGGACTCCTGAGTTGCTGGGGCGGGCTTCATCGCCTCATTGCACGTCCACTTTATCGCCAATTTCCGCGGTTTTTCGGCTGGTAATCCTTACTCGATGTTTTAGGTATGCCTCAAAAACCGGGAGGCTCCCGCTAAGCCTTGACCACCGGAGGGGGCAGTGCTGGGATGGATGGACAGGGTCCACGAATTGGCGGGGTGGCGTGGTGACCGGCTGCCTGATCTGCCTTGGCGATGGGCTCAGCGGCACGTCGAACGGAGGTTGCACCATGGACAGCACCGAGACCCACGCCCGCCACCCCGACCGTCCCACGGTCGAGGCCGATCCCGCCTACGACTACAACGAGGACCTGGAGGTGGACGAGGACTGGGAAGAACAACCCGAGGTCCTCGACGACGACGAACGGCCGGTTCCGCTCGACGTCGACGAACACCGTGAGGTTGGAGAGATCGAATAGCCCCGGCAGCGTCGAATGGCCCCGACTCGCTGAATCTGGGTAGCTAAAACGCGCTCAGGATGAAGTGGCGTTCCACGCCGGCCCGGTGCCCGGTTGCGGCCACCGTCAGCGTGAGCTTCCGTGTGGCCGGGAACCAGCGGGCAGGCTGGACTGCTTGCGAGAGGGCTTGGGTGATGAGCCGCGGCTCGTGATGCCAAAAGCGTTCCAGCCGGCCGTCCACCACGAACGTGATGGAACCCTGGGAGAGGTCGACGCCGGGAATCACCCGGACGAACTCGTCAACCCGCCTGGCCCGGGACGCGGGCAGGGTGCTTGGCTGTGTGGTGTGGCTGGCTGCGGCGGTAGCGCCGGTTTCCAAAGGCATTGCCTTCTCCTGGTGGAGGTGCTCTTGCCCGCTCGGTTGTCTCTGGTCCGGGTCGGGCCGCTTCTTCATCCGAACCACCCGTGAACATGGGGTTGGCGTATGGCAAGTCGGAGCTTGGCGCCACATCTCTTGAAGCTCTTCCTACTGTACAGGCCGGCTCGCCCTGGTGCCTCTGTAGCAAGGACGCCAGGCGTGAAGCGCTCCGGACGAGGCAGCGGCGCCGCAGCCCCTCGAACGAGAAGGTGCGGCGCCGCCGTCGTGATTTATTCTGTGATGCTCAGTGGCTGGCTACCGGGTGGACCTCCAACGGGAGTTCCTCCGTGACCGCACCGGCAACGCGGCGGTCCCAGGCCTCGCGGACCTCGAGCTCCGTGGGAGGCGTGAGGAGGGAGACCACGACGTAGATGAGCAGCGACGCGCCGAGGCCCCAGTAGATGGGATCGTTTGCGTAGACGCCGTCTTCGCTGGGGATGATTCCCGTGGCGTAAGCGATGAGCAAGGCCAAGGTCAGGACCGAGCCGACGGCCATGGACCATGCCGCGGCGATGCCCGTGCCGCGCTTCCAGACCAAGCCACCCAGGATGGCGACCAGGAGGCCGCCCACCAGGATGTCGTAGGCGATGGTCAAGGCAACCACGACGTCTTGCGCCGCCATCGAGATCAACACCGCCACGATGCCCAGGCCAAGGACCCAGTACCGGTTGGCCTTGACGTCGTGCTCGGGGTTTTCGGTGTCGTCGGTGTTGATCGTCTTGCCGAACCAGCTGGCCACGAACGGGACAACGTCAGCGCGGGCCACCGGGGCTGCGGCAATGAGGGCACCGGAGGCGGTGGACATCATGGCGGCGACCGTTGCGGCCATGACCAGGCCCCCGATGCCGATCGGCAGGATGTGCGTTGCCACCTCGGCGTAGACGACGTCCTTGCCAAGCGCTTTGACGTCGATGCTAGGCAGGGCAACCCGTGCGGCCAGACCGATCAGGGCGCCGGCCACGCCGTAAAGGACGCAGTAGATGCCCGCGGTGGCGCCGCCCCAACGGGCCACCTTGGGGATCTTGGCGGTGAAGACGCGCTGCCAGATGTCCTGGCCGATCAGCAGGCCGAGCGTGTGGACCACGAAATACGTGATGATGGTCTGGGCTCCGATGCCGTCCAGCTGGAAGAAGCTGGCGTCAACCCGGGCACGAATGCCGTCGAGGCCGCCCGCGGCGTTGAGGACGAACGGGAGCATGAGGAAGAAGATCCCCACCGTCTTGATGATGAAACTGCACCTGGTCGGCGAGGGTGATGGACCACATGCCGCCGATGGTGGAGTAGACCAGGACGATTGCGCCGCCGACGGCGATGGCGAGCCAGCGCTCCCAGCCGAAGAGGACAACGAAGATGGTGGCGTAGGCGCCCGTGGACGTGGCACACAGCATGAGGGTGTAGGCCAGCATGACGATGCCGGAGGTCTGCGTGGCACGCTGGCCGTAGCGCAGGCTCAGCATCTGGGAGACCGTGTAGATCTTCAGCCGCTGGATGGTGCCGGCGAAAAGCAAGCTCAGGAGGAGAACCCCCGAACCGATGGCCACCACCAGCTGGTGATTGGGGAGAATGGTCCGTGATGTATGCCTGACAAACAACACTTGTTGCCTATGAGGATACGTAGTGATGCGAGTAACAGTCAAGACGCCGACTTCCCCGCGAGACGCTCCGGCGTTGCCAAAAGGCCCGCCATGCCAGCGATCCGGCTACTATTGCTGCAATGACAGGGCCGTAGCAACGGCCTGAAAGGTTCGTGAATGAAGGCTCTCCCCGTTGAACCAAGCAATGTACCCGTTGCCATCGGTTCCAGAATCCGTGCCGCCCGCCAATCGCAGCGGCTCACCATCGAACAGGTCGCGGATGCCACCGGCCTGACCAAGGGTTTCCTGAGCCGCGTCGAGCGGGACCTGACATCGCCGTCGGTTGCTTCCCTTGTGACGCTTTGCCAAGTCCTTTCAGTTTCAATTGGCGAGCTATTTGCCGCCCCCGAAACGCACTTGACCCGGCGGGACGATGGTCCGCGGATTTCGCTCGGTGGGCAGGGGATCGTGGAGCGGCTCCTGACCGCCCGCTCAGAGCGGCGGCTGCAGATTCTGCAGGCAACCATCGAACCCCGGGGCCGCGGAGAAGCCGAGCTTTACGCCGTTGATTGCGACGTCGATGTCCTGCACGTGGTCAAGGGGCGCATCAAGTTGATCCTCACCAATGAGGAGTACGAGCTCGGGGAGGGGGACACCTTGTCCTTCCCGGGCCGCGAGCCCCACACCTGGGTCAACCCCACGGACGAGCCCGTTGAGGTGCTCTGGATACTGGTGCCGGCAGCCAGCCGCTGATGCTGGCTCCTTGCGACGCGCGGAGCGTAACAAGCCGGAAACCTGGCTGACTTCAGGATTAACCCACGGGCCTTCTGCGTTACGTGCTTGAAATAATTCTTGCCGACTACCGAAACAGCGCGGCTGTACCTTCGAGTCAACGCAACTCGTCAAGGTCGGTACCTCGTGAGGTACCAGGACCTGTTCGTTTAAAAATTGGTCTCGCCGTGCGGGCGCCATGGAGCGCCGTATATGCAGGAAGGCTCCCGAAATGAACTCAGCATTCTTTAGCGTAGGGCTGGATGTGAGCCCCCAGACCCTGGATCCCGGCGCAACAGCCTGGATGCTTGCAGCTTCCGCCCTCGTCCTTCTCATGACGCCAGGTTTGGCGTTCTTCTACGGCGGCCTGGTCAGGATGAAGTCCGTCCTCAACATCATGATGATGAGCTTTGGCGCCATTGGCGTGGTCGCGGTGGTTTGGGCCCTGTGGGGTTACGGACTAGCGTTCGGCCCGGATACCCTGGGCGGCTTCATCGGAGATCCCTTCGCGAACTTCGGACTCAGCGGTTTGACCAGCGTCATCGGTGGGAAAGCCCCGGGGCTGCCGGACATGGTCTTCGTCGGATTCCAAGCGACTTTCGCCATCATCACGGTCGCCCTGATCAGTGGCGCGGTGGCTGAACGAGTCAGGTTTGGCCCATGGCTGCTGTTTGCCGGCCTCTGGGTCACCCTCGTCTACGGGCCTATTGCCCACTGGGTCTGGGGTGGCGGCCTCTTTGGATCCACCGGGATCATCGGCAGCAAGATCTCAGCCCTTGACTTTGCCGGTGGCACGGTAGTGCACATGAACGCCGGCATGGCCGGGCTCATGCTTGCAGTAGTGCTCGGCAAACGGCTCGGATTCATGAAGGACCCCAACATTCGGCCGCACAACCTCCCCTTCGTGATGCTCGGGGCCGGCTTGCTGTGGTTCGGGTGGTTCGGCTTCAACGCCGGTTCGGAACTGGCAGCTGACGGAATCGCCGCGCTCGCCTGGACAAACACCCTCCTGGCCACGAGCGCCGCGCTCCTGGGCTGGCTTCTCGTAGAGCGGCTCCGCGATGGCCATGCGACGTCCCTCGGTGCCGCGTCCGGCGCCGTCGCGGGCTTGGTGGCAGTTACTCCGGCGTGTGGATTCGTGGATCCCATTGGCGCTCTCGTCATTGGTGTCGTCGCGGGTGCCGTCTGCGCACTAGCCATCGGGCTGAAGTTCAAGATCGGCCTGGACGACTCCCTGGATGTGGTTGCCGTGCACTTTGTCGGTGGCCTGTGGGGAACCCTCTCCTTGGGATTCTTCGCCGTACCCTCGGCCAAGACTGAAGGCGGCCTCTTCTACGGCGGCGGCCTGACTCAATTCTGGCCCCAGATATTGACTGCGCTGATGGTCACCGCATGGACGGCGATCATGACCACGCTCATTGGGCTCGCCATCCACAAGACAGTGGGCATGCGCGTCAAAGAGCACGAGGAACTGGCGGGCATCGATATCACGGAGCACGCGGAAACCGCATACGAGCTGGTGATGGTCGGCGGATCCTTCAACCCCGGGGAACCACAGAACGGCAAAACGCCCCCGTCGGCAAGCAAGGTCGAGGAAACGGAGCTGAGCCGTAGCAGGGCCTCGACGTGAAGCTCGTTACCGCGATAGTGCGGCCGGAGAGGATCGACGAGGTCCGTGAAGCCCTGGAGCGGTTCGGAGTCAACGGGATGACGGTGAGCCAAGCGAACGGCTACGGCCAACAGCGGGGTCACATGGAGGTCTACCGCGGGGCGGAGTACAACTCCGATCTCCTCCCGAAAATCCGGGTGGAGGTACTGGCCACGGACGATCTAGTGGACGGAATCGTGGACGCCATCATCTCCGGCGCCAGTACGGGCCAGTTTGGGGACGGCAAGATCTGGACCATCGACGTGTCCCAGGCGGTACGCGTCCGGACCGGGGAGCGTGGGGCCTCCGCGATCAGCTAGGGCCGTCAGCTGGAAGGACAGTGTTGGTGCCGCACCACGAGGTGCGGCACCAACACTTCCACGTTCAGCCCACGTGCACCCAAGGCCTGCGCGTGATGTCCGGTTCGGCTTCCCGCAGCACTTCGCGGGTTACCGGGGCAATCTCACCCTCGCCGAAAAATAGGAATTTGCTCAGGTTGGCGATCGGATTGCCTTCGGTCCAGCGGAAATAGATGTGCGGCATGAGACCTGTGACGTCGCGGATGTGGAGTAGCACCGCGGCCAGCGTGTTGGGCACATTGTTGCTGTGGATCTCCAGGATCTTGAAGCCGTGCCGGCGCTTGCCTTCCACCAGGAGTTCCTGCTCAAAGTCGGAGCTGTCATCCACGATGATTTCGATGAAGATCGCGTCGCTGTCTTTCGGCAGGTGGTTGGCCTGTTGGGCGTGCTGCAGCTTCAACTCGTACCGATCGGCGCTCAGCCGCTTTGGCTCGTGGGCGATGATCCGGATGGGACCTTCCTCATTGGCGGCCGTGAATTCGAGCGCCATCTTGTCCATCTTGATGTGCGTGGCGCGCAGTTCGAAGGAACGGCGTACCCGCGACGCGAAGCTCACCAGGACAATGCCAAGGATGAACAGCGCCGCGATCCTGATGCCATCCGGTCGCTCCACCACGTTAGCCACCGTGGTGTAAGCGAAGACCACAGCCACCGCGCCGAATGCGATGGTCTTGCCCTTCTGCATCTTCCTGCGGGCGGACAGGGTGACCGCGATCGAGGCCGAGGTCATGAGGACCAGCACCCCTGTGGCGTAGGCGCCGCCTTGGGCTTCCACATTGGCTTTGAAGACAAGCGTGATGATGAAGGCAACGGCAGTGAAGACCAGGACCAGCGGTCGGACGGCCTTGGTCCAGGCCGGGGCCATGCCGAAGCGTGGCAAATAGCGCGGCACAAGGTTCAGCAAGCCGGCCATGGCGGAGGCGCCAGCGAACCACAAGATGGCGATGGTGCTGATGTCATAGACCGTGCCGAAGCCGTCGCCCAAGAATTGGTGCGCAAGGAATGCGAGGGCTCGTCCGTCTGCTTTCCCTCCGGGCTGGAATTCAGCGGCCGGAATCAGGAACGTCGTGATGAAGCTCGAGGCCACCAAGAAGGCACTCATGATGAGCGCCGCCGTCGTGAGCAGTTTGTGGGTGCCGCGGATGCGGCCCGCAGGATTCGCTTCCGTGTCGCTCGGGCTGCCCTTGATTTGCGGCATGACTGCGACGCCGGTCTCGAAGCCTGAGAGGCCCAGTGCGAGTTTCGGGAAGACCAGGAGCGCGATGCCCACCATGATCAATGGGTTTCCGTGTTGCTGGTTCAGGGCGGCCCACCAGTCGGTCACCACATGTGCCTCGGTCACCACGTGCGTCAGGCCGACAACGACGACGACGGCATTCAGCACCAGATATACGCCCACGAGCACGACGGCGACGTTGATGGCTTCCTTGAATCCGCGCAGGAACACCACGGCAAGGCCGGCGATGAGCGCCAAGGTGATGGCGATTTCCTGCCCGTGGAGCCACTCCGGCGCGAACGGATTTTCGATCGCGTGGGCGCTCGCATCTGCTGCGGATAGGGTCATGGTGATCATGAAGTCCGTGGCCGCGAAGCCCAGCAGTGCCAGGACGAAGAGTTTGCCGCCCCAGCGCGGGAGGAGGCGCTCTAGCATCGCGATGGAGCCTTCGCCGCGTGGGCTCTCGCAAGCAACCCTGCGATAGACCGGCAACGCGCCAAGCAGGGTGACGGCGACCAGGACGATCGTGGCCAGCGGTGAGACGATGCCGGCCGCAAGTGCCGCAATGGCAGGTTGGTAGCCGAGGGTGGAGAAGTAGTCGACGCCGGTGAGGCACATGACCTTCCACCAAGACTGGGGCGTGTGGTCCTCGTCTGGTTTTCCGTGCGGACCTTGGCGCTTTCCCGACGTCTCGGGCATGCCGTCAAGCAGCCATCGCTTGAATTGCCCCTGTTTGATTTCGCCCGCGGGTTTGCGCCGGTCAGAGGGTTCGGTAGGCGGCCTGGTCAGCGTTGTCACATGGTCCTTTCGCGCAGCTTGGAAGCTGCTCCAGTTGGAGCGTACGGGCGCGTCTGGGGAGGGAAGCCGGTTTTTATGGAATCTTTACGCCCCATGTGACGGGGGTCACCATCATGAAGATCATTCTTATGTAAACAAGTGATGCATATAAGGCAACTTCGAGTGTATGATTGGTGTCACAGTCATCTATTCACTGAAGGAGTGGCGCATTTTGGAAGAGCTTCGTATTGAGGCCAACGGCAACCTTGGTCCCATTGATTCGGCCCGAATCCCGCGCTACGCCGGTGCTGCCACCTATGCCCGCCTGCCCAGGCTGGACCAGGTGTCCAAGGCCGACGTCACCGTTGTCGGCGTACCCTTCGATTCCGGTGTTTCCTACCGCCCGGGCGCCCGGTTCGGCGCCAACCACGTGCGTGAAGCCAGCCGCTTGCTCCGCCCGTACAACCCTGCGTGGGACGTCAGTCCCTTTGAGAACATCCAGGTTGCCGACGCCGGGGACATGGCCGTGAACCCCTTCAACATCAACGAGGCGATCGAGACCATCCAGCAGAATGCGCTGGACCTGACCGCCAACGGAAGCAAGCTCGTCACCCTTGGTGGCGACCACACCATTGCCTTGCCGCTGCTCCGCGCAGCCGCAGAGCGCGCCGGCGAGCCCGTCGCCATGCTGCACTTCGATGCCCACCTGGACACATGGGACACCTACTTCGGCGCCGAATACACGCACGGCACCCCGTTCCGCCGCGCCGTCGAAGAAGGCATCCTCGATACCGAAGCCATCAGCCACGTCGGCACCCGCGGCCCGCTTTACGGCAAGAAAGACCTCGACGACGACCACCGCTTCGGCTTCGGCATCGTCACCTCGGCAGACGTCTACCACCAGGGCGTACTGGAAACCGTAGCCAAGATCCGCGACCGCATCGGAAACCGCCCGCTGTACATTTCCGTGGACATCGACGTCCTGGATCCGGCCCACGCGCCGGGCACGGGAACCCCGGAGGCCGGTGGTATCACCAGCCGCGAGCTCCTCGAAATCATCCGCGGCTTCCGTGGCATGAACCTCGTGGGCGCGGACATCGTCGAAGTTGCCCCGGCCTATGACCATGCTGAAATCACGGGCGTCGCTGGCAGCCACGTTGCCTACGAACTCGTCACCCTCATGGCGGACAACGCCGTCGAAGGCAACCGCCACGGCGCCCCGAACGGCTACGCTGCCCAGGCCCTTGGCCAGGAATCCCGGCGCCCGGCCGGTTTCGCCCCGGCGGTCACGAAGTGACGGATCAGCGCAACGGCGGGGACCTCGTCGTCGAGACCCTTGAAGCGCTTGGCGCGAAGACGGTCTTCGGTATCCCCGGCCAGCACGCCCTCGGCCTGTTCGATGCAATGGGCCGCGGCAATCTGCACTTCGTCTCCTCCCGCGTGGAGAACAACTCCGCCTTCGCCGCTGACGGGTATTCCCGTGCCACGGGCGAAGTCGGTGTGCTGTTCCTGTCCACTGGTCCGGGTGCACTGACGTCCTTGGCCGGGCTCCAGGAGGCTTACGCAACTGGAGTGCCGATGGTTGTTGTAGCCAGCCAGATCCCCTTGGAGGGCCTGGGTGCGCGCCGGAAGGGCATGCTGCACCAGCTCGATGACCAAAAGGCCTCGGCCGCGAACGTCACCAAGAGCCAGCGCCTCATCCAGCACGCGTCCGGGATTCCCTCGGCCATCCAGGATGCCTGGACCGAGGCCATTTCCTCCCCTCAGGGCCCCGTGTGGATCGAGATTCCGCAGAACGTGCTCCTGGATCCCATCATGGTTCCGCCGGTGGAGGACGCCCTCGCCGAAGCGGCTGACAACCCGCCGCGCGTGGAGCTGATCCGCGAAGCCGTCAAATGGCTCTCGACGGCGGAGCGTCCGGCGATCATTGCTGGCGGCGGTACGCGCCGTGGCCGCGCTGAGAAGTCCCTCCTGTCGATCGCCGAGAAACTCCGCGCTCCGGTGATCTGCACGCCCGGCGGCAACGGGGCGTTCCCTTGGAGCCATGAACTGTCCCTGCAGTCGTGGATCGAGGACCGCCACATGACGGATGTCCTCGAGGACGCCGACGTGCTGATCGTCATAGGTTCCTCCCTGGGCGAGGTGACGTCCAACTACTTCACCTTCGAGCCTCGCGGGCGCATCATCCAGATCGACGCCGAACCCCGGGTCCTGGAGTCCAACCGCCCCGGCCTGGGCATCCGCGCCGACGCCGGCCAGGCCCTCGCGGCCCTGGACGAGGCACTGGACGAGGCACTGTCTCCGACGGCGGCGGCACCAGACTGGCACGGCACCTCGCCCGAGGACCTCGTCAAGGAGTCCTTGGCCAAGGTCAAGGAGCGCCTTGAATCGCAGGACCTCGGCAAGGAACTGAAGTTCATGGCCGATATCCGCGAGGCCGTTCCGGCCGATATGCAGACCTTCTGGGACATGACCATCTCCGCTTACTGGGGATGGAGCTGCTGGGATTCCCGCGAAGGCCAGTTCCACTCGGCCCAAGGCGCCGGCGGTCTCGGCTACGGCTTCCCGGCCGCCATCGGCGGTGCCGTGGGACTGGAAACCGTCGGCAAACCCGGCCGCGTGCTGGCAGTCTCCGGTGACGGGTCCTCCATGTACTCGATCTCGGAGCTGGCCACCGCCAAGCAGCACAACATCCCGGTGACCTGGCTGATCGTCGACGACGGCGGTTACGGCATCCTGCGCGAATACATGGTGGGCGCCTTCGGCAAGGCCACCGCCACCGAGCTGGCCCGCCCGGACTTCGTCAAGCTCGCCGAGGCATTCGGCGTCGCGGCCCGCCGCGTGGCCCCGGAGGACGTCGGGGACGCGCTCCGGGAAGGCTTCGCCGCGGACGGCCCCAACGTCGTCGTGGTTGAAACCCTGCTCAAGATGTTCGGCCCCACACACCTGGGCAACTGACCCCCAAACGCCTCAAACCCGAGCGCGAGCTGGCAGCTAATGACCCCTTTTTCGAAGATTGAGGGCATGAGCTGCCAGCTCGCGCTCGGCGTTTAACGCACCTCACACTTCATTAGTTTCCCAAAGCAATCAAATTGGCATATAGTTGCTTTAGGCAAACAAAAGTGAGGTGTCTTCCATGGCTGTCGCATCCAGCACGGCAACCGAACTCGTCCATCAGATCTTCGATCTCCAGCGAGTCCTGCGTTGCATCGTGACCGCAAATATCGCGAAGGATGCCGACGTCGGGTTCGCCCTGCAGGGCGTGATGCGCTTCATCGGCGAGGGGGAGTCCCGGGCCACGAAGCTCGCCTCGCGCCTCGGCGTCAGCCCTCCGGTCCTCAGCAGGCACATCGCCGAATTGGAAGAACTCGGGTTGGTGGTCCGGCGACCCGATCCCGCGGACGGCCGCGCCCAGCTGGTGGCCTTGTCCGAAACCGGCATTGAAAAGGTCCGGGATTTCGAAGAACAGCGCAGCCTCAATTTACGCGCCTACCTCGCGGAGTGGAGCGAGGAAGACGCCTTGGAAGCCGGTCAGGTCCTTGAGAAATTGACCGCATCACTCAACCACTCAGTCCGGGCAACGGCGGCCGGCTCCCATCACTCGAACCACAAAGCTTAGGAGCAGCACCAATGGCAACCCGAATACAAGAACGTTCGACGGCGGTGCCGGCGTCATCCGCGCCCATGACGCACCGCCAGATCATGGAGGCACTGACCGGCCTCCTCGCGGCATTCTTCACCGCTATCCTGAGCAGCACCATCGTGGCCAACGCCCTGCCCACCATCATGTCCGATCTCCATGGCACGCAAACGGACTTCGCGTGGGTCATCACGGCCGCGCTGTTGGCCAACGCCGCCACCACTCCCATCTGGGGCAAGCTCGCCGACCTCTTCGACAAGAAGCTCCTGGTCCAGCTCAGCATCGTGATCTTCGTGGCCGGCTCGGTCATGGCCGGCTTCTCCCAAAGCATTCCTTTCCTCTTGACCGCCCGCGTCATCCAAGGCATCGCGATGGGTGGGCTCACCGCCTTGGCCCAAGCCATCATCGGCACCATGATTCCGCCGCGGGACCGTGGCAAGTATTCCGGCTACATGGGCGCTGTCATGGCCGTTGGTACCGCCGGCGGGCCGCTCCTCGGCGGGTTCATCGTTGACAGCCCGCTCGGCTGGCGCTGGACGTTCTTCGTCTGCGTGCCGCTCGCCGTCGTCGCGCTCATCCTGCTCCAGGTGACCCTCAAGATCCAGCACATCAAGCGCCCCGCCAAGATCGACTGGCTCGGCTCCATCCTCCTGACCTCGGGCGTGAGCCTGCTCCTCATCTGGGTTTCCTTCGCCGGCAACCCGGACTACTACGACTGGATCTCCTGGCAGTCGGCCCTCATGGTGGGTGGCGGCGTGCTTCTGCTGGCACTGCTGGTGCTGGTCGAATCCAAGGTGTCCCAGCCCATCATCCCGCTGAAGATCATCTCCCAGCGCACCACCGCCTTGGCGATCCTGGCCTCCGTGGCCGTCGGTATCGCGATGTTCAGCTCGTCGACGTTCCTAGGCCAGTACTTCCAGGTAGCCCGCGGCGCCACGCCCACCGAGGCAGGCCTCCTGACGCTGCCCATGATTGCGGGCAACCTCCTGGGCTCCGTGGCCTCCGGCCAGCTCATCAGCCGCTTCGGCAAGTGGAAGCGGTTCCTCCTTGCGGGCTCTGTGCTGCTGGCTGGCGGCCTTGCCTTCACGGGCACCATCGACCACACCACGGAACTGTGGATTACCTGCTGCTACACCGCTATCTTCGGCCTGGGCCTTGGCTTGCTGATGCAGAACCTGGTCCTCGCTGTCCAGAACACGGTCCGCGCCCAGGACATCGGAACAGCCAGCGCGTCCGTGGCATTCTTCCGCTCGGTAGGTGGCGCGATCGGTGTCTCCGTGCTCGGGGCCATCATGGCCACGCACGTCAAGGACCTTGCCACCAAAGGCCTCACCGCAGCCCACATCCCGGTAAGCGGCGGCTCCAGCGGTGGAAGCATGGATCTAGCTGACATGCCTGCCCCGATCCGGGACATCATGCGTGCCGCCTATGGCGACGCGACCGCCCAGATCTTCCTTATCTCAGCGGCCATTGCCGTGGTCGCTTTCCTCGCGGTCCTGTTCATCAAGGAGGTTCCGCTGCGGAAGACGGTGGACGCCTCGCCCGAGAAGGAACTGCTGGCAAACGCTTCCGGCGAGGCCGCGATGACACTGGACACCTCAGCGCTGCCCGTTATCGGAGCCACTGAGCTTCCCCAAGCAGCCGACGACGGCGGCACCCCCTTGGGTGCCAGCCGCGCCCGTGCTGCGGCCGAGAAAGAGCACGATGACCTGGACCTTGAGTTTGCCCGGATCCTGACGCAGGAACGGCCGGACCCTGCCGCTGGCCTGCGCGAGGTCCAGGACCAGCTTGCCCGGACCCAGAGGTTGCTGGCTGAGCAACAGCTTCAGCTGAGCCAGGCACAGCGCGAGCTCCAGGCGCGCGTGCACGAACAGCAGGCCACCGCCGTCGAGCAGTCAAAGACCGCGGAGGAGTTGGCCGCGCTGCGCAAGGAACTCAAGCGTGAGCGTCGCCGCCAGGAAAGGGCAGCCCTGCTGCTCATTGCGGGCGAAGCCTCGAGGGCAGGCGAGACCGGGCGGCACGCGGGCTAGAGGGTCAGGCGGGCCAGGAGCCGCCCAGCGGGCTTGGAAGCGCTGGAGTGGCTCAGGTACGCCGCAAGGATGATATTCGGCTATCGATATTTCGCTGAGGCAACGGATTTCGTAGAGTTGAGGGACTAATACTGTCAGCGCCTGCTGTTATCCATGTATTAAGTCATTCGCATATTGATTCATTCGCGCACTCTCATTAAGGATCCGTGGGCATGCTTGTCACCCTGATACGGCGCTACTCCAAGCCGTATTTGCCGCAGATACTGGCCGTCATCATCTTCCAGTTGGCGTCCACCATCGCAACCCTCTACCTTCCAAGCCTCAACGCAAAAATCATCGATGAAGGGGTATCCCGGGGGGATACCAACTACATCTGGCAGACCGGTGCCCTGATGCTCGCGGTCGCGCTCGGCCAGGTCATTGCGGCCATCGCAGGGGTCTATTTCGGATCCCGCGTGGCCATGGCCATGGGCCGCGACTTGCGCAGGGACGTCTTCCGCAAGGTCAGCAGCTTCTCGGCCAAGGACGTCAACAGCTTCGGCGCGCCCACGTTGATCACGCGCGGCACCAACGACGTCCAGCAAGTGCAGATGCTCATGCTGATGGGCCTGAACTTCATGGTGTCCACGCCCATCATGTGCGTGGGCGGCATCATCATGGCCCTGCGCGAGGACCTTAGCCTGTCGTGGCTCGTCTGGGTTTCGGTGCCAGTCCTCGTGGCCGTGGTTGGCTACCTCGTGGTCAGGCTCATGCCGCTCTTCCGCTCCATGCAGAAGAAGATCGACGCCATCAACGGTGTTCTGCGCGAACAGATCATCGGTATCCGCGTGGTGCGGGCCTTCGTCCGTGAACCTTACGAGGCCAAGCGCTTTGGTGACGCCAACAAGGATCTCACCTTGGTTTCGGTCAAGATCGGCAATCTGTTTGTCTTGATGTTCCCTGCCATCGGAATGATCCTGCACCTTTCCACGGCAGCAGTGCTGTGGTTCGGCGGCCAAAGGGTGGATGCGGGCAACATGCAGGTGGGCTCCTTGACTGCATTCCTGCAATACCTCCTGCAGATCCTCATGGCCGTGATGATGGGTACCTTCATGGCGATGATGATCCCGCGTGCCTCCGTCTGTGCGGACCGCATCGGCGAGGTCCTCGACGTCGAACCCTCCATCCACGATCCGGAGGCGCCCGTGGCGCCCGCGGAGAAGAAGGGCCGCGTCGAATTCCGCGATGTCACCTTCAAATACCCCGGCGCTGAAGCTCCCGTGCTGAGCAACATCTCTTTCACCGCGGAGCCGGGCCAGACCCTCGCCATCATCGGATCCACCGGCGCGGGCAAGACCACTTTGGTGTCGCTGTTGCCGCGCCTGTACGACGTCGCGTCCGGCGATGTATTGCTCGACGGCGTTCCGGTCACCAGCCTGGACCGCGACGAAATCACCAGTCGGGTGGCCACTGTGCCGCAGAAGCCGTACTTGTTCTCCGGAACCATCGAGCACAACCTGCGTTTCGGCAAGACCGATGCCACGGACCAGGAACTCTGGGATGCCTTGGAAACCGCGCAGGCCAAGGACTTCGTGATGGAAAAGTCGTCGGGCCTTAACCGGCGGGTGGCGCAGGGCGGCACCAACGTCTCCGGTGGCCAGAGGCAGCGCCTCTGCATCGCCCGGGCCCTGGTGACACAACCCAAGGTGTATCTCTTTGACGACTCCTTCTCGGCTTTGGATGTGGCTACGG
This sequence comes from Arthrobacter sp. MMS18-M83, assembly GCF_026683955.1. Classification (NCBI taxonomy): domain Bacteria; kingdom Bacillati; phylum Actinomycetota; class Actinomycetes; order Micrococcales; family Micrococcaceae; genus Arthrobacter; species Arthrobacter sp. MMS18-M83. The sequence continues at coordinate 1,882,617 of NZ_CP113343.1, read as the reverse complement.
ATGCCCGCCTTCGCAGGGCGCTGAAGGAGAAGACGCAGGATGCCACGGTCATCATCGTGGCCCAGCGCGTCTCAACTATTGCGGATGCGGACCAGATCCTCGTCCTGGACAACGGCAGAATCGTTGACCGGGGCACCCACGACGAACTACTGGAAACGTCACCCACGTACCAGGAGATCGTCGAATCCCAGCTGAGCGCGGAGGAAGTGGCATGAGCGAACAGAACCAGCAAAAGCGTGGCTGGGCCGCGAAGGCCGAGGCAGCGCGCGAAACTGCGGAAGCGAAGGATGCAAACGCAGCCGGTGCCGTAACAGCCGTGGACGATGACGACGTCGAAGAAACCGAATACACTCCAGGCGAAGCCGACGGTGGCATGTTCGGCAACCTGCCGGCCAAGAAGGCCAAGGCCTTCGGACCGTCCGCGAAGCGGCTCCTGGGTCTGCTCAAGCCCGAGGCCGCAGGCGTGGTCTTTGTTATCGGCCTCGTGGTGGTTTCCGTTGTCCTGAACGTCATCGCCCCGAAGATCCTCGGTAGCGCCATGGACGTCATCTTCGGCGGTGTCATGGGCAAGCAGTTGCCTCCCGGCGTGAGCCAAGCGGCCTTCGCCGAAGGACTCCGCCGAGCTGGCCAGAACAACTTCGCGGACATGGTCTCCAAGATGGAGCTCACCAACGGGATCAATTTCTCGAAGCTGACGTTCCTGATCTCGATCGTGCTCTTGATGTACTTCGTGGCCAACATCTTCCTGTGGGCCCAAGGCTACATCCTGAACAAGATCGTCATGAAGGTCATCAACCGCCTCCGCAATGACGTCCAGGCCAAGCTCAACCGCTTGCCCCTGAACTACTTCGACACGCGCCAGCGCGGCGACATCCTCTCCCGCGTGACCAACGACGTCGACAACGTCCAGCAAGGGCTCCAGCAGGCGTTCGCGCAACTGGTCAGCTCGGTGCTGACGGTCTTCGGCATCACCATCATGATGTTCATCGTTTCCTGGCAGCTCGCCCTGATCGCGTTGGTCGCCTTGCCGCTCTCCGGTGTCCTTGCCGGCGTGATCGGTTCGCGCAGCCAGAAGCTCTTCGCCGCCCAGTGGAAGAACACCGGCTCGCTCAACGGCCAGATCGAGGAATCGTTCTCCGGCCACGAGCTCGTCAAGGTCTTCGGGCGTGACGCGGACATGCTGGAGCGTTTCGACGAACGAAATGAAGCCCTGTACAAGGCCTCGTTCGGGGCGCAGTTCGTTTCGGGAATCATCTTCCCGGCCATGAACTTCGTCTCCTACCTCAGCTACGTGGGCATCGCCGTCGTCGGTGGTTTGCGTGTCGCCTCCGGTTCCATGAGCCTGGGCGACGCCACGGCGTTCATCCAGTACTCGCGTGAATTCACCCAGCCGCTCGGCCAGATCGCCGGCATGGCCAACATGCTCCAGTCCGGTGTGGCTTCGGCTGAGCGCGTCTTCGAGTTCCTGGATGCCGATGAGGAAATCCCGGAGAACGCTGCCCGTCACCTGCCCCCGCGCACGGACGGTCACGTCGAGTTCGAGAACGTGTCGTTCAGCTACGTTGCCGACAAGCCGCTCATCGAGAACCTTTCCCTCAGCGCGGAGCCCGGACATACCGTGGCGATTGTCGGACCCACAGGCGCGGGCAAGACCACCCTGGTCAACCTCGTCATGCGGTTCTACGAACTCAATTCGGGTCGTATCACCCTGGACGGGGTGGACATCAAGGAGCTCAGCCGTTCCGAGCTTCGCTCCAAGGTGGGAATGGTGCTCCAGGACGCCTGGCTGTTCGGCGGCACCATCTACGACAACATCAAGTACGGCAACCTCGACGCCACCGAGGAGCAGATCATGGAAGCGGCCAAGGCCACGTACGTGGACCGCTTCGTGCGTGCCCTGCCGGATGGCTACCAGACCATCATCGACGAGGAAGGCAACAACGTCAGCGCGGGCGAGAAGCAGCTCATCACCATCGCTCGGGCCTTCGTTTCCGATCCCTCGCTGTTGATCCTGGACGAGGCCACGAGCTCCGTTGACACCCGTACCGAGTTGCTGCTGCAGAAAGCCATGGCTGCCCTCCGCACGGATCGCACCAGCTTCGTCATCGCCCACCGTTTGTCCACCATCCGCGACGCCGACACCATCCTGGTGATGGAAAACGGCAGCATCGTGGAGCAGGGCAACCACAACGAACTGCTCGCTTTGCAGGGTGCGTACTACCGCCTGTACATGTCGCAGTTTGCCGGTGAGGATGCCGAAGAAGTCGCTGTGGATGATTCGACGGCGGTTCACAGCTGAGCGCGGATACCGGGCTAGTGGCAGGGGCGGATCCGGACGCCCCGCAGAACCCGGACGCTGCGTCAGCAACGGATTCAGGGCGCGGCCAACGGATCAAGGTCCTCGTGCCGATGCGTTGGGGCGACATGGACGCCTACGGGCACATCAACAACGTCCAGATCGTCCGCATGTTGGAGGAGGCCCGTATCGCGGCCTTCGGTCCGCCCCGCGGTGCGGGTTTGCCCGGTGCCGAGCCGCCTGTCTCCATTTTCAACGATGTTGAGGATGGAGTCATGACCCTTGTGGTGGAGCACAAGGTCCGGTACGTCCGCACCTTGGAATACCGGAACGTTCCGGCAGTTGTTGAGATCTGGGTGGGTGCCGTGAAGGGTGCCAGCTTTGACCTCCACTACGTCATCAAGGATCCCGTGACCGGCGAGGACTGCGTCAAAGCCAGCACGCATCTTGCTTTCGTGGATGAGTCCACCGGCCGGGTCCGCAGGCTCACGCTGGTGCAAAAGCAGCAGTTGGAACCCTACCGGGCCTAGCTCCTGTCCGCTGGAGATCGTGGGTGCAGGTCGTGGGCTGCGTTCCGGAACGCAGCCCACGGGCCACACCCACGATCTGGCACCGCCGGTAGAGTTTCCCCATGAAACTCGAGATCGTCGCCGTCGGTGTCCAGGGCGCTGCCGTTGCCGCTGAAGAAGGCGCGGACCGGATTGAACTATGCAGCGCCCTGGAGCTTGGGGGACTGACCCCGAGCCAAGGCCTTATGGACGCCGCACAGGAAACTGTGGCCGGAAGGCTGGAGATCCACCCGCTCATCCGTAGCCGGCCCGGTGATTTCCTGTACTCCGGCACGGATTTGGACACCATGGACCGAGAGATCCGATTCCTGCTCACGCAAGGAGCACACGGGGTAGTGATCGGGGTTCTGACGGCCGCCGGCGAAGTCGACATCGAAGCCACACGAAGGCTCGCGCACGCCGCCTTGGAGACCAACCCCGCCGCCCAACTGACATTCCACCGGGCCATCGATCAGACGCCGGACCCCGCGGCCGCCGTCGAGCAGCTCGTGGAACTCGGATTCACCAGGGTGCTCAGCTCCGGGGGTGCCGCCACGGTGGGAGCGGGGATCGCGACGCTCAAGCGCATGGTCCAGCGCGCGGCGGGGCGGCTTGAGGTGATGGCAGGCGGCGGCCTCGCCCTGGACGATATTCCGGCCTTGCGCACCGCGGGATTGAGCGCGGTCCACTTGTCGGCCAAGATCACAGTTTCCCACCAAGACAATTCTCTCGATTCGCCGGGGCATTCAGACCCTACGGCGTACATGATCACCGACCGCGATGTGGTGAGGGCCGCACGCGCCGCAGCGGGGTGACATCCCAACTGACTGGCAGTTAATGTCGTTATCAGCCCTCATAACGACAACAAATGCGAGCCAGTTGGGATTGCGCTTCGCAATGACCCTTTACATGACGACGCCCGGGGTCAAGGATGGATGCAATATTCCGATTGAAAATGCCATTCAGGAGTCATAAAGATGCAACCTGGCCGTACTGCTGTCCACTCGGAACTTTCGGGCCATCCGGAAGTGGAGTGTGGCACAGGGGCGTGGGACAAGTTGCTCTATGGAAACCACCGCTTTGTCGTGCGGGTGGACGGGGAGAGCCCGCGAACCGACGGAGCGCGTCCTGACGCCGGGGTTGCCGCAAGCCGGGTGGTCCTGCCTTGGCGGCGCCAGGACGCCGACCCGGCGAGTGTGGAGATCATCGTGGCCTCTGCGGAGAGCGGCCGCCGGATTCGCAACGTTGTGGTGGAGCGTGCTGAGAGGGAGTCCGGCCAGCTCGTCTTCGAACCGGTGGATGGACCCTGCGACTACTATTTCTACTACCTCCCCTACGCGATGCTCGGAAAGCCCCACTACCCCCAAGCTCAGTACTTGCCGCGAAGGCCGTCCGCGGAACCGGAGTGGGCTGCCGCCGTCGAGCAGTCCGCCTGGCGCCTGCAACCAACGCGCCTGCCAGCTCAGCACATCCCCAGCGCGCGGGTGATCCGCTATGAGGCCGCGAGCGCCCAGGATTCCTTCGCTCCTATGAACTTCTCGGCCGCCGCGGACGAGGTGGACGCACTGCACGAACAATACGGGACGGAACCTTTCCTGCTCTTCCCGGAAAGCCGGCTCACTCCCATCTCCATGCGGGACGCCCTCCCGGCGCACTGGGCCATCGGTGGTCCTCGCAAGGAATTCAACGACGTCGCTCAACCCGGCGAGGACTACATTGTGCAGCTGGGCCTCTACGCCATGCAGGACCTCACGGGTGTCACCGTGGAAGTGCAGCCGCCCACGGCTGGACATTGCCTCAACACCGATGGCACGGACCGTTTGGGGCAGCCCGTGTCCCGGACACTGACCGTTTCACGCGGCAGAGTGCAGGCCCTGTACACCGTCCTGTCCATACCGCTCGACGCCGCCGGAACCACTTTCACAGCGAACATCGCCGTGGCGGCGGATGGCGCCGAAGCCAGCACCGTGACTATCACTTTGGACGTACTCGCGCTCGACGACGCTGATCCGGACATTCTCGATGGCGGGTTTGGTGAGCCCGAGTACCTTCGCCGCCTTGCCTGGCTGGACTCGACGGTGGCCCAGGATCGCGGACTCGTCGCCCCGTTCACGGAGGTGCTTCTCGACGAACCGGGCCGCACGCTGGACATCCTGGGGCGCCAAGTACAGCTTGCGGAATCCGGCCTCCCGGCCCAGCTGACCTCGACTTTCACACCCGCGGTCACCGCGTGTGATGGCCCCGCCGTCGACCTGCTTGCCGCGCCTTTGCACTTCGGCGTCACCCTTGCCGACACCACCGGCGGGAAAGCGCTCCGATGGAGCTACTCGCCCCTTGAATTCACGGTCGACGGCCCGGCCCAAGTATCGTGGCGCTCCAGGTGGACAGCCGACGTCGGACTTTCAGCAGAGCTGCGCGGCACCCTGGAGGCCGACGGCGCGTGCACCTTTTCGCTGCAGCTCACCGCCGGGCAACCGCTGGAGGTGGACGACGCGGGCTTGCAGCTCGATTTCCTCGAGGCAACGGTTCCGCTCGCCATGGGACTCGGCGTTCCCGGGGGCAAACGACCCGAAACGCTTGATTGGACGTGGGACGTGGCCGATCACAATCAGGACTCCCTCTGGCTGGGCAGCGTGAACGCAGGCTTGCAACTTGCCCTGCGCGACGGCAACTATGAGCGGCCACTCAACACGAACTTCTACAGGGAAAAGCCGCTGGCGGAACCGGCGTCGTGGGCCAACCGGCAAGACGGCACAGTCCAAGGCGGCACGGTCCAAGACGGCAAGGTGCGGGGAGGCGTGGCACTGCGGACCGCGGGCGAATCGGTCACGGTGTCTGCCTTCAGCGGCGGCCGCACCTTGGCAGTGGGGGAGACGCTGGACTTCGACTTCCGGCTCCTGCTCACCCCTTTCAAGCCCATCAACCCTGCCAAGCATCTGGCCAACCGCTTCTTCCATGCCCCTGCCGAGCCGGAGGCGATCGCTGCGACGGGCGCCACCGTGGTCAATGTCCACCACGCCACGGCGCCGGCCCCGTACATCAACGATCCCCTTCTCACGGCGGGGAGACTGGCGGCCTACGTCGAGGAAGCCCACCGAAGCGGCCTCAGGGCCAAGGTCTACAACACCGTCCGGGAGCTGACCTTCCATAGCCCGGAGCTGCTGCCCTTGCTCTCGCTGGGGCACGAGGTGTTCAGCGACGGACCGGGCCTCGGCCATATCTGGCTGCAGGAACATGTTGGCAACGGCTACGTGTCAGCGTGGTTCGCCTCAGACGTGGATGACATCGCAGTGGTCACCAGCGGGGAATCGCGTTGGGAGAACTTCTACGTGAAGAGCCTTGAGGAATTGGTCCGTCGCACCGGAGTGGACGGCATCTACCTCGATGACATCGCCTACGACCGCCACACCATGCTCCGCGTCCGCAAGGTCCTCGAGCGCAACTGCGGAACTGCCGAAGGACCGGATATCGACCTGCATTCGGCCAATCAGTTCACCGCTCGGGACGGCTTTGTCTCCTCGGCGAATCTGTACATGGAGCACATGCCCTATGTGGACAGGCTGTGGTTCGGGGAGTACTTCGACTACGAAAATACTTCGCCCGAATACTGGCTCGTTGAGCTTTCCGGGATTCCCTTCGGCGTCATGGGGGAGATGTTGGAGGGTGGCGGAAATGCCTGGCGCGGGATGGTGTTCGGTATGACGGGCAGGGTCCCCGCTGTCGACAACCGGCCGTTGTGGCGATTCTGGGCAAACAACGGCCTGGCGGAAGCCACCATGATCGGACACTGGGCAGACGCGCCGATCCGGAGCAGCAATCCGGAAGTTCTGGCGACAACCTGGCTGACGCCAGATGGCGCAGCTGTGGTTGCGCTCGCGTCGTGGGCGGCTGAGCCGGTGGACGTGACCTTGGTGTTCGACGGCGGAGCGGCCTCAGCGCTGTCCGAAGAAGAGGCTGCGGGCCTCGCCGTGAGCCCGGTGACCGTGCACGCTATCGAAGGATTCCAAACGGCTGCGAGCTACGGGCCCGGCCAGCCCATCACCCTTGAGCCGAAGCGCGGGCTTCTGTTGACGATTGGAAAACACTGATGTTCGAACATACCGAGAAGACTGGCAAGGCAAGCACCCTGAGCTTCTCCACTATCACCCTGAACATGGCGGAGTTGGGTCCCACCAGCCCGTTGCCCGTAGTCACGGCAGAACTGGACCAGCCGTACAGGATCGGCGACGGTGTCCCGGAGGAATTGCAGGCCGCAGCCCGCTACGGCCAAGTGCCGAACATGTTCCCCTACCTGATGCAGGACGGCTACTCGCGTGAGCGGACCTCCCACGATGTGCCCGCCGTCGTGCTTGAGAACAGCAAGCTACGGGCCGTCGTCCTCCCCACCTTGGGCGGCCGGCTCTGGGAGCTTTTCGACAAGGCTTCGGGCAAGCAGCTCCTCCACACCCATGGGACCCTACAATTCGCGAACGTCGCGCTGCGCAAGGCGTGGTTCGCGGGTGGTCTCGAATGGAACATTGGCACCCGCGGGCACTCGCCCACCACCTGCGATCCCTTGCACACAGCCATCGTCAAAACGCCCGAGGGCCACGACGTGCTGCGGATGTGGGAGTTCGAACGCCTCCGCGAAGTGGTTTTCCAGGTGGACATGTGGCTTCCGGAGGACTCGGACGTTCTGCTCACGGCGGTCCGGATCCGCAACCCCCATGACCACGACGCCCCTATGTACTGGTGGAGCAACGCGGCCGTTCCAGAGACATCGGAAACACGTGTGATTGCGCCCGCCTCCGAGGCTTTCGGCAGCGACTACACCACGGACATCGCCCGCGTCCGGCCCACGGAGCATCAGGGCATGGATGCTACTTGGCTGGTGAACAGCCCGCACGCTGCGGATTTCTTCTTCGACATCCAGCCAGGACACCGGCATTGGATCGCGGCGGTGGACCACGACGGCGACGGCCTCGCCATGCTGTCCACCAGCCTCCTGCGGGGGAAGAAGCTGTTCGTCTGGGGCCAGGGTGACGGCGGGAAACGCTGGCAGGAATGGCTCAGCCCCGGGGCCGGCCCGTACGCCGAGATCCAAGCAGGATTGGCGCAAACCCAATTCGAACATCTGGTCATGCCTGCCCGGACCGAATGGAGCTGGGTGGAGGCCTACGGCAACGCCAAACTGGATCCCGGAGCCTCCCACGGCCGGGATTGGGACGAGGCCGTGGCCCATGCCAGCGCCCGGCTCGAAGACCTTGTCCCGGACGCGGCGCTGGAAGAGGCGCTCGCCGAAGCCACGCGGAACTACGCGCTGCCTCCGGACCAGATGCTGGTGCGGGGCAGCGCTTGGGGTGCTTTGGAGAGTGCACGACGGCGACGCTCAGCCCGCGTGTGGCTCGACGAAAGCGGCACACCTTTCCACGATGATGCGACCCCCGACGCCATCGAGGAAACAGGCCCGTGGCACAGCCTGCTGGAAGGCGGGAGTTTCACGGGCGCCGGGAGTTTCGTGGTTGGAGCGGATTGGGAAGAACTCCTGGCAAAGGATGGGAGAGCGGAAGCACAGTTCCACCTGGCCACGATGAAGCACGCCCGCCAGGACCTCGCCGGCGCGATCACGGGGTACGGCGACGCACTGGCGGCAAATACCCTCTCGCCCCGTTCCACGGTCCTCGCCCACAGAGGCCGGGCCCTTGCCTTGCTCGCCACCAACAATGCTGAGGAAGGCTTGGCCGAGCTTGCCACGGCAAGCCGACTCGAGCCCTCCAATGTCCCACTGCTCAGCGAAGCCATGACGCTCAGCATCCGGCACGGAAACCCGGCGCAAGCACTCGCTTTGGCGACAGAGGCACCTGCCGGAATGTCCGACGTCGGACGCGTCCGTTTCCTGACGGCACTCGCCCTTGCGGGCGTCGGCAGGGGCGAGGAAACAGCAGCGATGCTGCGCGACGGCGTCGAGATACCGGACATCCGCGAAGGAGAAGACGGGATCGCCGAGCTCTGGCAGGAAGTGTGCCCTGGGGAGCCCGTGCCTGCCAGCTATCGCTTCGGAATGCACTGATTCGCGGAGCACATCGGCGCGGGACGGATGCGGCAGAAGGCAAGAGGCGGGACGCATGTGGCAGAACACATGAGGTGGGGCGCATGAGGCGGGGTCGCCGACTTTCCTGATGCCGTCACCCTGCCAAACCATGTAAGTTGGCAGGGTGACTCCCTCCACCAAAACACCACTGACCCGTGCCCCCGGTATCTCCAAGGAGATCGAAGATGCGGCGTGGTTCGTGCTGGGCCCGGGGCTGCAAGGCAAGGCTTCGGCGCTCGACTCCGGCACCCGCACCTGGACCGTGGACGCCGCCGGCGAGCTCCTGGAGCGGTTGGAACGCGGCGTCGGAGACTCGAAGGCGCCCATGATGACCAATCTGCGCCAAAACCTGGAAGGGGCATCCCGCGAGACCAAGCTGCTCGCCGTCGAACTCCTCTTCCTGCAGTCCCTGCCGCTGGCCCATGAGGTCAAATCGCTGAAGGTGAAGCGAGCACGCGTTGCCGAGGCCGCGTCCTGGCTTGATCCCGAGCTTGAGCTGCCCAAGGAGCTGTACCAAGGCATGACCGATCACGGCGTCATCCGTGACCGGACCGCAGAGTTCAACTGGACCATCTGGGACCACCTCACCTGGCTGTGCCGCTTCGTGGCGCACGTGGATGGCCAGTCCAACGCGAGCATCACCAAAGCCCTCAAGGACCCGCTGAAATTCCACGAACTCGCCGCAGCAACCCCCGAGGACCAGCCAGCCATCCGGCGCAGCATCGAATACTTGGCATGGCCCAGCTACTTCGAGCCTGTGGTGGCTGACGTGGAGCGGCGCGAAATCCGGGACGCTTTCGCTTCGCTCGTAGGCGGCGCCCACGGCGAAACCGAAAACGACATCACCGCGGACGTCCACCGGATCCGGCTGCACCTGGACGAACAGGCCGGCCAGCGTATCGATTGGTACGATCGGCAGCTCGTCAGCCAGTGGCGCAAAGTGGGAGACCCCGGCCGCCGTGCCTGGCTGCTGCGCACGCACCAAGACGCCGCCGAGCTCCTCGCCGCCTGGCAGGACGAAGAAAAGGCAACCCTCGACGTCGAGCACCTCCGCGAACTCACCCCCGGCGTCACAGCCGGAGTGGTCCAGCATGCCGTGGACGAAGACTACAAACACCTCGGCTACGTAGAGCGGGAAGACACCAAGACCGCTGTCTTCGCGTTCCTGACCGTGATGAAGCCGGGCGACCTCGCGCTGTTCCAGAGCTCCGGAGCAGTCAGGATCGGCGTAGTCCTGGGCGAACCCGAACACAACGGAGACAACCGCCGGCTACGCCGCAAAGTGCGCTGGTTCGACGAGACCCACCCCATTGCGGAAGCTCCACGGCACGTCCAACGCCAGCTCTCCACCCCGGGGATCGTCGTGGACGTCACCAAGGTCATCCAGTCACTGCAGTCGCTCCTGCCCGCTGAAGCCGAATCCGACGGTGAGGAGACCGCCGCCCCGGACACCGTGGTCGAGCCCGTGATTGAAGGGTTCCGCCCCCTCACGGAAGAGTTCGCCGCGTCGTTGCACATGGAGCTCGAGCCGCTCAAGGAGATCGCCGAGCTTCTGGAAGAGAACCGCCAACTGGTGCTCTATGGCCCTCCAGGCACAGGCAAGACCTACCTCGCCAAGCACTTGGCTGCCGAACTCGCGGGGGACAGCACCGATGAGCGCGTCAAGCTGGTGCAGTTCCACCCGTCCTACGCGTACGAGGACTTCTTCGAGGGCTTCCGGCCGGATAAGACCGACGACGGCCAGGTTTCGTTCAAGCTCGTTGCCGGGCCGCTGCGGCGTCTCGCGGAAGAAGCCGCGAAACCCGGGAACTCCAACAAGCCGTACTTCCTCATCATCGACGAAATGAACAGGGCAAACCTAGCCAAGGTCTTCGGTGAGCTGTACTTCCTGCTGGAATACCGGGACGACCGCATCTATCTCCAGTACAGTCCGAACGAGCCGTTCAGCTTACCGGACAACCTTTACATCATCGGCACCATGAACACGGCGGACCGCTCCATCGCCATGATGGACGCCGCCATCCGCCGCCGTTTCGCGTTCGTTGAATTGCACCCGAAGGTGGAACCGATCCGCGGCTCGCTGAGGCGGTTCCTCTCGGCCCGCGGCCTGGACACCCTCAACGCGGACCTGCTCGATGCCTTGAACGACTCCATTGACGACTGGGACCGGGACTTGATGATCGGCCCGTCGTACTTCATGAAGAATGCGGCCCAGAACCCGGCCGGGCTGCGCCGAATCTGGAAGTACGAGCTCATGCCGCTGTTGGAGGAGCACTACCACGGTCAGCTGAATCGGGCCCAGCTGGAGGAGCGCTTCGGTCTGGACCAGTTGTTGGGTCGACTTGCGGCCCGCTAAGGCAGCTCCACCCCGGCCCGCCCGCGCACCGGGTATCGGACGGCCTGCGGCCCGCGCTTCCACGAAGGTCCCGGCTGTCCGGCACATCGTTATGGACGAGCTCTCCGGCGGCATCGTGGACAAGCTTGATCCGGACGCCGCAGCGCTGCTCAATTCCAGCGGGCTCGCGAAGGCCTCGCCCATGGGGATGGGCCTCTACCGGATCGAGCCCGTGGGCAAGGTCGGCTCCGTGCGCACCCCGACCGTCCAGTTCGAGGTACGGCCCAAAGACCGCTTGGGCTTGAGCCGACTGCTGTTCCTGCTCAGCTACGCCGGGGATCAAGGTTTCCGCGAGGACTCCGTGGCCGCCGTCGAGCACAAGGACTTGTGGAGCGCGCTGGCGGAATCCCTAGCCCAGTTGGCGGAGCGGGCCCTCAGCCGCGGTCCCCTGCAGGGGTACCTGACCGTGGATGAGTCCCTCCGGACGGTCAAAGGCCGCATCCGGATCTCGGACCAGATCTCTCGCCGCCCAGGGATGCTGGTTCCGCTGGAAGTCTCCTACGACGAATTCACCGAGGACATTCCCGAAAACCGTATTCTGCGCGCCGCGCTTGAGCGGATGGGCAAGGTACCCGGCGTCCGGCAGAACGTCCTCAGCCGCTTGCGGCAGCTCAAGGGAAAGCTCGACGCCGTCACCCGGCTGCAGTCCGGAGCGCCCCTCCCGAGGTGGCAGGCCAATCGGATGAATCTCCGGTACCACCCCGTGCTGCGCTTGGCCGAGCTCATCCTGCGCAATGCCTCTGCCGAAGCGGGCGAGGGAAAACAGCAGACCGCCTCATTCGTGGTGGACATGTCCCGCGTGTTTGAGGAATTCGTGGGCGTGGCACTGCGCCAAGCCATGCGAGCACATCCAGGCGAAATGCGGCTTCAATATGGTGCCACCCTCAACGAGGCCGTGCGGGATTCGGACCGGCTCACAGTGCGCCCCGACGCCGTGCATTTCCTGGGTGGCAGGCCCGTCGTGGCGTACGGCACCAAATACAGGGCCGCCACGGACTCCGGGGCATCACTCAATGCGGACCACTACCAAATGCTGGCCTACTGCACTGCCCTGCGGGTTCCCACGGCGTGGCTGGTCTACGCGGGCAAGGGCGAGATGAAGCTGCGGAGGATCCTCAACACGGACATCGACATTGTCGAGTATCCGCTTGATTTGTCGCTGTCACCGGCGGAGATTCTTGCCGCCGTCGCCGACCTCGCCGAACAGTCGTGGGGAGAAGTGGTCCGGCAAGCGCGTCTCTGACGCTCCACAGCGGTGGCCTGTTCCGTCCGGGCTATACCTGTTCCGTCCGGACGGCACTCGGTCTAGCCTGAGATAGCAGTTATTTGCAGATGGAGGCATCATGCGCGGCAAGAAGAAGAAATCCTGGAAAGACATGACTCCCGGGCAACGGGCCGGCGTGGCCTTGGTGGGTGCGGGGCAATTGGCGCTACTGGTGGCGGCACAACGCAGCATCTCCAAGACCCCCGAGGCTCAAATCCGGGGAAACAAAGCATTGTGGAGGGCGGCGAGTTTCATCAACTTCTTTGGGCCGCTGAGCTATTTCCTGTTCGGCCGCCGTCGAGGAACTGCGTAAGCTGATCCTCCAAAGCCGAGCGGTCCCGCAGTTCGCATTCCCACACGGTGAGAACCTCCCAACCTGAGGCTCTCAGCAGTTCCCGCTGTGCGGCGTCGCGCTCCCGGGTGCGGTTTCGCTTGGCTTCCCAGAAGTCCGCGTTGGCAGTTGGGGCGTGCTGGCCCGCCTTGCAATCGTGGAAGTGCCAGAAACATCCGTTGACGAAGATCACCTTGTGCCGGCCTGCAAAGACGAGATCCGGACTGCCCGGTAGCTTCCCGCCCGCGGCTCGCCCATGAAGCCGGTACCGGTACCCCTTCGCGTGCAGGAGCTGCCGGACTAGAAGCTCGGGCTTGGTGTTCTTGCCCCGGATCTTGGACATGTTCAGGCTGCGTTGCTCAGGCGTCAGCAGGTCACGGCTCTCGCCCATATCCTCAGTCTACGCACGGCCTCCCCAGCGACCCTCGCTCACTTATATGGGTCTTTGAACCGTCCCGGGATGCTCCTATAGTTGTCAATTCGCGTTTTGCGGTGTCTGGTCGGCCAGCCATTGCCGGTAGGTCGCGGCAAGGGAGTCGTTGCGGATGAGCCCTCGCTCAAGGCGGGAAATGACGGAGGGCCATTGGCCGAGATGGCCGGCGGCGGCATTGATGGTGAATCCGAGTTTGGTGCGTTGCTGGCGCAGGTCGGCATTGCTTGGCGCCGGTTGGGGGTTGGTGATCTGACGGTAGATTTCCCGGGCCACGTACCGTTTGAGGCAGCGCATGATCTCCCGCTTGCTCTTGCCTTCGGCAGTGCGTTTGTTCACGTAGTCTCTGGTCCGGCGGCACGATGACATACGGACCAGCACCACCTGGTGCAGGGCGCGGTTGGCGTTGCGGTCGCCTCCCCGGCTGAGCCGGTGACGAGTCGTTTTCCCCGATGATGCCGGAATGGGCGCGGCCCCGACGAGGGCCGCGAACTGAGGTTCACTGCCGATCCGATCCGGGTTGTCTCCCACAGTGACCAGTAGCTGGCTGGCCACTTCCGTCCCGACCCCTGTCAGGTCACAGAGCATCGGTGCGTAGGTGTCGAGGATTTCCTGCAGTGAGGCGTCCGCAGCGGCGATCTCTGCCGCCAGGGAATGGTAACGAACGGCCAGGGCTTTCAACGTCAGCAAGGTCATGTACTCGGGGTCGGCGACGTGGCCGGAGGGCCTGGCCCGTTGGAGGGCCATGATCAACGCCGGCGTCCCCAGCCCCCGGTACTTCGCCCGGAGTCCTTCCGGAGCCGAAACGAGAAGACCCTTGATCTGGTTGACCGCGACGGTGCGGGCTTTCGCTGCCGAAGAGCGCGCGGTTCGCAGGATGCGCAGGCATTCAACGGGGCCGTCCTTGGCTTTCGGAACCGAGATGCCCCGCTCGGCGAGCACCGATTGAGCGGCTTGGTAGGCGTCCAGCGGATCAGACTTGCCTTTCAGACGGCGCTCGGCCCGGTTCGGACGGTTCACCTCCAGCACCGTCAGCCCTTCGCCGCGGAGGGTCCTGGCGAGTTCGGCACCGTATGAACCTGTTCCTTCGATGCCCACCGCGGTGACCGTGCCGTGGCTGGCAATGAAGTCCAAGATCTTGCGGTATCCGGACCCCACCGCCAGGAATTCCCGGTCCGCGAGAGGCTTGCCGTATCCGGTGATGACGGCCACGTGGTGCGTGTCGGCGTGGGTGTCGATACCGACGATGACATCGGTTGCTTCGTTTGCCAAGATGGAGACTGCCCCTCATTCGAGTTCAATGACTGGTTGACGGGGGCGCGGGCCAGGTGGGCAGACAAAACGGTAATGGGACTGGTCGAATCAGGCTCCTATGAAGTCATGTCCGCCTGGCTCAACGCACCCTTGACGGACCTTGAGCCGGTGGACAGATCCCGGGAAAGACAGTGCCCGAAAGCACGTCAGTTTGAGTGTGAGCCACACCGGCTCAAGACCGGTTCCAGTATTACCGTTTGATGCCGCTATCTTCTGTGAGAAAGATAGTGATTATGCCCAAGCAGTTCCCGCCCGAAGTCCGTGACCGTGCTGTGCGCATGACCTTGGATCGGTTGTCCGAATACCCGTCTGTTTATGCTGCCTGCAAGGCGCTGGCCCCGAAGCTCGGAGTCGGTCCTGAGTCGCTGCGCCGCTGGGTTGTCCAGGCCCAGGTCGATGCCGGTGAGAAGACCGGACCAAGCAGTGACGAGCTGGAGGAGATCAAGCGGCTTCGGGCCGAGGTTCGGGACTTGAAGGAGTCCAACGAGATCCTGAAACAGGCCTCGATTTTCTTCGCGAGGGAGCTCGACCCTCGCCGCCGCTGATCTGCCGGTTCATCGACGAAATGCGGGCTGTTGGTTATGCGGTCGAGTCGATCTGCGCCGTCCTGCGGGAGCAGGGCGCGCAGGTCGCCGCACGAACCTACCGGGCGTGGAAGAAACGCCCGCCGGCCCCGCGCACCATCGAAGACGCACGTATCACCGACGCACTCCGCAGCTTGAAAGTCCCCGATGCGAAGGGACGCCCCAGGCCCGAGATTATCTACGGGAGGCGGAAGATGACGCAGTGGCTGCGCCGTAACGGCTTCCCGGAAACCTCCAAGCACACCATGGACCGGCTCATGCGCGAAGAAGGCATGAACGGCCTCATCAGAGGCCGCAAGACCCGCACCACAATCCCCGGCAAGGACGGCCGGCGCGCTGGCGACCTGCTGAATCGGGACTTCACCGCCCCGGCCCCGAACCGGATCTGGGTGACCGATTTCACCTACGTGCCGGTCTACTCCGGATTCGTCTACGTCGCATTGGTCATCGACCTGTACTCCCGGGCAATCGTCGGGTGGGAGACCTCAACGATCAAGGACACCGCGTTCGTCGAACACTGCCTGCGGATGGCACTGTGGCGCCGCGAGCACACCGGCCGGCCGGTACCGGCAGGACTGATCCATCACTCGGATGCGGGCAGCCAGTACACCTCCATCCGGTACACCGAGACCCTGGCCCTGGAGGGCCTGCAGCCATCCATTGGCAGCGTCGGTGATGCCTATGACAACGCTGCCGCGGAGACCGTGATGGGGCTCTTCAAGAACGAAGCTGTCGCGAAGGATTCACCCTTCCGCGCCGGCGCGTTGAAGACCGAAACCGAGGTGATGGAGATCGTCTTCGAGTGGGTCCACTGGTACAACACCGAACGCCTGCATTCCGCACTGGACCACCAGACGCCCGAGGAATTCGAGCAGGCATACTATGCTCGAGAAATCGGCTCGTTACCCGACGTCGCCGCAAACAAACAGGCGGCATGATTCCCGGGACGGTTCACTTTCCCTGCCACGCTCGCTCTCTTATGCGGCCAAATTCCAGGGTTGGTGGGAATTGCGTCGGATGTGAGTGAGGGTTGGTGGGAAACGCGTTAGATGTGAGTGAGCGTTGGTAGTAAGAGCCTCAGATGTGAGCGGGCGTCGGGGAACGTCAGAACTCGACGCTGACCGTCCGCGGCGCCTGGAAGGACAACAGGCGGAGCCACTCGGGTTCCGGGCCTGCGAGGCGAACGCCTTGTAGCGCTGCCGCGGTTTCCTGCACGACGACGGCGGCCTCCAGTTCCGCGAGTTTCGCACCAAGGCAGCGGTGGATCCCTGAGCCGAAGGCCAGCCCGTAGGCCGTTGGACCGAGCCCGTGGGCCGTCGAAGCTTGGTCTGGCGACTCGTGGTTTCCCGTGAGTTCCAGCAGGATTTCGGCACCCGCGGGGAGGTGTTCGCCGTCGAGCACCGTGTCCCGGGCGGCAATCCGGCGCCAGGTGGGGACTGAAGACTCGGTCGCGAGGACGTGGCGGATGAGGTCGCGCGCCGTGGAGCCGGAGGCGGCGTCATCCCAGGCAAAGCCTGCGGACCCCTCGGCAAGGCGGAACAATGCCGTGCTGATGAGCTGGGTGGTGGTTTCCTGTCCCGCGATTAGCAGGAAGTAGCCGAGGGAACAGATTTCGGGAGTGCTGAGACCGTGCTCTGCCAATGACTTGAAGAGGTTGCGTCCCGGAGACCCCACGGCCTCAAGGACAAGCTCCCGCAGCCAGCCATAGAAGGCCGCCGCACTCCCGGCCAGCTCCAATTGCCGCTCGGCGTCCGGCCAGCCCCAAAAAAGCTCCAGAGAATCCAGGCTCCACGCTTTCAACTCCGGAAGATCGCGTACAGGGAGCCCAAGAAGCTCCAGCATCACAATCGCCGGCGGGTACGCAGCGACGGCCTGCACCAGATCTACCCGCCCATCAGCCCCTAGCAGCCCAACCGCCGTCGCTGCAGCATACCGTGCGATCTCGCGAATCCGGGGCTCCACAGCGCCCACCGTCGCTGGGGTGAAGAATCCGGCCACCACCTTGCGGATGCCTGCGTGGGAGGCCGTATCGTTGCTGGCCAGCACCGGCGGCAGCGCAAAGCGGGCACGCTGCAGGACACGAAGGGACTGACCCGACAAAGGCGTCACCGCGATCAGGGCATTCGCCGGGCTGAAGTCGTCCGGTCGGTGCAGGACTTCCCGCACCGCGGACGGCTCGCGCAGGACCAGATACGGGCACGTCTGTGTGCTGGCAGAAGCGGCGCTCATGACCAGGCTCCGCTCAACCAATGTGTGCTTGCTTCCCGGAAAGTCACCGGGGGAAGGTCTGCCGCACGCTCGGGCAACACCCCGATAAGCGGCCGCAACAAGCCAATGGTTGCCCGGTTGCCGTGTTCCAGGACGCCCGGCTCATCCGGCCACGCTCCCAGGACCACTCCCTGGACGGCCAGTTCCCTGCGGTCCAGCGCCTCGAGAGTCAGCGCTGTGTGGTTGAGGGTTCCCAACGCGGGACGCGCAACCAGCACAAACGTCGCGTCCCGTCCGAGGTGCCCGCCCAGATCCGCCAGCGTGCCGCCGTCGGCGTCTAGCTCGACAAGGAGACCGCCCGAACCCTCCACCAGGACATGGTCATGGGTGCTGGCGAGTTCGCGGACACGCGCGGCATGTGCCGCGAGCGGCGGCAACTTTACCCCGTCCAGCGCGGCAGCGGGCACCGGGGCGAGGGGTTTTTGAAGCACGACGCCGGCCTCGGCAGTGAGTGGTCCGGCCAGGCGAATGATCTCAGTGCAGTCGGAGTCGCCAGCTGCAGCGCCGCTCTGGCACGGCTTGTACACGGCCACCGAGCGGCCCTCCGCTTGTAGCGCAGACGCGAGGGCCGCCGTCGTGACCGTCTTGCCGACGCCCGTGTCCGTTCCTGTGATGAGCACTATGTGGGGCAGTTTCACTTTGTTTCCTCCAGGATGCGGCGCAACGTTGCGCACGCGTAGTCGATGTCGTGGGGCGTCAGGGTGGCGCGAGCTGTCAGCCTGAGGCGGGAAACACCGTCGGGGACAGATGGCGGGCGGAAGCAGCCGACGCGGACGCCCATCTGGTGTGCCGCCTGGCTTGCCGCAAGCGCGGCAGTGGCAGAGGGCATCGGGATGGATTGCACGGCACCAGCTGACTCACCAACGGGTTCGACGGCGGCGCCGCCGAGCGCCGACGCCAGACCGGCTGTAAGGCTGGCAGCGTTACGATGGACAGCCGCCGCACGCCAGGGTTCCGTGCGGATGATCCCGACGGCGGCCAGCGCGGCGGCGGCCGACGACGGCGCGAGGCCGGTGTCGAAGATGAAGCTGCGGGCCCTGTTGACGAGGTGTTCGCGGAGCAGGGTACTGCCCAGCACGGCACCTCCTTGGCTGCCGAGCGACTTGGAAAGCGTTGCCGTCAATACAACGTTGGGGTGGCCTGAGAGCTCGGTTCCAGCCACCGAGCCGAAGCCTTGGAACGCGCCGTGGCCAGCAACGCCGATACTGTGGGCCTCGTCCACAAGCAGCATGGCGTCGTGCTCTTCAGCCACGGACAGCACCCGGGGGAGCGGGGCGGCATCGCCAAAGACGCTGTAGATGGACTCGACGGCGATCAGGGCCCTCGGTTCCGTACGATTTCGAAGACAGTGCGCGGTTGCAGCGAGATCGTTGTGGGGGACCGTTTCCACCCTTGAACGGCTCAAGCGGAAACCGTCAATCAGCGAGGCATGGCAATGTTCGTCCGCCACAATGAGTGTCCCAGGGCCGCCGAGCGCCGCAGTGACGCCCAGATTGGCCAAATATCCGGACGAAAAGACCAGCGCGGATTCCATGCCCGTGAGGTTCGCGAGCTCGGCCTCGAGTTCCAGATGCAACTCGGTGGTGCCGGCAACCAGTCGCGAGGACGTGGCGCCGGTTCCCCAACGGACGATCGCCTCCCGGGCAGCCTCGGCCAACCTGGGGTCCATAGCGAGGCCAAGATAGTCGTTACTGGCCAGGTCTACCGAGGTGCCTGCCTCGCTGCGCGTCACGGGTGCCCGGACGAGGCCCCGGCGCTCGCGGACCGCAGCCTGCTGTACCAACCACGCGGTCATTGACCTGCTCATGGGCCGTGCACCTCGGCCACAGCCGCCACCATGCCTTCAGCCATCCGCCGAACGTCTTCCTCGGTGCTGATGTAGGGCGGCATCGCGTAGACGAGATTCCGAAAGGGCCGCACCCACACGCCGTGCCCGACGGCGGCACTCGTCACGGCGACGACGTCCACTTCCGTGTTTAACTCAATGACGCCCACGGCGCTGATCGTACGGACCTCTTTGACGGCGTCGAGCGCGTTAGCGACCTGGAGGCCGGCGGCCAGGCCCGTGCCGATCCGGGACACGTCGCTACGCCAAGCGCCGCCGTCGAGAATTCCCAGGCTTGCATTGGCCACGGCACAGGCGAGCGGATTGCCCATGAACGTAGGCCCGTGCAGCAAAGCACCTGCACCGGCAGTCGAAACGCGGGCTGCCACTTCGCCGGTGCACAGTGTCGCCGCAAGGGTGAGGTAACCGCCGGTGAGGGCCTTCCCCACGCACATGATGTCCGGAACGACGCCCGCATGCTCCGCGGCGAACAGCTCGCCCGTGCGGCCGAAACCGGTAGCGATCTCGTCCAGGATCAGGAGGATCCCGTGCCGATCGGCGATGTCGCGGAGGATGCGCAGGCATTCGGCGGCGTAGATGAACATGCCGCCCGCGCCTTGAAGCACTGGCTCGACGATGATCGCGGCCAGCTCATTGGTGTTCTCCGCGGCAAGGCCTTCGACCTGCGCCCGCCACTCCGCGATCTCCTCCTGCGGCGCGCCCGCCGCGGGTGGCCTCGCGGCGAACACGTTGGCGGCGAGCAGTCCGGGGAAAGCCGAATGCATGCCGTCCACGGGGTCGCACACTCCCATCGCGGCGAAGGTATCGCCGTGGTAGCCGCCGCGTATGCTCAGGAAGCGTTGCCGCCTGGGAAACCCCGACGCGGTCTGGAACTGCACCGCGAGCTTGAGCGCCACCTCCACGGACACCGACCCCGAATCTGCCAGGAAGACCCGCTCCAGCGGTGGACGACCCGTAGTGGAAGGCGCCATCGCCACAAGCCGTTCGGCCAGTTCGACCGCGGGCTCGTGCGTAAGGCCTCCGAACATCACATGGCTGAACTTGCCCAATTGGCGCTTCGCCGCGGCATCCAGGAGGGGGTTGCGGTACCCGTGGATGACGGACCACCACGAGGACATGGCGTCGAGCACCTCATACGCGCGGCAGCTTTCGTCGCGGAGCCGCAGCGCCACGCCGTCGGCATCTTCGACTTCCCACAAGGGCAGCGTTCCCGACGCCGGAGCGTACGGATGCCAAAGGCTCGCCCGGTCGCGTTGGATGACGCTCATGACGTCAGCCGTCCGTGGCGCGAGCATTCAGCGGTCCAGCCCAGCGGCGTGACCTGAACCTTCATGCGACGCCGGCACGTGGCGCAATAGCGAGGGGGCTCCATCGCGAGGCGCTGCTGGCAGCTTTGGTGAGCGTCCGACGTCGGGCGCTCACCTTGCGGGGCGGGCTCGCCTTGCGCGGCGGGCCGGCCTTGCGCGGCGGGCTCGCCGCAGAGACCGCAGAAGCTGACTGCATCTGCGGCCATGTTTGTGGCCGTATCTGTGCCGGTGGCGATGGTGTTCACAGCGACTTCTGGAGTTCCTTGATGGGCATGTTCAGCTCCACGAGGAGGTTGAGGTCCGCGTCGGCTGGACGGCCGAGCGTGGTGAGGTAGTTGCCGACGATCACGGCGTTGATGCCGCCCATGAGTCCTTCGCGCGTGCCGAGATCGCCCAGGGTCAGTTCCCGGCCGCCGGCGTAGCGCAGGACGGTCCGCGGCATGGCGAGGCGGAACGCCGCGATCGCACGGAGGGCGTCCTTGCCATCCATGATTCCTTGGTTTTCGAGCGGCGTTCCGGGGCGCGGATTGAGGAAGTTGAGGGGGACTTCGTGGGGTTCGAGGGCTGCGAGTTGGCTTGCGAGTTCGGCCCGCTGCGCGGTGGTTTCGCCCATGCCGATCAAGGCCCCGCAACAGAGTTCCATGCCGGCGGCTTTGACCATGTTGCAGGTTTCGAGTCGCTCCTCATAGCTGTGCGTGGTGACGACCTCGGGGAAGTAGCTGCGCGCGGTTTCCAGGTTGTGGTTGTAGCGGTGGACGCCCCATTCGGCGAGCTGGTCCACCTGTCGCTGGGTGAGCATGCCCAACGAACACGCGATGTTGATGTCCACTTCTTGGTTGATGCGGTCGATCGCGAACTTGATCTGGTTCATGAGTTTGATGTCGGGGCCACGGACGGCCGCGACGATGCAGAATTCCGTGGCCCCGGTGGCGGCGGTTTCCTTGGCGGCTTTGACGAGCTCGGGGATGTCGAGCCAGACGCCGCGGACCGGGCTGTCAAAGAGGCCCGATTGGCTGCAGAAGTGGCAGTCTTCCGGGCAGCCTCCGGTCTTGATGGAGATGATTCCCTCCACTTCCACGTCCTCGCCGCAGTGCTCCAGGCGGACTTCATGGGCGAGTTGCAGGGCCTCCGGGATGGCTTCGTCCGGGAGTTCCAAGATCTCGAGCAGTTGGGATTCGTTGAGGCCTTCGCCGTTCGCGAGGACTTGCTGGCGGGCTGTTTCCAGAATCGGATATGTGGACGTACGCCTTGGGTTTGGCTGGGTGGTCATGGTGCTCCTCGGCCGCTACTTGCAGGGGATGGTGCGTTCCTTCATGACGGTAGCGGGGCCGTGGGATCGCGATTTTGTTGGACGTCCACAAACGTGGGGCCGCAATCTTGGCGGCCGACGCGCTGGATAAGTTACGGCGTGGAAACAGGTCCGGGTTGGGTGATCTTCGGCGCGATCGAGCAGATCGTGGTCGGGGGACTTAGTGCTGCCGGGGCAGAAGCAGGCGCCAGGATAAAAGGCCCGAGTGACCGGGCAAGTCGAGCCCGGGCTTGTGGATAACTTTTCAGGCAAGGATGGCAATTGGGTTACCCTTTTGGGAAACGTTCAGTCTTGAAAACTATCTGGGGGATAGCAACCCATGACTCCACGCAGGTTAACTTTCACCCGCGCCCGACTCTTTCTAGTCACCACCCTTGCAACAATGCTGACGCTGACAGCCTGCGGGAACAGCGGCCGGTCGCAGCCCGAGCAATCTGCGTCGCCTGCTGCTTCTTCCAGTGCCACAGCGATACCCACTCCGACCCCGACTGCTGCCTACAAGCCAGCTGATGCCAAAGGGAAGGCGCAGAACGTGCCCATCCCGGTGCTGCCGGAGGCCGCGAAGGCGAATAGCAAGGAGGGTGTGGAGGCGTTCGCGAGGTACTGGTTCCTGGCGCTTTCGTATGCTTATGAGACTGGGGATGTGGCCGTTTGGTCAGCGATGACATCCGCGGAGTGCGTCTTCTGCAACCGTCTCAAACAGGGTCTGGAGTCCGCATATGTAAAAGGAAGATGGATTGTCGGTGGCAAGATGACGACTCCGTCAGCTTCGGCAAACTTCAAATCCGAGGCGCTGTCTCAACAGGTGGAGATTCAAACCATCCAAGGTCAGATTGATTACTACGATGCCGATGGAAGCGTTGGGCAGCCTGCAACCCCGTCATCGAACTCCGCATCTGTTCTTATTGCCGTTTTCGAATCAGGGTCTTGGAAGGTCAAAGACCTCGGATTGATTCGGTAGTGCGCGGTGAATTCGCGAAAGTGGAGACTTTTTGCCATTTCCTTGGCAGTGCTACTGGTAGTTCCCGCCGCACCCGCGGTGGCAGCCAGCGATGACCGTGTGTCGTCGGGATATCAACAAAGTGGAATTGACGTCTCTGCCAAGTGGATCCGCGACCCTCAATCCGGCGAAATTGTCCCCGCCCCTCCCGGCCATATCAGCGAGGACCCGAACCAGTACAAGGCAGATCTCCAGTGCCAGGTTGATGACAATTCCTTGGACAAAAAGTGCCTGCCTGGGCAGATTCAATGCCCGCCTCGTGAGGCTGGTGAGAAGGCCGGGACTCCGGTCATTTGGAAGGTCGCGCCGAAGTCGGTCCCGAATCCTGTGTGGACTGACTGGAGCACCAGCGGAAATGGTCCGTCATGCCTGTACGACCAAAAACCGGAGGACCTTTTGCCAAAGATCGCGGCAGGAATCGAGAGCGACTTCCGCAATCTTCCGATCAAGCCCGCGAACTTGACCGCTCAGCCGAGCCCTCACACGCTCAAAGGCGCTGAAACCAACATCTTCGCGGACGCTCTCGAGCAGCAATTCGATGTGACGCTTCTTGGCCAACGGGTCCATATTGTGGCAACCCCTGTCGAATACACCTACGCCTACGGGGACGGCAACAGCCTTGGGCCGACGCCCTCCGCCGGTGGTCCGCTTAGGGAAGAGGAATGGGGCCAAAAGACCCGCACGAGTCATGTGTATCAACAGACCGGTGATTTTCAGATTTCCGTGACCACCACCTTCCGCGGCACATACTCCGTGAACGGTGGCCCGAATCTGCCGATTCCTGGCACGGGTCAGTTTGCCTCTCCGTCACAGACGGTAAGCGTCTGGCGGTCGATCACGCGCAATTACGCCGACAACTGCATTGTTAACCCTCAGGGCGAGGGCTGCCCGGGCGCCCCCGCGAAATAGCCCGGGGGCGCACACGGCCAAGAAAGGACAGAGTGTTGTCATTGGGGCTACCGAGTATTTCCGCACCACCGCTGCCATGTGATCCCCGTCTCAATAGGAATAGTTGCAGGCGCGTGGCAGTTGCCGCCAGTGGACCTGTTCCCGTTTGAAAGGCACTGCTCATGTTGTTTTCCCCGTTGACTCTAGGCGAGCTTGAACTTCCCAACCGCTTGGTCATGGCGCCGCTGACCCGCCTCCGTTCGGGCGCTGAAGGCGTTCCTGGCCCGTTGGTCGCGGAACACTACGGGCAGCGTGCTTCCCTTGGGCTGATTGTCAGCGAGGGCACCTACCCCACGCCGGCAGGGCAGTCCTACCCGGGGCAGCCCGGCCTCGTGACGGCGGAGCAGGTCGCCGGCTGGAAGAAAGTGACCGACGCTGTCCACGCCGAGGGCGGCCGGATCTTCGCCCAGGTCATGCACGGTGGACGCGTATCCCACCCGGACATTACCGGCGGTCACGAGATCGTGGCACCTAGTGCCGTAGCCATCGACGGCGAAGTCCGTACCCCGAACGGCAAGAAGCCTTACCCGGTGCCGCGTGAACTGAGCACCGATGAACTTCCCGCAACAATCCAGGAAATCGTCACGGCATCCCGGAACGCCATCGAGGCAGGATTCGACGGCGTTGAACTGCACTCTGCCAATGGATACCTGCTCCACGAGTTCCTCGCCCCCAACACCAATGTCCGCACCGACAGCTACGGTGGTTCCCCGGAAAACCGCGCCCGCTTCGTGATCGAGACGGTCAACGCCGTGGTTGAAGCCTTGGGTGCCAACCGGGTAGGCATCCGGATTTCCCCGGAGCACTCGGTCCAAGGGATCGCCGAGACCGACCCTGCCGATGTCCGCGCAACGTACGAGGTTTTGGTGGACACCATCGCCTCGCTCAACCTCGCCTACCTCAGCATCCTCCACCATGATCCCAAGGGCGAGCTTGTCCAAGACCTGCGCGAGCGCTTCAAAGGTACGTTCCTGGTGAACACCGGCTTCGGCGAAGTGACCACGCGGGACGAAGCCTTGGCACTCGTGGCCGATGGTCACGCCGACGCCGTGGTGGTTGGCCGCCCGGCCATCGCCAACCCGGACCTGGCGCGCCGGTGGCGTGAGAGCCTCCCGCTCAACGAGCCGGACCCCTCAACCTTCTACGGTGAAGGCGCCAAGGGCTACACCGACTACCCGTTCTACGCCAACTAGAACACCAGAAACTACGACGGCGGCACCTGCGAAGGTGCCGCCGTCGCGGTTTAACGCCCTTCGAGGCCAGTCCTGCCGGATTTCCGTGCCGCGGCGACGGATTCTGCTGGATCATTCGAGGTAGCAGGTGCCTGAGCCCGCGGAATTACGCGGAATCCACCCGCGAACCACGTCGAGCGTGTGGAATGATCCAGCAGAATGTGACGCTCCCAGTGCGTGCGAAATGCCTCCAAGCCGGCGGGGAGACTCACAAAGGCGCTGCGGATGGCCCATTCCTATAGGATTTGTCTATGAAACTTGCTTCCTCACGGGATCGCGCCCCGGGCCGACCCGTCAGCCGCCAGGTTCTCGCCGACCACGTCTACGAGGAGCTCCTTGCCTGGCTTATGGATGGCCGGCTTGAACCGGGCGCCGCGGTCAGCATCGACGGGACAGCGCGGGAACTCGACGTTTCGCCCACGCCAGTGCGCGAGGCGTTGGCGAGGCTTGAACACACTGGCATGGTCCGCCGGGTGGCTTTGAAGGGCTACCGGGTGGCGCCGGTTTTCACGCGCGAAGACTTCGCCGAGCTCATGGAGGCGCGGCTGGCGATTGAGCCGGTCAATGCACGATTGGCGTGCAGCCGGATTACCCCGGACGCTCTGGCGGACCTGCGCGAGGCCGTGAAGGATCTGGAGACGGCTCCTCGAGGGCCATCGTTCGCGGAGTTCCGGGACTATCTCGAGGCCGATGAGCGTTTCCACAAGCTGATCGCAGAGCAGTCCGGCAATCAGTTCATGCTTTCGGCCTACAACGCTCTGGGTGGACAGGTCCAGCGGTTCCGGCTGTTCGGGGGAGTGGGCATTACTGACGCCGAGCAGGCCATCGCTGAGCACCAGGCCGTGTTCGAGGCGATGGCCAGCGGGGATCCGGAGCAAGCCGCGGCTGCCATGGCGGACCACGTGCACAAGGTCCGCGCTCGGGCTATCGCCGACGCACCGGCTGACTGAGCCGGCGCCGCAACAGCGCACTCCAGACAGCGGACTTCCGACGGCGATCCAAGACGGAGCCTCCGCACCATCAGAACCGCAAAGCCCGCCCGTCGGCGGGCTTTTGCGTGCTCCCTGCAGTCCATGGCCGGTGACCCACTTCACAAACATATGTAAGACATATAGGATCTTTGATGACGCGGGGTAATCGGGGTCGGTCAACAGAAATGCCAAGCAAACGGTTGACAGTCTTGCGCAGATAGTAAATCCTATAGGAAACAGGATTCCACGAAGGAGTGAAAACTATGGCTTACACCGCCGAAAACTGGCCCATCACCGCGGCCCTGCTGCAGTTCCCCGGTACCGACGCCAAGGGACAGCACATCAACGACGCCGAGGCTTCCGCTTGGGCCGAGGTCCTGCAGGAAGTCAAGGACGCAGGATTTGCAAACGCTGATCTTACAGACAGCTGGGTCCGCCCCGGCGACCTCAGCAAGGCACGCCTCGCAGAGTTCAAGCAGACCGCAGACCACGTTGGCGTTGGCATCCCGGTGATCTCGGCCATTCGCCGCAGCGTCATCCACACCCGGGACTGGGCCGACAACCTGGCTTATAGCCACCGCACCATCGACGCTGCAGCCGAGTTGGGCTGCGAGGTTGTCTCCTTCGGACTCCACCAGGCCATTACCGCGGAGCAGCAAAAGCAGCTGTGGTTCTGGAGCGTCGAAGGCTACAAGGATCCGGTGGGGGACAAGGAAGCCTGGGGCAACGCCGTCGCACGCTTGCGGGAACTGGGAGAGCACGCCGCCGAAGTCGGCGTCCTCCTTTCCCTTGAAATGTATGAGGACACGTTCCTGGGAACCGCCGATTCCTCGGTCCAGTTGGTCCAGGACATCGGGCTAGACAACGTGGGCCTCAACCCGGACCTCGGGAACTTGATCCGTCTCCACCGGCCCATCGAGGACTGGCGCGAGATGGTGGCCAAGACCCTGCCGTACTCCAACTACTGGCACATGAAGAACTACATCCGCGACGAAGACGTGGCCCGCGACAGCTACATCACCATGCCGGCACCGATGGAGAGCGGCCTCATCAATTACCGCGAAGCCTTCAAGCTGGCATTGTCCGTGGGCTTCCAAGGCATCCTGTGCACTGAGCACTACGGCGGCGACGGGCTGAGCGTCACGGCGAGCAACCAGAAATACCTGCGTCGCCACGTACTCCCGAAGACGGACAACTACGCCTTGGGCCAGAGCCAGGTCGCCCAGGGCCGCCAGCAGCCTTCCGGCCGAAGCCGGCCCGCAGGCGCGCACAAGTCCGCCACCCAGCTGGCAGGAGTGTAAGGCCGGACCATGACGAGGATTTTCGATAACCCCGCAGACTTTGCGGATGATGCGCTGGACGGATTCGTCGCTGCGAACCGCGGGTACGTTGCCCGGGTGGACGGCGGAGTGGTCCGTTCCACCGAAGTCCCGGCCGGGCAGGTTGCCCTGGTGGTCGGCGGCGGTTCGGGACACTACCCCGCGTTTGCGGGACTGGTCGGACCGGGTCTAGCAACGGCGTCGGCGTGCGGGAACATGTTCGCGTCCCCGGCTGCCGGGCAGGTGTATCGGGTGGCCAAGGCAGCCAACGCGGGCGGCGGGGTCCTGCTCAGCTACGGCAACTACGCCGGGGACGTGCTGCACTTCGGGCAGGCTCAGTTGCGGCTCAACGCCGAAGGCATCGAAACCCGGACCGTGACCGTGACTGACGACATTGCCAGTGCACCCCTGGACCAGATCGAAAAGCGACGGGGAATCGCCGGAGACCTCACGGTCTTCAAGATTGCCGGGGCCGCGGCCGAAGCGGGACTGGACCTCGACGCCGTCGAACGCCTGGCCATCAAGACGAACGACCGCACCCGCTCGCTGGGGGTGGCCTTCGACGGCTGTACCCTTCCGGGCGCCAAGGATCCGTTGTTCCATGTTCCGGCCGGCCAGATGTCCCTTGGCCTGGGCATCCACGGCGAGCCGGGCATCTCCGAGCACGCCATGCCCACCGCCTCTGAACTCGCCGAACTGCTCGTCTCCAAGCTCCTCAATGACAAGCCCGAGGGCGCCGGAGACCGGGTGGTGGCGATCGTCAACGGCCTCGGCACGGTCAAGTACGACGAACTCTTCCTGCTCTTCGGCAAGATCGAAAAACTCCTCAACAACGCGGGCCTCACCGTGGTGGAGCCCGAGTGCGGCGAGCTGGTAACAAGCCTGGACATGTCCGGTCTTTCGCTGACGCTGCTGTGGCTTGACGAGGAGCTCGAACAGTATTGGGCAGCACCCGCGGACACCCCGGCGTTCCGCAAAGGCAACCTCGCGCCGCGGCCGCCCCGCAGCCGAGCGAGCGTCACCGCGGTGGAGGTGTCCGACGTCGAGCAGCCCACCGACGCCGCTACTGAACTTGGCCGCCAGGCCGTGGCGGTGCTCGCGCAGGTGCGGGACGTCGTCGTCGAGCACGAAGAGGAACTGGGTAATCTGGACGCCATTGCCGGGGACGGCGACCACGGCATCGGCATGCGTCGCGGCGTTGACGCGGCCCTTGCCGCCGCAGAGGCTGCAAGTGGGGCCTCGGTGGGTCGCATCCTGACCGCGGCCGGGGAGGCCTGGAGCGAACGCGCCGGCGGAACCTCGGGCGCCCTGTGGGGCTCGGCGATCATCGCGGCCGGACAGGCGCTCGGCAACAAAGCGAGCTACTCAGGCGAGGATGCGGCGGCCGCCGTCACGGCGTTCGTTTCCGCGATCACGGAGCTCGGCAAGGCCGAACCCGGAGACAAGACCATGGTGGACGCGCTCCTCCCGTTCCGGGTTGCGTTCCTTACAGAGTTCGACGCCGGAGCCCCGGTTGACCGGGCCCTCGCCGCAGCTGCTGCGGCGGCTGGGTCCGCGGCGGCGGAGACGGCCCGTTTGCGTCCGCTCAAGGGACGCGCCCGTCCTCTCGCAGAGAAGAGCGTGGGCCACCCTGATCCCGGTGCGGTCTCCTTCGGGCTGATCACGGCGAGGATTTCACAACATATCGATTCACAGCTGGCTACCCCGGCACGAAACGGAGTTCAAGCATGAGCACATCACAGGGCTGGCGGATCGTCGTCGGCAATGACGAGGCCGGCGTCGAATACAAGCAGGCGCTCATGGCTCTGCTTGAGGCCGATCCGCGGGTGGCGTCCGTCCAGGACGTGGGCGTGGGCGCCAACGACTCCACGGCGTACCCGCACGTTGCCGTGAACGCGGCGCGCAAGGTGGCCGAGGGTGAGGCGGACCGGGCCTTGTTGATCTGCGGCACGGGCCTGGGGGTGGCGATCGCGGCTAACAAGGTCCCCGGAATCCGTGCCGTCACCGCCCACGACAGCTACTCCGTGGAGCGCTCGGTCCTGAGCAACAACGCCCAGGTCCTGACGATGGGACAGCGGGTGATTGGCTTGGAACTGGCCAAGAAACTGGTGGACGAATGGCTGGGCCACCACTTCGACGAAACATCATCTTCCGCCGCCAAGGTGGACGCCATTTGCTCGTACGAGCCCGATTACACAAAGGCAGTGTGACATGACTGAAACACAGAACACCCCGGGTGGCACGGCGCCGGCCCGGAAGATCGCCGTCGTCGGCTCCGGTTACATGGGCGGCGGGATCGCACAGGTCCTTGCCCTCGGCGGAGCGCGCGTGGCGCTGGCGGACGTGTCCGCGGAAATCGCGCAGAAGAACTACGACCGCCTGCTCGTCGAGTCGGACGGGTTCGTGGCCGCGGGTCTCTTTCCCGAAGGATCCACGGCAATCCTGAAAGCCAATCTGTGGGCGGCCAAGGACATCGAAGAGGCTGTGGCGGACGCCGATTTCATCGAAGAAGCCGTCCCCGAGGTCCTGGACATCAAGCACCAGACCCTGGCCCGCATCAGCGCCGCCGCCCGGCCGGATGCCCTGATCGGTTCCAACACGTCCACCATTTCCATCGCCGATCTCGCCGAGGCCGTTGTTGGCCCTGAGCGGTTCCTGGGCGTGCACTTCTCCAACCCGTCCCCGTTCATCCCCGGCGTCGAGATCATTCCCCACGCCGGCACAACGCCGGGGACCGTGGCCGCTTCCCGTGAACTGGTCCACGCGGCCGGCAAGCAAACCGCCGTCGTCAAGGACGTCACCGGCTTCGTGCTCAACCGGCTGCAGTACGCGCTTTTCCACGAGGCCGCCCAGCTGGTGGAGCAGGGGATCGCAACAGCGGACGACGTCGACACCCTGGTCCGTACGACGTTCGGCTTCCGCTTGCCGTTCTTCGGTCCATTCGCGATTGCGGACATGGCCGGGTTGGATGTCTACAACTTCTGCTACAAGTCCCTCCAGACCGGGTTCCCGGAGCGCTTCGCGACCCCGAAAATCCTGAGCGACCTCGTTGAGGCAGGAAAGCTGGGCACCAAGACCGGCGCAGGCTTCCTCAACGTCCCGGCCGAACGCACACCCGAACTCATCGCCTACCGGAACAAGGCCTATGTGGCCATGCAGAAGCTCATGGATGAGCTCGGCCCGGCACCCATCAACTAGCACCATTCACAGGAGAATACTTATGAGCACCTTCCCGGCAGAACGAACCGCGATTGTCACCGGCGCCGTCTCCGAGCGCGGCATCGGACGAGCCACCGTCAACTACCTGGCTGCGCAAGGCTGGAACATCGGCATCATCGACCTCGACGACGCCCTGTGCAAGGCCACCGCCAAGGAAATCGCCACGGAGCACAACGTCAAGGCCTATGGCGTCGGAGCAAACGTGGCCGATGAGGCATCTGTACGCTCCGCTATCGACACCCTCGAAGCTGAGCTGCCGCAGATCGTCGCGTTGGCCAACGTTGCCGGTGTCAGCTCACCGGTTCCGTACCTGGAACTCGAGCCGGCCGAGTGGAACCGTGTCCTGAACATCAACCTCAACGGCGTCCACTACGCGACCCGCCGCGTGGCCGAATCCATGGTCAAGAACCGGATCGGACGCATCGTGAACATCTCTTCGGTTTCCGCCCAGCGCGGCGGCGGGACGTTCTCCAAGACCCCGTACTCGGTGGCGAAGGCCGGCGTCATCGGCCTGACCCGCGCCACTGCCCGGGAACTGGGTGAATTCGACATCACAGTCAACGCTATTTCTCCCGGCCCGATCGACACCGACATCATGGGAGGCACCCTCAGCGAGGAGCGCAAGGACGAACTCACCAAGGACCTCGTGGTGAACCGCGTGGGCTCCACCCGGGACATCGCTGCCGCCATCGCCTTCCTCATCAGCGAGGACTCCGGTTACATCTCCGGCCAGACGCTGAATGTCGACGGCGGACTCTACATGCACTAGGGAAGGAACCCCGTGGGCTCCTGGACCAAGGAACGCAAGATCTATCTCGCCGTCGGGATCCTGGTGTGCGCCGTCGGCGTGCTGCTCATGATCTTCCCCCGCTAAGGCGGAACACCGCTGCGGCGGGGCGTACCACGCTTTGAATGCATAACCCTGACTATTCAAAACTGACTACTCAACGAGGAGTTTCGATGTCCGTTGCAACAACTTCCGCGAAGGAGATGCTGGATTCGCCGATCCTGAAATCGGCGATCCGCAAGGCTGCCGCCCGGCTCATGCCGATGTTGGTCATCCTTTATGTGGTTTCCTTCCTCGACCGCACCAATGTCGGTTTCGCTGAAGCCGCCCTCGGCGCGGACAAGGGCGTCTCGGCCGGGGCGTTCGCGCTCGGTGCCGGTATTTTCTTCATCGGTTACGCGATCTTTGAAATCCCCAGCAACCTGCTGCTCAAGAAGGTCGGCGCCAAAATCTGGCTTGCACGCATCGCGATCACGTGGGGCCTCGTCTCGGCCTGCTTCGCGTTCGTACAGGGCGAGACGTCGTTCGTGATCCTGCGATTCCTGCTCGGCGTGACTGAGGCGGGGCTGTTCCCGGGCGTCATCATGTACCTGGCCGAGTGGTTCCCTAACAAGGTGCGAGTGCAGATGTTCGCAATCTTCTACCTTGCGCAGCCGTTCTCCCAGATGATCGGCAACCCGCTCTCCGGCTGGCTGATCAACATCGGCGATCAGCTTCCCGGCGTGCGCGGCTGGCAGGTCATGTTCTTCACCGAGGGCATCCTGGCTGTGCTCGCTGGCATTGCGGCGTTCTTCTTCCTGATCAACGGCCCGGAGAAGGCCAAGTTCCTCAACGCGGACGAGAAGTTCGCGCTCAAGGAGATCATGGCGCAGGAAGACAGCGTCAAGGATGAAACCGGCCCGCGCGGTGTATTCGCCGCTATGCGTAACGGTCGTGTCTGGTACTTCACCCTCATCTATTTCTGCCTGCAGATCGCCGTCTACGGTGTCACCTTCTTCTTGCCGCAGCAGGTTTCGTCGCTGACCGGCCAGAAGGTGGGCCTCGCCGTCGGCCTGCTGATCGCGGTTCCGTGGTTCTTTGGAATCTTCTCCTGCTACCTGATCGGCCGGGCGGCGAACACCGTTGCCAAGCGCCGCATGTTCGGCACCGTGCTGTTCGTGTCCACGGGTGTCTGCATCCTCGGTTCGGCTTGGGCCGGGACCAATCACCAGCCGGTGCTCGGGCTGATCTTCATCACGCTCGCGGTGTGCAGCTTCCTGGCTGTCGGTCCGGTCGTTTGGGCCTACCCGACGGCGTTCCTCGCCGGCTCCGCAGCCGCCGCCGGTATTGGCCTCATCAACTCGCTGGGCAACCTGGGTGGTTTCGTGGCCCCGATCCTGCGGACCGCGGTCAACAGCGCCACCGCCGACCCCACGGGATCGGCCGGCGTCTACGCACTGGGAATCCTTCCATTCCTGGCGGCCGCCATGATGTTCGGCACCCGGGCGTTCAAGAACAAGGCCGACGAGCTCCTGAGCAAGTAGCCGTGTACATCGGGGTCAGCACCAAGATGTACATGGGGTTCCGGCACACCATGTCTTGGCTGGAGCAACTGCGACGTGAAGTGGACGCCCGTCCGGCCCTTGTGGCCGGGCGGGTGGTCCCGTTCGTCATCCCGTCGTTTCCCATGCTGCCCGCCGCGGCCCAGATGCTGGAGGATTCTCCTCTGCTCTTGGGTGCGCAGAACTGCGGCTGGGCTGACGGTCCGTGGACCGGGGAAGTATCGCCGTCCTTGCTGGCGGAGCTTGATGTGCGGTTCGTGGAGATCGGACACGCGGAACGACGCCGGCACTTCGCCGAGGACGACCCTGTAGTCGCGCTCAAGGTCAGGGCTGCGGTGGACGCCAGGCTGACCCCGCTGCTGTGCGTCGGCGAGGAAACGGCCTCCGATCCGCCGGTGTCGGCGTCGTTCGTTTACCGGCAGATCTCGGCCGCCGTCCGAGAAGATTGGGCGACGGCGGGACGGCTGGTCATCGCGTACGAACCAGTGTGGGCCATCGGCGAACCCGAGCCTGCCCGCGCAGCTTACGTGTCCGACGTCGTCAATCACCTCCGGGACTTGCTCGACGAGCATGGCCTGGCTGGTTTGCCCATCATTTACGGTGGTTCCGCCAAGCCGGGACTCCTGCCTGAGCTTCGCGGCGTGTCGGGCCTCTTCCTGGGCCGTTTCGCCCATGACCCCGCGAACTTCGGGAGAGTCTTGGACGAAGCGCTGGGGTTGCCCAACTGACTCGCATTTGTTGTCGTTTTCAGCCCTTATAACGACAACTACTGCGAGTCAGTTGGGCCGCCGCGCTGACACAGTCCCACAAAACCGCCCAACTGTTCCAGCCCTTCCGGCCGGGTGGGCAGGTAGTTGGTCAGTTCGGGTGAGCGCACGACGACGGCCCGCCACTGACCGCGCGATACCGCCACGTTGATCCGGTTGCGGGAGAGCAGGAAGTCCATGCCGCGCGGTACCTCTGCGGCGGCGGAGGCGGCCATGGAGACGATCACCACGGGAGCTTCCTGCCCCTGGAACTTGTCCACGGTGCCGACGCGCACACCACGGAGTCCGGCCGCTCTCAATTCGTGCTGGATGAGCTGAACCTGGGCGTTGTAGGCCGCCACCACGAGGATGTCCTTTTCGACGAGCGGTCTCTCCTCGGGCGATTCCCGGGGGTCCAGCCACGCCAAACCGAGGTGTTCCTTGACTTGCCTGACTACCTCCTCGGCTTCTTCGGGCGACTGGGTGGCGTTGCCGTTGTGTTGGACGTAGACGCATTCCACGCCGGCCCGGACTCCGGACAGATTCCGCGTGGAGGCAGCCGGTGCCGAATGCAGCCGGCCATCGTAGGAGAGCTCGGACACCGCCGCACACAAATCCGGGTGCATCCGCCACGAGGTCGCCAGGAAATACCCGAGCTCCGGGGGCAGGGTGTGCAGGCCGTGGGCCAACCAGCCGAGAGCCGACTCGTCCACGGGTTCCGGGTGTTTGCCCTGAGTGACTTGCGGCAATTGCTGGGGATCGCCGAGGAGCAGGAGCCTCTTCGTTGCTCGGCTTACGGCAAGGGTGTTGGCGAGCGAGAACTGCCCGGCCTCGTCGATGACCAGTAGGTCCAGGCATCCCGCCGGAACAGTCCGGCCTGTCATGGTCCACGCCGTGCCGCCGATGAGGCAACCCTCCCGGGATCCGAGCAGGAGCTCAATGTCGTCCTTTGACTGCTGGCTCCACGGGACCGGGTCTTCGTGCTTCATTTCCTTGGCAATGACGTCCGTGTCGACCCCTGCCTTCACCGCGGCGTGGAGCATGTTCTCCACAACCGCATGGGACTGTGCAACAACCCCCACCTTCCAGCCGGCGCGAACCAGCCGCGCCACAACGTGCGAGCCAACGTAAGTCTTGCCAGTTCCCGGAGGCCCTTGGACGGCCAGGTATGACTGATCCAGATCGGTCACGGCCGCGGTGATCGCATCCACATAGCCATCGTCGCCAGGCCCGACGGCGGGCAGTACGGGGAGAGTGGCCAGTCTCGGCGACTCGCGGCGCAACAGGTCCAGGGCGGGATCCTTCGGCCACGACGGCAGGCTGGAACGCACCTTGACGGCAAGTTCACTCAAGGCTTTTCTCTGACCGTCCGTGTTCACGGGGCCATCAGGCGTGAGTGCCATGGGTAGTTGCGAGTATTCGGCAGCGCCCTTGGGCAGCCGCTCCGATATGGTCACGACGTCGGGCGCGCCGTCTTCACGTCCCGAGAGGGAAGTGCCTTCATCGAGGTCGTCAAGATCGCCGTCCTCGATCACGTCCGTGCCGGACATTCCCGATCTGCCTAGGGCGCTTTCGTTCTTGCAAATAAAGGCGTCGGGGAGTGGAGGGCCGTACATCCGGAAGTACTTCTTACCTGGGGCGAAACCGGAGCCATCGGCAGCGTGACCGAAGAGCCGTACCTGCCGCGCCGGGTTGCTGCGGGGAGTCGGCTTGACCCAGTCCTGTATCACCTCGCCGCCTTCCACGATGAAGCAGTCCCTGGTGTCTTCCCATTCGGAGACTGGCCGGTCCAGGCGATCGAAGTGTCCCCACCAGAATTGTTTGTCCTCCCGCCGGTGAAATCCGACCGCGGCCGCTACCAGGGCCACCGCCCTGTTGTCGTCGGATTGAACAGCGTCGTCCGGCAATTCTGCGAGGTAGTCGAGAAGCGCCGTTTCCTCGGGCGCGGCCTGATACTTGTCCGGTTCCGTTTCGGCAGGTAGTTCCGGTCCCGACGCAGCTGGAGTGGAGGGTTCAATGGAGCGCTCCGCGGCAAGGCCCAGCAGCCAATTCCGCAGTTCCAGGGTGGAAAGGCAGTCGTATTCGTTGTAGTCGGAAATACCTGCCAGGACCGCTGCCGCTTCGTCCTCGCGATGCGCATCCCGGGCTGTGCAGTAGTTGGCGTAGGCAACTACGGAGGCCCCGGCGTCGGTCACGTCCCCCGAACGCAAGTGCTGGCCCATGTACAGGGGCTCGAGTTTCTTGATGCTGTAGGAGTCTTCGGAGATGCGGATGCTGTGCCGCACGGTGTCGTAGAGGTCCACCAGCACGCCTTCGCGGAGGAGGTTGTCCACGGCGGCTTCGCCCACGGTGTGGATGACAGACAGGTTGCGAAGCGCGGTTTTCTCGTAGGCGGCGTAGTGGTAGATCCGCATGTCCGGATACTTCATTCGGCGTTCTTCCACGTAGTCCAGGAAATCGATGAACGCCTGGCGCTCCTCAGCCCGGGAATGTGCCCAGAACGGCTTGAATACCGGCGTTCCGCCTGGCTCGGTGGGATTCTCGATCACGCCGAACAAGTACTCCAAGCCCCAACGGCCGGTCACGGGATCTTGCCAAAGCGGGTCGCCTTCGAAGTCGAAGAAGATGTCGCCCGCGTCGGGCCGGGGGAGCCGGGCCAGGGAGTTGGATTCCAGGACGGAATAGCTGATGCTCTTGGCTGTGCCGGTCTTGTCGGTGTAATTGACGGTGCCATCGGGCGTGGCTGTGCCGGTCTGCAGGCGGGCTTGTTCCTGCAGGCGCCGTGTGGCGGAATCGGCGGCGTCGGGCATCTCAGCAAGGGCGTCGATGGTGAAGACGCCGCTTTCCATGAGCTTCTTGCGCCGGGTGATTCTCATCCCCGCCACCATCAGCAGATCCCGGTGGAGGCGCACTTGTTCTTTGCAGTAGTCGCAGCGACCGCATGCCGTGACTCCGGGCGCACCCCATTGGATAGGCTCCTGCTGCGATCGGTGAGCATCCGTCAGTGCAAGGAAGCGGTCGCGGCGCTCGCGAAACACGGGCAGTACGTCTGCGAGCCGATGATTGCTGTGTACATAGTCGAAGCCAGGCGCACCCTCCGGCCCGGCACCTTCCGGCCCGGCACCTTCCGGCCCGGCAGCCTGAGGACGAGCAGCGTCCCGCTGAATGGTAGCCCCAAGGACAAGAGTCAGATCCGGCGCCGGAACGATTCCCGCTTTGAACAATTGATCGCCGTAGGCGGCAAGTTGCAGTAGCGCCGTGACCTTGGCGTGGCGAGCGAGCTTGGTGTCAAAGACCGCGTAGCTTCCGTCCGGCTGCTTCACGAGGAAATCGGACCGCCCGTGGAACTGGCCGTCGAAGAAGGCCGCCTGGAAGACCACATCCGCGCCGGATTGCAACGCCGCAATGGACTCCGCGTGCTTGGCCTCCAGGGTGGCGCGGTCCATCGCTGCGGCCGGAACGACGTCGAACACTCCCGTGCCAGCAAGCGGATCCCACCACCCGAACTCGGCCACGAATCGGTCCAACACCCTGTGCTCGTGAACGTCGCCCAGCGCGGCTGTGCGCTCCAGCATTTCGTCGACGTCGAAGTCCGGCTTCGGCGACCGGCCCAGCTTCTCGTCCAATTTGCGCAGCAACTGGTACTCGCACGTGGAAGCCGTGACGAGGTCGCTGGCGGAAAACACCAGATCCTGCGCGCGCCCCGGACCTTCTGAACCCGTACCTTCTGAACCTGCAACTTCTGAATCGAGAAAAAACACCGTGCCCCCAGACCTTTGAGCTGATGAAGCCAAGCTATCAGTGGGCCCGGACAAGATAGCAGCCCCCGCGGTGGGGTCAGGTAGGGGTCAGCCGCCGAAACGGAGGGTGATCACCAGGCCGATCAGCGCCACCACCCCGGCCAGAAGCATCGTGGCCCTGGGATTGCCGAAGTTGAGGGTCCACCCCAGGCCGAAACGGCGCGGAACCATCAGCGCGTGGTCTTCCCGGTTGACGTAGAACAAACCGCTCCGCCAGTATTTGTCGTCCTCTCGGTGGGTCAGCCCGGTGTCCTCCTCGCCCTCGTCCCGCGCGCGGTTGTTCCTGGCGAAGACAACGACGGCGACCGCGACGGCGGCCAGGATCGGGAGTGCGACCACGAGCGGCGCCCAAGGCGTGACCGTGCCCGTCCACATCAGCAACGACGATCCCAGCATTGCCAGGTCGATCATCGCGGCCAGTCCGAGCAGTGCCTTGGCGCCCAGTGACATGTACCGGCGGTGCCAGCGCGCGGAGCCTACCGGGTGCGCCGGGTCGATGTCGGGCCGGCTGCGGAAGAAGATGGCCGCCGCGATACCCACGAGCAAGGCGGTCACGCCGATCTGTACGAACACCAGTGAGAAGGCCGTGCCGATAGATTTGGCGGCCACTCGGTTGGCACGCCGTCGTACCAGCCTCCGGCGGCCTTGGCGGCCCGGATCTCGTGGTTGGCCAGGAAGAAGCAGCCGTACCAGAAGCCGACCAGAACCAGCACCGACAATGGCAGCAACAACGTTTCGCTGGTTATGGCGTAGATGACGACGCAGACCCCGGCTGTGACGATCCCGCTCAGGAGAACCCGCCCTCGGTAGATGCGGGTCTGCCTGACCACAGCCGGGTCATCGGCGCGCTGGGCCGGTACCCGAACCCCGAAAGGCACGGTCGGGCTGTTGATCGCGGGCAGCACCAGGGCGATTGCGAGCACCAGTGCTGACAATGCGGAGCTCAGGGCGATGGCAACGGTCATGGTGTTTCCCCCGGCTGCGTGGTTCCAAATGAATCGAGCACTGACCGGCAGGTCTCGAGAACCTCGTCCGCCGGTAATCCTCGCGCGACGGCCTCGGCCAGCAGAGTCCGTGCCCTCGCCGTCCACTCCGCAGGGAACGGTGGGTCCGCGACCGTCGGGGTCACCACCGCGCCGGACTTGCGGTTGAGCTGGATGAGGCCCTGCTGGCGCAGGAGGTCATAGGCTTTGTTCACGGTGTGGAAGTTGATCCCGAAGTCCGCAGCGAGCGTCCTTGTGGCGGGCAACGAACTGCCCTTGGTCAGCACGCCCTCGGCGATCGCCTCCACGATCTGGTCCCGAAGCTGCTGGTAGATCGGCACATCGCTGGCCAGGTCTACGTTGAGGATCATTTCTCCCACCTCCCGTATTTATTATATAAGTTATAGAACAATTAGCGGAAGATCCCCAACTTCTGGAAAGCAGGCCACGAATGACTCAGCCCTATGCGCAACCGTCACCAGATCCCGCCTTCGAGGCTGCCTACGCAGCCGCCCTGAAGAGCCTCAGCGAAGGTGGCATTCCCATCGGTGCGGCGCTTGCCCGTGACGGCGTTGTCATCGCTAGTGGGCACAACGAACGCGTCCAAAACGGCGATCCAATCGCCCACGGGGAAATGTCGGCCCTCCGCGCAGCTGGCCGGCAAAAGAGCTATCGGGACACCACGCTGTACACCACCCTCGCCCCGTGCGCGATGTGTACGGGCACCATCATCCAGTTCAAGATCCCGCGCGTGGTGGTGGGGGAGGCCCGCACGTTCGACGGCGAGTTCGAGCTCCTGCGGTCCCGCGGCGTGGAAGTGGTGGTGCTCGATGACCAGCGGTGCGTGGACATGATGCGCAGCTTCCAAGAAGAGAATCCGGAACTCTGGGCCGAGGACATCGCTGAATAAACAAAGGCAGCAGTCAGCATCTGGCCACAGCCAAACCCCAAGCGTAGGCTGACAGCATCGGCGTCGGTGCCGGGGGGTCCGCGTCGATACCCAATCGATGAAGGAGGACTCATGAGCGTTGTGCGCGAATTCATGACCACCAATGCCCAGTGCGTCAAAGAAGAGCAGTCGTTGCGTGACGCGGCTGTCCTGATGCGCGATCTGGACGTCGGGTCCCTGCCGATCTGCGGCAGCGATGGAAGACTCAAAGGATTCATCACTGACCGCGACATCGTGGTCAAATGCATTGCTGAGGGATGGGATGCCGGCCAGAAGACAGCGGCCGACCTCGCCCAGGGCACGCCGATCTGGATTGATGCCGATGCCAGCGTTGACGCCGCCATCGACCTGATGGAGAAGCACCAGGTCCGGCGCCTTCCTGTCATCACCGACCACAAGTTGGTAGGCATCATCAGCCAGGGCGATATCGCCCGCAACTACGCCGAGCAGCGGGTGGGTGAATTGGTGGAGCACATCTCGGCCAAGACTCCCATGGCGCAACTGGGCTAACTACAACTTCCGCTCGATCAAGCGCCACGGCCACCCGGCCGTGGCGCTTCCGTATCCGGGCGAGCCTGCCCGGTCACCCCCGGGCCACGGGACGCCAGGCTAGAGAAACGCTTCCCGCCCTGTGCCTTCCCGCATCACCAATTCCCCGTCCTCGATGGAAACCAGCAGGCTCTTTGCTCTTCCGTGGAGTTTCTTGCTTGCGCTCAGCTTGCGGCTGGTGACCTCGACGCCAACGGTGGACCCCTTTGCGGGCAACTCCACGGAGATCTCCGCTGCCATTCCCAGCATGGTTCTCGTGGACACATCGCGCTCGTGGTGAGCCTCTTTGTGGTTGACCGTGACTTCCACGTCATCGGCGTCGAAACCGTCCTGCAGGATGATGAGCAGTTCTT
The DNA here is from genome assembly GCF_026683955.1 of Arthrobacter sp. MMS18-M83. Lineage (NCBI taxonomy): Bacteria > Bacillati > Actinomycetota > Actinomycetes > Micrococcales > Micrococcaceae > Arthrobacter > Arthrobacter sp. MMS18-M83. Next base: position 1,842,258 of record NZ_CP113343.1, on the reverse strand, counting down.
GCATGATGCGCCTCTTCCTTGAGTAGGATGTCCAACCGGAGTCTTCAGCACTCTTTCCACTACAGCACTCCGCGCCGGCTTTAGGTAGGGCAAAGCTTTAGTAGGGCAAAGCAGTAGGGCAAAATGTCATGGTGACCCAACTTCCCCAAAACCCGTCAGCACGGCACCACTCAGCAGACTCCGCCATCCACGCCCTGATCGCCCAAGAGCTCGGCGTGAAGTCCTGGCAGGTCAAAGCCGCGGTTGAACTGCTCGACGCCGGATCCACAGTTCCGTTCATCGCCCGGTACCGCAAGGAGGTCACCGGGACGCTCGACGACACCCAGCTGCGCGAGCTTGAGGAACGGCTCCGCTACCTGCGGGACTTGGAGGACCGCCGTCGTACGGTCCTTGAGGCGATTGCCTCACAGGGCAAGCTGACACCGGAACTGGAGGCCGCCGTCGTCGGCGCCGATACCAAATCCCGGCTCGAGGACATCTACCTGCCCTTCAAGTCGAAGCGCCGCACGAAAGCGCAGATCGCCCGCGAGGCAGGCCTCGAACCACTCGCCGACGCGCTTCTCGCGAATCCGCAGCTCGATCCTGAGCGCGAGGCCGCGAAGTACCTCAACGCTGAGCACTCCATTGACGATGCCGCCGCGGCGCTCGCCGGCGCCCGCTCGATCCTGGTGGAACGGGTATCGCAGGACCCCGATCTCGCCGAGACGCTGCGCGAGCGGTTGTGGACGCAGGGGCGCATGGTTTCGCGGGTGAAGAAGGGGCAGGAAACCGAGGGGCAGAAGTTCAAAGACTACTTCGAGTTCTCCCAAGTGCCTTCCGGCATGCCTGGCCACCGTGTGCTGGCGCTCTTGCGCGGTGAGAACGACGGCGTCCTCGAGCTCGATCTCGCCGAGGCAGAACCAGCCGACGACGACGCCCTGGCCGCCGCGCGCGGCCGGTACGAGAACGCCGTGGCCAAGTGCCTCGGGGTTGCCGAGCGTGGCCGGCCCGCCGATTCGTGGCTTGTCCAGACCGCCCAGATCGCGTGGCGCTCGCGCATCCTGGACCGCTTGACCAACGACTTGCGCGGCCGCATGTTCGCGCAGGCCGAGGATGAAGCCGTCCGGGTGTTCGCCGCCAACCTCCGCGATGTACTCCTTGCCGCGCCAGCAGGAAACCGCGCCACTCTGGGCCTGGACCCGGGACTGCGGACAGGTGTGAAGGTGGCGGTTGTCGATGGCACCGGCAAGGTCGTGGCCACCGATACCGTCTATCCTCACGCTCCGGCCAAGAAGTGGGACGAGGCGCTGGTGACGCTGGAGCGCTTGGCGCGGCAGCACGCCGTCGAGCTCGTGGCGATCGGCAACGGCACGGCGTCGCGCGAGACGGACAAGCTCGCTGGTCAGCTCATCAAGGCGCTGGCAGCCTCCGGTGGTCCCACTTTGCAGAAACTCGTGGTGTCCGAGGCAGGTGCCTCCGTGTACTCGGCCTCCGCGCTCGCGGCCGCTGAACTGCCCGGCATGGACGTATCACTCCGCGGCGCCGTGTCCATCGCACGGCGTCTGCAGGATCCACTGGCCGAATTGGTGAAGATCGAGCCGAAGTCGATCGGTGTGGGGCAGTACCAGCACGATGTCACAGCGGCGAAGCTGGACCGTTCGCTGGACGCGGTTGTCGAGGACTGTGTGAATGCGGTGGGCGTGGACGTGAACACGGCGTCGCCGGCGCTGCTGGCCCGGGTGGCAGGCGTCGGGCCGCTCCTGAGCGAAAACATTGTGGCGTACCGCAACGAGAACGGCCCGTTCGCCAAACGTGCCGACCTCAAGAAGGTGCCGCGGCTGGGTGCCAAGGCGTTTGAACAGTGCGCTGGCTTCCTGCGGATCACCGGAGGAGCGGAACCGCTCGACGCGTCCAGCGTCCACCCGGAAGCGTATTCAGTGGCAAGGAAGATCGTGGCCGCTTCACGGGGAGCTGCGGTGTCTTCGCTTGACCCTCAGGCGTTCGTGGATGGGACGTTCGGCCTGCCCACCGTGCGGGACATCATGTCCGAGCTCGAAAAGCCCGGCCGCGACCCTCGTCCGGCATTCGCTGCAGCCACGTTCTCCGAGGGCATCGAAAAGATTTCGGACCTCAAACCCGGCATGATCCTGGAAGGCACCGTCACTAACGTGGCGGCGTTCGGGGCGTTTGTGGACGTCGGAGTGCACCAGGACGGCTTGGTCCACGTGTCGGCGCTGTCCAACAAGTTCGTGTCCGATCCCCGCGAGATCGTGAAATCCGGTCAGGTGGTGCGCGTGAAGGTCCTGGAAGCGGATCCGGAGCGGAAGCGGATTTCGCTCACCCTAAGGCTCGACGACGAACCCGGCACCGCGGGCGGGTCCGGTTCGCGTAGCGGCGGGCGTGACCGCGACTCGCGTGGGGGCGAGCGCAGTGACGGCGAGCGAGGCGAGCGTCGCCCGGCGCCGCAGGCCGGACAGGGCTCGCCAGGTCGGAACGCGGCGCCTGCAAAGGCTGCGCAGGCAAAGGCGGCTCCCGCGAAGGCGGCTCCTCAGCCGCCCGTGAACACGGCGATGGCGGAAGCGCTCCGCCGGGCTGGGCTGGGGAAGTAGCCGCCGGCTTGGATTGCCCGCGACGGGTTGTCAGCGTTCGAACTCGGTCGTATGCTTCTCCTGCAATCCGTTTTATCGCCGCAGTGGGGGCTGCCATCATCCCAGCTATGTAGAAGGTTTTTTGGGGTTTCAGCGGAGCCAAACGTCTTTGGTGTGGGAATCGACAGTGTGGTTGTCCCCAGCATGGCCGATGCCAAACACTGACGTAGCAAGTGCTTTCTGAGGGAGGCACCAAGGGCTTTCCGTATTTTTTCTTCAATGGAAGACACCTTTGCCGGTGCAGATGGAACGTGCCAAACGTTTACTCGAGGGCTCACAAGCATGGAAACGCGGGATGCCTTCGTCTATGCATCATTGCCCAGTGCACCCGGCCCTTGGATGCAATTAACGGAGGTCGAAATGTCGAATCACGACGAGAAAACGAACCTGGATCCAAATTTTCAAGGTCAATCACTCCGTCCGCTGCCGGGCAGCGAACGCGGCCCGGCACTCGAGTTTGCGCAGGCTCCGAGGGGGATTGAGCCGGACGAAGTCGTAGAGGTTACCGTCATCCTGCGCCGGCAGGCTGAGATACCGAACGCCGCCCTCGATGCTGCGCCAATGTCGCGGGAGGAGTTCTCGGGACGCTACGGCGCCGCTGCTGCCGACGTCGACCTCGTCACTAGGACCCTTACGGACGCCGGCGCCCGGATCATTGAAACGGACCCCGCCTCGCGCCGGATCCGGGTCTCCGGTTCGGCCGGGGTGCTGAGCGGGATTTTCGGCACCACACTTGAGCGGGTCACCAGCCGGGCACCCAGCGGCAAGCAGGCCACACACCGCCACCGCACAGGCGGCCTGAGTGTGCCAGCGGTGCTGGACGGCGTCGTGACCGCCGTACTCGGCCTCGATGATAGGCCTCAGTCACGCGCCCAATTCCGTATCGCTCCTGCGGCGGTGGATAACACCAGTTACACGCCGTTGGAGCTCGGTGAAATTTACAAATTCCCGGCCGACTTTGACGGCAGCGGGCAGACCATTGCGATCATCGAACTTGGCGGTGGCTTCGACCAGGCGGACCTCGACACCTACTTCGAGGGCCTCGGCATCAATGGCCCCCGTGTCACCGCGGTCGGCGTGGACGGCGCCTCCAACCGGCCCGAGCAAGATCCGCGAGGCGCCGACGGAGAGGTGCTCCTGGATATTGAAGTGGCCGGCGCCCTGGCCCCCGGAGCCGAAATCGTTGTCTATTTTGCCCCCAACACGGATGCCGGCTTCGTTGACGCCATCAGCCAGGCCGCACACGCCTCGCCCGCGCCAACCGCAATCAGCATCAGCTGGGGTCAAAACGAGGATGAATGGACGGCCCAGGCCCGCGATGCTATGGACCAGGCGCTCGTGGATGCCGCCGTCCTCGGCGTGACCGTCATTGCGGCCGCCGGTGACAATGGAAGCACCGACGGGGCCAGCGACGGGAGGGACCATGCGGACTTCCCGGCATCAAGCCCTCACGTACTGGCGTGTGGCGGTACCCGGCTGGAAGCTGACCCGGTCACGGGCATTGTCGATTCAGAGACCGTCTGGAATGACGCGCAAGGTGTACCCGCCACAGGGGGAGGCGTTAGCGATACCTTCGAGGTGCCGTCCTGGCAGGAGAACATCTTGGTAACGGCCTCAGACAAACCAGCAGTGACGCCGAACGGCCGCGCAGTTCCGGACGTTGCCGCCGTTGCTGACCCGCAGACGGGCTACAAGGTTCGGGTCGATGGAACGGACATGGTGATCGGCGGGACCAGCGCTGTGGCGCCGCTGTGGGCGGCGCTGGTGGCGCGCCTGGCGCAGGCAGCAGGCCACGGATTCGGTCTGCTTCAACCAACCATTTACGACTCCGCGGACGGCAGCACACCGCCAGGCTTCCGCGACATCACGGAGGGAAACAACGGGACCTTCGAGGCGGCTCCCGGCTGGGACGCCTGCACCGGTTTGGGCGTGCCCGACGGAACCGAACTGATGAACGCATTGCTGGTCAAATAAGGCTGAAGGCACGGCACTCGTCTAGCGGACAAATAACGACGGCGGCACTCGGGTTCCTTCGTCAGGAACCCGAGTGCCGCCGTCGTGAGCGTTTAAGTCAACCCGCTAGGGCGCCGGGATCGGGAAGAACGCCCGCGGATCCTGCAAGAGGGCCGGGTAGTCGAAGTCCGCGCGGTCGATGATCTTGGTGACCTCGAAGTTGCGGCCGAAGCGGCCGTCTTCCAGGGTGATCGGGCGTCCGTGGATCTTGCCCAAGGCGAACTTAGCGCCGCCCTCGACGGGGATGAGGACGGGGGTGTTGCCGGGGAGCGTCCTGAAGGCCTCGTCCTGGCGCTGGCGGTTGCGGGTGGGCTTCTTCACCAGTTGCTTGGGTGCCTTGCGCGCGGTCTTGCCCGGGCGGCGGGATTTCTCGGACTCGTAGACGAACTGGTAGCCGTCGCCGTCGCTGTCGGCCGCCTTGGCCTTGCCTGGGGCGGGCATCCCCACCTTGTCGATCTTCTCGGGTTCAACGTCGCCCAAGGGGGCGCGAAGGACCCAGATGAAATCATCGTAGGGGTCTTCGGGAATGAACTCGTGGCTGGGCTCGGGCCAGAGGTACTCCAGGTCCTTCGGAGTGTCAGGGAAGAGTTCGGCGTAGAAGCGGGGTTCCTTTTGGAGCAGCTTGGAGCGGTGGCTCAGGTGGAAATCGGCGTCGCCGAGCCACGGCGGCATCGGAATCTTGGAGGCATAGTCCGGGTGGGCCGCCTGGGGTGCGAACTCGGTAATGCTGGCGCGGGTGTTGTCCGGATTGCCGCGGGCAACCCATTCGTCCACCATGGCCAGGCCGTAGAGGGTAAGCGCGGGGACGTAGCCCATCCACATGCGGATAGCGGGGTGTGAGGGCCGGCCGAACTCGGGGATCACCAGTGCGCGGAGGATCTGCAGTGCTTCGACACGCTGCTTCCCAAGCCTGGCGGTGTCCAAGACGGCAGCACTTTGCTTGAAATCGGGGAACGGGAGGAAGGTCTGCATCCTTTCAGTTTGGGGGCCGGAGGGCGCAGATCCAAGTTGACGCGGTGTGGTCTTCACCTCGGAGGGCTCGCTGGGGTTGTTCGTGTTGGCATTGCGACGGGGATCTCTCAGTATTCGTCCTACTCTTGTCGGGTGGAAACTTTTGGCGAATCAACGACGACGGCGGCACCCCCGGTTGCCGAACTGCACCTGCACATCGAAGGGACGCTTCAGCCCGAGCTGATTTTCGCTCTCGCGGAGCGTAACGGGATTGCGCTTCCGTACGCGGATTTGGACGAACTGCGTGCGCGATATGAGTTCACGGATCTGCAGTCGTTCCTGGACCTGTACTACGCCAACATGGCCGTACTGCGGACGGAGCAGGATTTTGCGGACATGACGCGGGCTTACTTGGCCCGGGCAGCCGCCGGTGGTGTGCGGCACGTCGAGATCATGATGGATCCGCAGGCCCACATCTCGCGCGGGGTGGCCTTGGAAACATGCGTGAACGGCGTGGCGTCTGCGCTCGCGACGTCGGTGGAGGACTTCGGCGTCTCGACGCTCCTGATTGCCGCCTTCCTGAGGGACATGTCCGAAGCGTCTGCGCTGGAGGTTTTGGAACAGCTTCTTGCCATGAAGGCGCCGATTGCCGGCATTGGCCTGGATTCGGCCGAGGTGGGCAATCCGCCGTCGAAGTTTGAGAGACTGTACCGCCGCGCGGCTGAGGCCGGGCTGCGACGGATTGCCCACGCCGGCGAGGAAGGGTCCCCTTCGTATATTTACGAGGCCCTCGATCTGCTCGGCGCCGAGAGGATCGATCACGGCATCCGATGCATGGAAGATGCTGCCCTCGTGGCGAGGCTAGTAGCCGAGCAAGTCCCGTTGACCGTGTGCCCGCTGTCCAATGTGCGCCTTCGTGCAGTGGACACCCTGGCAGATCACCCTTTGCCTGCGATGTTGGCGGCAGGTCTGAATGTCAGCGTGAATTCGGACGATCCCGCGTACTTCGGCGGCTACGTGGACGACAACTTCGAGCAACTTGTCGCTGTGCACAGGTTGTCTGTGGCGGATCGGGCGCGCTTGGCCGCGAACTCGGTGCGTTCCTCCTTCGCGGACGAGGCCCGGAAGGCTGAACTGTTGGCCGACGTCTCGGCGTGGGAGAAAGCTTCGGTCGGTTAGTCAGTCGCCGGCGGCTCAGAAGGGCCATCAAGCATACTCAAACCGATAGCTACTCACCGGTACCCGAGACCCCTCCATCACTTGTTGCTGTTTGGGCGTAATAGTGGGTCACGACACACGGTGTTTACCCAGAACAGTCGCCAGAGTTTACAGAACATTGGCAGACTGCTGAAGGAATGTTCGCCGTTGAAGGAGACCCGTTGGCCAAGTCCACCGTCGAAAAAAGCAGTGTCCGTCTCAAGACCGTCCTAGACCTCTTGGCAGAGGGAACCTGGTCCGAGCAGTCGTTGAATGCCGGCGAGATCCTGGCTGAGGCGATTGTGCGCGTCCCTTTGGATACGCGCGAGAGTGAACTGCTCAGCGGAGGGATTCCGCGCGGCCACAAGAACCTGACGACGGAGACCGCGAAGCTGGTCAAGGCCGGCTGGTTGGTCAAGGGCCGTTCGGGCTGGACCATCACCGACGACGGCCTTCGTGCCACGGTCGCTTTCGCCAAGCCGGACGAGTTCGCCACGGCACTCGCTGAAGGAACCCCTGTGCCGGCAGGTACCCCGCTCCCGACGGCGCCCGTCAAGAAGGCTGCGGCCAAGAAGGCGCCCGGCGCTGAAAAGGCACCTGCCGCCAAAGCCGCCGCGACGAAGACCCCGGCCGGAAAAGCAGCGCCCAAGAAAGCTGCCGCACCCAAAGCGTCTGCCGCCGTCGAGAAGCTTGAGCAGCCGTCCGCCGTCGCGATCGCAGGTGACTTCAACACGATCCTCGGCGCTCCGGAAGATTGGGCTCCGCAGTACGACGAGGTGCAGATGAAGTTCAATACCCGCCGCAAGGTCTGGACCCTCGCCGCAACGCTGCCCGCCGGTTTCTACACGTACAAGATCGCGCTGAACCGCTCGTGGGACGAGAACTACGGCGCGTTCGGCGTCCGTGATGGCGCTAACCACGAGCTAAACCACGACGGCGGCAAGGTCACCTTCACGTACGACCACGCCACGCGGGACATCGTAACGGCTTAGCCGTTCATCTAAGTTTTCTCCAAGTCCACATTGGGACTTGGAGAAAACTTGGGAACAAAGTGCCCCGTGTTCGAGGTTAGGGTATGTCAACTGAACCTAACCCGAGGAGCTAGCGATGATTGATGCCACCATCGTCCATAACGTTCACCGTGAGCGCTTTGAGGTGCTCGTCGACGGCCGCGTGATCGGCAAGGCCGCGTACAAAACGTACGACGAGGGCGGCTCCCCGCAGCGGATTTTCTACCACACCGTGATCAACGAGGAGTACGGCGGACAAGGGCTTGCTGGCAGGCTCGCCGAAGTGGCCCTGAATGAGACAGTGAGCGAGGGGCTCCGGATCGTGCCGGTGTGCCCGTTCATTAAGACGTTTCTCACCAAACACCCCGAATATGAGGCGGACACGACTGCCCCGACGCCCGCACACCTGGAGTACCTCAGCGCGGCCCTCGTTCCGGCGGCTAGGGCCTAGCGACGCGCCCGGGCGCGCCGTCGTCCGCTCTTAGGCGTACATCAGCGAACCCGGAGTCGTGAGAACCTCGCCGGTCTCCAGCCAGGTCTTCAGGCCGGAGAGGATCATCGGCCAACCGCCGTAGATCTGGTCGTTGCCGCCTTCGCGCAGCTCGCTGTGGGTGACGGTCAGGTGGCAGGAATCGCCCACCGGCTCGATCTCCCAGGTGACGCGCGAGGTGCCCTCGGCTTTGACGTCCTCGCCCCAGAGCGCGCGCATTGTCTGGACGAGCCGCCGCGGGGGATCGACCTCCACGTTTTCGCCTTCGCCCAGGACCATTCCGTTGGCCTTGGGGTTGTGCATCTCGTAGTGGCCGCCAGGCGTCCAGTCAGCGGTGTGGGTGTTGCCGAACTGGTATTTGCTGCGGATGTCGCTGTCCGTGATGGCTTCCCAAAGCCGTTCCGGAGTGGTCTTGATGTAGATTTCGAAGATCTTTTCCACGGGACTTTCCAATCTGGTTTTGAGGTCGCTCAAGGCAGCGGCCCATGGTTCTGCATATTTGCTCACCCAGCGGTCGTGGACGAGCCTGATGGGTACCGGATTCAGGAAATGGAGCTTTTCGCGACCGCGACGGCGGGTCACAACCAGCCCGGCCTCCTCAAGGATCTTGAGGTGCTTCATGATCCCGAAGCGGGTCATATCGAACCGTCCTTCAAGCGCGCTCAGCGTCTGCCCGTCCTCGCGGAAGAGCTCATCGAGCAGGTCCCTGCGGGTGGGGTCGGAGAGTGCCTTGAAGACGGCGTCCATGGATTTAGGATAGGTGACCATTTAGTCACATGTCAATGGTTCTGAGGGCCAAAGGGCACGGCCAACGCGTTCCTGTCGTGTGCGGGCGCGTTTCGTGTCTGGGCGGCTTCATGTCCGGGTGGGTCTGAAGTAGTGGTTGCGTCGGGGTGTTTGGCGGGGATCGATGTGGGGCGGGGGTTTGAACCATGCCGCTCCGGAGTCCGTGGTGATGGTCCAGTGTTCTTTGTGGATGACGTGGTGGTGGTGGCTGCAGAGCAGGACGCCGTTGTCGGTTCCGGTGGTGCCGCCGTGGGACCAGTAGGTGATGTGGTGGGCTTCGCACCAGGATGCGGGGATGTCGCAATCGGGGAAGGCGCAGCCTTGGTCGCGGGCGGTGATGGCTTTGCGGATGTGGGGCGGGAACACCCTGGTGGTGCGGCCGATGTCCAGGATGCGGCTGTCGCTGCCGAGCAGGACGGGGATGATGTCGGCGTCGCAGGCGATCTTGCGGATGACCGAGGGGTGGATCGGGCCCTGGAACGTGGACGCGCCGGTGCTCAGCCGGGGATTCGCGGCGGTGGTTTGGTGTTCGACGCGCTCGAGCAGCTCGCGGTAGTCGATGGTCACTATGACCTGCGGCCGGAGACCGCCCGCGGCGGGCAGCTCGCCGGTGGACAGGGCCGCTCCGCAGGCCCCGACGAGCCCGTCAAGGAGCTTCTGCGCCCGCGAGCGGCGATCCAGGGACGGGCGGGCGGCGGCGTCGTGCTCCGAAAACCCTCCGGCGGCGCCGGTGTTGCTGCCGGTGTTGCTGCCTGGATCCGGATCCGGTGATCCGTCGGTATCGTGGCGGAGGCGCGGGTTGGCGGCGGTGTTCATGACGGTGGCGAGGGTCTCGAATTGTTCGGCGGTGGCGAAGATTTCCAGGTGGTGCAGGCCGCGGCGGGGTGTGCGGATGAACGCTCCTTGGCGGTGGCGGAGTTCTTCCTCGCTGGGTTCGGGTCCGTCCTGGTCGATGGCATCGACCCAGCGCTTGGCCATCCGGGACACGAAATCGGGATCGCTCTGCACCGCGGTGCTGGTCAGTGCCTGTTCCATCTGCTGGGCGGTGTCCGTGTCGGCGAGGTGCCGCACCTGGTCCAGGGCAAGGCTGATCACCGTGGCCGAGCGGGACGGCACGGCTGCCGAGGACAGGGCCGCGGCGAGTACCCCGTGCCGTGCGGGTATTTCCTGCCCGGCGATCCCGGTCTGCGGGAGCACGGCGGAGGCGACCGCGAGCCGGCGACGCGCCTCGCCGATGCCGATCCGCAGCCTGGCCCGCAGGAATTCGGCCGCGTTCCGGTAGCCGTCGTCAACCACGGCTGCCGCGTCCGCAGGGCTGGCCGCGGGTGCCGACGCCGGAACCTCGGGGTCGGATGCGGTTGCCGGTTCTGCTGCGGCTGCGGCGGGCCCGGTCCAGCCCGTCCTCCACCCCGGCGCCGGGGATGACTGCCGTGCCGTTTGGGCTTCGCGCCGCGTCCGCTCCACGGCCTGGGCTGCCACGATCTGCAAAAACTCCACCGTCCGCGAGATCTCCTCGACCTTGCCGGCGAAATCAGCGGCCTCGGGGAAACCAAACAGCCGGGCCTCGGAGACAGCCGTTGCGCGCAGCGCATCCATCGCCGCCGCGGCCTGATCAATGCCACTTGCCAGCGACGGCGCGGCGGACTGGTTTTGAAGCTCGGCATGGAGGGCAGGGACGGGCCTCAGGCGGCGGGAAAGGCGTCCCAGCGACGCAATCCCGCCATCGGGCGGGGCCGCCCGACGTGCCACGAATTGACCGATGCCTTCCATAAACCAACACTGTCACGGGGCTCGGACATTTTTAGCCCCGCCCTCACCGTCGACCGAAGACTGTGGGAGAAACTAGGAGCCGGCCGGTCACCACCGGCCGGCCGCCCCGGGAAGACACAACCCGGGAAGACACAACCCGGGAAGACACAACCCGGGGAAGACACCTAAGTGTTGAGGTCCCAGTGAATCCGGATCGCCTCAGCGATCGGGCCGGCAGTGACATCGACCTGGAAGGCAACGGGCGCGGTCCCTGTCTCTTCAATGACCGTGTCATGGTAAACGCGTCCGCATGCCGGACACAGGGTGTATAGATCCTCGTCTTCGGGCCACGCGGCCAGCCCCGGCGGAACAGGGGAGTCTCCTCCGGCGTAAACAGGGACCCCGTGCGAGTTGGCCTGAATCAACCCCTCTTTGCTGACGGTATTACCGCAGAGGCAGGTGATCGTGGTGACATCATGACCGATGACGTCTGCGAATTCAGTGTCCATGATGAGCTCCCCGGCGATGGAAGAGACGTTCTGCTTGTAGCTTATGCCTGTGGATCGCCGGATGCGTCGGCCCAGTAATTTCGCTCACGGTTATCGGTTGTTCCCCGACATCCGGGGCGGGAAGATGTTCCCATGCTGCCTGAGGAGCGTTTCAGTACACTGGTCGATGAATTCCGGGCCAGCCCCGGGGTGAGCGTTCCGGGTGAACCAGGGAAGCACGGATTCGGTTCGAACGCGCTGAAGGTCCACGGCTCGATTTTTGCGATGATTTCCGGAGGCAGGCTTGTGGTGAAGCTGCCACACCAGCGGGTCGAGACGCTGATCGAAACCGGAATTGGTGCGCCGTTCGACGCCGGCAAGGGTCGTGCGATGAGGGAGTGGCTCACCGTCACATCCGACGAAGAGGAGTCATGGCTGGCCCTGGCTCGTGAGGCCTTGGACTTCGTGGGGTCTCAGCGAGGAACAAAATGAGGAGGCGCGATGAAATCCAACGAACTGCTGCTGGATGCCTTCGGCCGGATCCATGACACCGTTGCCGCCACTCTCGAGGGGGTCGACGACGAGTCTTTGGTCCGTCGGCCCGCAGGGAGCGGAAACTCGATTGCGTGGTTGATCTGGCACCTCAGCAGGGTAGAGGACGTCCAAGTCGCCGCCGCGGCCGGTTTGGAACAGGTCTGGACCTCGCAGGGTTTTGCCGGTCGCTTCAACCTGCCGCTGCCCGAACGGGACACCGGCTACGGCCACACGAGCGACAAAGTCGACGCGGTCCAGGCCCGGCCGGAGCTTTTGCTCGAATATTACGACGCCGTCCACCGGCAGACGGTGGGGTTCCTGAGAACTCTCGGCGATGGGGACCTTGATCGCATCGTCGACACCCGCTGGAACCCGCCCGTCACCGTCGGTGTGCGGTTGGTCAGCACTATTGCCGATTGCCTTCAGCACGTGGGGCAAGCCGCTTACGCCAAGGGACTGAAGTCCTCGGGCCGTTAGGGCCGGCCGCGCTCGTCGCCGTTCGCTACCGCCTCGCCGTTCGCTACGGCCTCGTCGTTCGCCACCGCCTCGATCCAGTCGACCGCCTCGTCCGGGAAATAAAACCCCGTGGGCTCCTTCTGACCGGACCACCATGCATCGGAAGTGGCCGGCCCGCCAGCTTGGGTAATCTCCGTAACCACTTCCTGGGGTACCGCGTCGCCATTGTTCTCGATCAGCCATTTCTGGGTGGACGGCTTCAGCTTCGGCCACCAGTGCTCGATACTCATGGCCGAAGTCTGCCATGTCCGGCGTCCGCCGGGGAAGGCGCGCCTCTCAGGCCACCTTCCGGGGTTTGAAGACCAGCCCGACGACGGCGGCCAGCGCGAGCGCCGAGAGAACGGTCGCGGACCAGAACCCGGCCCTCCCTCCGGTCAGGAAGTCGCCCGGGATGGCGAAGGCCGCGTAGGTCGAAGCCACGATGGCCAGGCCGACGGCGCCGCCAAGCTGCTGCATTGTCTGGAAGAGCCCGGAGGCGGACCCTGCGTGCTCGGGTTCGACGTTGCGGAGTGCGAGCGTCGTGAGCGGCATGAACGTCAGGCCGGCAGAGATTCCGGTGCCCAGAAGGGCAAGCAAGACAAGGGCGAAGGGGGTGTCCGCGCTTAGCTGCGTGAGCGGCAGGAAGGCGACGACGCGAAGTGCGGCGCCTAGGATGACCAGTCGGACCGCCCCGACCCGCTCGAGCAGTCGCGGAACGATCCGTGACATCGCGAAGATGCTCAGTGGCATCGGCAGGAACGCCAGTCCGGTCATCATGGGCGTGAGGTGCAGATCGTCTTCGAGGTACTGGACCATGAGGAAGAACATCGCCAGCATCCCGCCATAAGTGGCCGCCATCGCCGCCAGTGCCGCCACTCGGCTCGGACTGCGTAGCAGCTGCGGGCGGAGCAGGGGGTGGGCCACTCTCCGTTCGGTGACGGCGAGCACTACGATCAGTGCCGCGCCGACAACGAGGCCGCCGATGGTCCGCGGGCTGGACCAGCCGACGTCGCCCGCCTGAATGAAGGCCCACACAATGGCGACGGCGCCGCCGGTGGCGGTCACCGCTCCGAGGATGTCGAAACGGCCGGGCCTCCGGGGGGTTTCGGCGACCAGGCGCGGCACCGCAATGAGGACCACGACGCCGATCGGCACGTTGATGAAGAGCGTCCACCGCCAGCTGGTGGTGTCCGTGAGCAAGCCGCCGAGGATGAGACCGAGCGCGCCACCCATTGAGGCAATCGCGGAGAACAATGCGAGCGCTCGGTTCCGCGCGCCGTCGTCCTTTGCGGTTGTGGTGATGAGTGCGAGCACGCTCGGGGCGGCGAACGCGGCACCAAGGCCTTGCAGTGCGCGTGCGAGGACGAGGAGGAGCGGCGAGGTGGCCAGGCCGCCGAGCAGTGAGAAGAGCGTGAAGGCTGCGACGCCCACCAGGAAGGTGCGACGACGGCCGAAGACGTCTCCGATCCGTCCACCGAGCAGCAAGAGGCCGCCAAACGCGACGGCGTAGCCGTTCAGGACCCAGCTGAGCTCGGCCCGGTTGAAGTGGAGATCGGTGGCGATGTGGGGCAGCGCGACGTTCACGACTGTCGCGTCGAGGACAAGCATGAGTTGGGCCAGCATGACCAGCCAGAGGCCAATGCTGCCGGCGCGGCCGGATCTTGCGATCCCGGCGGGTGCGCGTGTGGCGATTGTGGGTGTCATGGGAGGTGTCCTGTTCTAGCCGAGGGGGCTGACGTACACTAAGAGGAGAGTTACTCCGCTTAGAACTATACGGAGACACTCTCCGTTTTGCAATCATTTTGTTGGAAGGGCTGGTTTCCGTGCGCGCTGACGCTCAACGTAACCGCGATCGAATCGTGGAAGTTGCGCGTGCCCTCTTCCGCGCCAAAGGCTTCGAATCCGTTTCGATGGACGAAGTCGCCAAGGCGGCCGAGGTTGGCCCCGGCACGCTTTACCGCCACTTTCCGACCAAAGAGTCCCTGTACGACGCGGTCCTGGAAGCTTGGGCGGAAAAGGTCAACGCGGCTGTCGAGCGAGCGCTCGCCCTCGACGCCCCGGCACGGGAGCAGTTGGTGACCTGGTTGACCGACTATGCGGCCATGCTGACAGAACACAAGGGTGCGGCCGCGCGGATCACTGCCGCGCTGGGCGATCCCGGGTCTCCGTTTGCAGCGAAGTGCCAGACCTACCTCGGCGCCAATCAGCGCGTGATCGAGGCGTTGGACTCTGCCCTGCGTCCCGGGGTCGAGGCAATGCAAATCAGCCGGCTCGTGGGCGGCGTGGCCGCCGTCGTAGACAACAGCGAGCTTCCCGCCGACGCGGCGGCATCGATGCTCGCGATCGTCGCGGACGGACTGCTCGCCTCCTGACGCGCGGGGGAGCGTTCGAGCCCACTCCCGACCCTCCTGCACTTTTGGAGCGTTTTTGAGTGACGCTCCCTCACTCGTAGCGCGTTTTTCGCCCTCGCTCGCTCACTTTTACGACGGTGCGACGACGGATGCGGTCGCACTTGGCGTGATGATGTTCGGTCGGTGCGACCATTTTGACCATCTGTGAACGGACCAATGCCTGAGCCTGCAAACATTCCCTTGACGTGACCTACAACATAGTTCTAATCTTTATTTAGTTCTAAACAAAGGAGTTCACATGTCGCGACCGAATGGCAACGCTGACGTTACCCGCTCTGCGATCTTGGCATTTCTGGGCACCTCTGGCGGCGCATCCCGCGCCGACCTAGCCAGGGGTCTGGGGGTGTCGCCGGCACTGATGACCCAGTTTGTGAAAGACCTCATCTCAGATGGTCTCGTGAGGGAGTTGGCGATGTCGCCATCCAACGGCGGGCGTCCTGCGCGGCTGCTTGGACTGGTGGCTTCCGTCGGGCGTGTGATTGGTATGAAAGTTGCTAAAGACCACGTTGCGCTTGTCGAAACAGAGCTGGGCGGAAAGGTGGTGAGGGCCGAGAGCTGGCCGTTCAATGCCTCCTCGGTCACGTTCCTTTCCCCCTTGGTTGACCTCGTCCTGGGGTTCCGGGCTGCGGGCGGCGGCGCTCCCATTCTCGGTGTGGGCGTTGGTGTTCCGGGATCGGTGGATGCGCAGGGGACCGGCGTGGTCGATTCAAGTCTTCTTGGATGGTGGCAGGTTCCCCTGGGGGCCGTTCTGAGCCGGGAACTTGGCGTGCCGGTGTTGGTGGAGAACAATGTCAACGCCCTCGCCGTGGCCGAGCGGCTCTACGGCCCCGGCCGTGATCATGCCGACTTCCTTGTAGTCACCATCGGTGAGGGCGTCGGTGCCGGATTCGTGACCGGGGGCGCAGTCGTCCGCGGCAGCCGCGGCGGAGCCGGCGAAATCGGCCATATCGCTGCGGTGATGGACGGGCCCCGCTGCACTTGTGGCAACCATGGCTGCATTGAAGCGTTGATCGGTGAAGAGGCGCTCGTCGCGCAGGCCCGCAGGTCAGGCGTGATCCCGCCCGACGGTACTGTGGCTGATTTGCAGGCCCGGGCCGACGCCGGCGACGCTTTGGCGCAGAACATTTTCCTAGAGGCAGGCCGGCCGCTGGGGCGGATCGTCGCCGGTCTGGTACAGGTGCTTGACCCGGAAATAGTGATTGTCAGCGGTGAAGGAACCAAGGCTTGGAGCCATTGGAAGGCCGGATTCGAGCAATCATTCCGGGCTGCGCTGACCTCCGACCGCCGGAGCATTCCTGTGATCGCCGAGTCCTGGGACGACGAAAGCTGGGCCCGAGGTGCAGCCGCCTTGGTCGCATCCGCTCCGTTCTACAGCGGTGAAAGCTCCGGCGAACAGGGACGTAGGGTAAGGGCCCGGCTCAGCTCGCCCATAGAGCAGGCGATCGGGTCATGACAACTGTTGGAAATTCCAAGCCAGGCGTTCTCAGGGCCACCACCACACGCGGAGGCAATCCTGCACCCATCCGGCGGAAGCCCGCCCCGCGTCTTCGGTACGCATTGACGGTTGCGTTGTTCCTGCTGCCGAGCGCGTTGCCGCTGCTATTCTTCACGATCGTTCCCATGGTGTCCGCGTTCTGGATCAGCCTGAACCAGTGGAACTTGGTGGGTTCAATGAAGTGGGTGGGCCTGGACAATTACGCCAGGCTTGTCACGGACCCGGGTACACAGGGCGCGTTCCTTCATACCGTCTATTACATTGTCGGTTACCTACCCCTGGTGTATGTCGGCGGCCTCGCCATCGCCCTGGCCCTGAACGCGCGGATCAAAGGGCGCAGCATGCTTCGGGGCCTCTATTTCCTTCCGGTGGTAACTAGCTGGATCGTCGTGGCGCTCGTCTGGCGCTGGCTGCTGAACCCCAGCACCGGCATCGTGAACTGGCTCCTTGGACTGATCGGCATTGCCGGCCCGGGGTGGTGGACAGACCCGGCTTGGTCGATGCCTGCCATCATCCTTGCCTCGGCGTGGAAAGATCTTGGGTTCGTCATGGTGATTCTGCTCGCCGGGCTGCAGGCCATTCCCGAAGAACTCTACGAGGCTGCAACGGTCGACGGCGCCGGCCCATGGCGCCGCCTGTTCAGCATCACTCTCCCGATGCTGTCTCCATCAACGTTTTTCGTCATCGTCTTGTCACTGATCAATGGTTTCCAAGTGTTTGACCAGGTGTATGCCATGACTGGAGGCGGGCCAAACAATTCATCCCAAGTGGTAGTGCAGCAGATCTATGACCTCACGTTCCGCTACGGCCGGGCAGGCGAAGCATCCGCCTTGTCATGGCTTCTGTTTCTCTTCATCCTGATCATCACTTTGATCCAGGTGCGGGGCCAAAAGAAGTGGGTGAACTATGCGTAAGCACCCGCGCTTGATCGCGCTGAACGTCCTCGTAGTCGCAGGTGCCGCCGTGATGGTGTTTCCTTTCCTGTGGGCGTTCGTCACCTCCATCAGCCCGGGAGCCGGCCTGTCCGCCACCCCGCAGCTGATCCCGGAGAACCCTTCCCTGTCCGCCTACGCTGAGTTGCTCCAGCGGCTCCCGTTCGTCCAGATCGTCCTTAACAGCCTGATCCTTGCCATCCTCACCACGGTGTTCCAGCTCGCCACAAGCTCCTTGGCTGCTTATGTCTTTTCGCGCATGCCCTTCAAAGGGCGGAACGCTGTGTTCGCCGTGTATCTGGCCACCATGATGGTTCCCCTGCAGGTCCTGGTTGTTCCGCTGTTCGTTGAGATGAAAAGCCTCGGCCTCATCGACACGTACCTGGGCGTTCTGCTGCCCGGCGTTGCCAGTGCATTCGGCGTCTTCCTTCTGCGCCAAGCCATGAATTCCGTTCCCACGGACCTCGACCAGGCCGCAACGCTGGACGGAGCGGGCCACTTCCGGATCTTCGGGCTCATCATTTTGCCTTTGGTTCGTCCGGCCCTGGCAACGCTGACCGTGTTCGCGTTCCTGAACAGCTGGAACAGCTTTCTCTGGCCGCTGATTATCCTGCGCACGCCCGCTATGAAAACGCTCCCGGTGGCATTGGCAGCGCTCCAGGGCCAGTACACAACCCAGTGGGACATCGTCATGGCCGGATCAGTGGTCAGCGTCCTGCCAATGCTTGCCCTCTACATCTTCACCCAGAAGTACATCATCCAAGGGGTCGCGGGAACCGGACTCAAATAGACCGGACTGCCCTGCTTCCCCCTTTATCAATGGAGATAGACATGAACAAAAAGCCCTTGGCCGCTCTGGGCCTCGCCCTGGCCGCAATCCTGGCAACGACCGGCTGCGGCTCCGGAGGAAGCCCTGCTGCGTCAAGCAATGAAAAAGTAACCATCAAGTACTCAAACTTCACCTCCAACGGGGGCAACGAGAAGAACCTGGCCACAATTGTTCAGGCCTTCGAAAAGGCCAACCCCAACATCACTGTCCAGGTCACCACCTTGCCCTACAAGGACTACGCCACCGCACTCCAGACTGATCTGGCCGCGGGGACCCAAGCCGATACTTTCGATATTGAATACGCGAATCTGCGCTCCTATGTGTCCAATGGGGCAGTCGCTCCTCTCGAAGGAGTTGACGGTTCCAAGTACAAGCAGTCCCTGCTTCAGTCCTACCAGTCAGATGGCAAGCAGTATGCGCTGCCCAGTTCCTTCTCCGACGTAGTCCTGTACTACAACAAGGCGCTCTTCGACGCCGCCAAGGTCGCCTACCCCACGTCCAGCTGGACATGGGCAGATGAGACTGCTGCCGCGAAAAAGATCACGGATAGCGCCGCGGGCGTCTTTGGAGACTTCCAAAACGTGAGCTTCTACGAGTTCTACAAAGCACTGGCCCAAACCGGCGGCAAGTTCCTCAACGACGACGGCAAATCCGTCGGGTTCAACTCGCCGCAAGGAATCAAAGCAGCTGAGTGGCTGGCAGGCAAGAGCGGAACGACCATGCCAACACCCGCCCAGGGCGCAGGGACCCCGGACTTCGACACCAAGCTATTCAAGGACGGCAAGCTCGGCATGCTCCACAGCGGCATCTGGGTGGCAAGCAGCTTCGCTGATTCACCCAAGAACTGGGACATCGCCGTTGAGCCCGGAGACACGCAGAAGGCAAGTGCGGAGTTCTCCAACGCCATTGCGGTAGCTGCAAACTCCAAGAACAAGGCCGCCGCCCAGAAGTGGGCCGAATACATGACCAGTTCAGATGTCATGGCACAGACGCGCATAAGCGCCGGATGGGAACTACCTGCTACCTCCGATGACTCTTTCCTGAAGCCCTATCTCGCGAAGGACAAGCCGGCAAACCGCAAGGCCATCTTCGACGCACTTGACCACGTCGCCCTCACCCCAGTAATCGGCGATAACCAGCAAAAAATGGTCGACATCATCACCAATGCCCTTGGCGAAATCGAAGCGAAGCGCTCCACAGCTGCTGATGCGCTGAAGGGTGCATCAGACCAAATCAACGCGCTGCTGAAATAGGCCGGGCACAACCGAACACGGCCGGAGTACGGGTCGCGGTGTCACCCTGACTGTTGGCACCGCGACCCGCTCACTGCCTGAAGGCTCATCGCCTGAAGACTCATCGCCTGAAAGAGAAGCATATGATCGAGAATTCCATGCCAGGTTCAACGGCGACGTCCATTGGCGATGCCACCGTCCGCTCGATAGTCCACGCAAGCACACAGCTCATTTTGGAACAGCAGACCCCGGGGGGCGCTTATCCCGCGAGCCCGTCGTTTTCCGCCTATGCCGGATATTGCTGGTTTCGTGACGGCTCGTTCATCGCCGACGCAATGTCCTCTGCCGGGCATATCGAATCCGCCGAACTGTTCTTCGACTGGTGCGCGAAAGTCTTGACTTCCCGCTCCGGAAAAATCCGGCACATCGTGGCAGAAAGCCTAGCCGGAAGGCCTCCGGCCGATGGCAAAATGCTGCCAACCCGATTCACCCTCGAGGGCGACGACGGAAACGACGAATGGTGGGACTTTCAGCTCGACGGTTACGGTACCTGGCTGTGGGCGTTGGCTGAACACGGCGCCCGATTTGGTCGGTCACTGGAACGTTGGGCCGAGGCGATTGCCCTCACGGTCGACTATCTGGCCTGCTCCTGGGACCGGCCCTGCTACGACTGGTGGGAGGAGGCTGCCCAGCACGTGCACGTCAGCACTCTCGGCTGCATTTCCTCAGGTTTGGCAAGCATTGTTGAGACCGGGCATCTGGAGGAAGCAAGTGTCCTACGAGCCACCGAGACCGCGGAGCTGATCCGGCGCCGCGTCCAGAACGATGGAGTCAGGAACGGGCACCTCACCAAATGGCTTGGAACCGAAGCGCTAGATGCCAGCCTCCTGGCGCTCATCGCTCCGATGAACTTCCTTGAACCGGTGAGCCCTGTAGGCAAAGGGACCATCTCCGCCGTCGAAGAGCAGCTCACCGTCCGCAACGGCGTTCACCGGTATCTGGCAGACAGCTACTATGGCGGCGGCCAATGGCCGCTCCTAAGCTGTTTCCTTGGGCTGGCGCAGGAAGCAGCCGGAAACCGCCCACGGGCACGTGAACTGCTTCTCTGGGCTGCTTCCGTTGCGAGGGGCGGCACCGAACTCCCGGAACAGGTCGAAGACAACCTCCTAGATGCCGAGTACCTGCAACCCTGGATCGATCGCTGGGGGCCTTCGGCCAGCCCGCTGCTGTGGAGCCACGCCATGTTCATCCGACTCGCGATAGCCCTCGACACCGCCAACCCCACCGACCGGTCGGAATCCGGCCTCCAGACGAACGAAAAAGGACTCTGAATTGATCCGCCACAAACCACTCGGCTCAGGACACCCCTACGTCAACGACACCGATCAGCGCAGCCCCGTCCGTCCCCAAGCCGGCGAGTCCGTCACCTTGGGGGTACGAACCTCACCTGAGCTGACAAATGTGGTCTGTGAATTGGCGGAAATTCGAAACGACGGGTCGGTGACCCAATCAACCGTGCCTCTCACGCGGGTGCCGGCGGCCTCCCGTGGACAAGTGGTCGACGGCGGCCATCTCGCCTCAGCTCAAGCCAAACTGGCCCGTGCGGCCAGCGGCTGGCAGACCACGCTCGGACCGGCCGACCCTATGGCAAGCTACAAGTATCGCTTCAGCGGCGACAACCCTGCGGGCCGGAAGGAACATACCCGCTGGTTCAGCTATCAAGTGGCAACCTGGGAACCTGCGGAACATGCCCTGGACATCACCGGCGCCGGCCGTTTGATCCGTGACTCGGTCGAAGTACTGCACGACGGTTCCCGGCCTCTGCGGGTCAGGTTCGCGCTGTCCCTCGCCCCGAACGAACGGGTGGCCGGCTTCGGCGAGCGATTCGATGCCCTCGACCACCGGGGTACCACGCTGGACGCCGTCGTCTTTGAGCAATACAAAAGCCAGGGTGCGCACCGGAAGACCTACTTGCCCATGCCGTTCGCCCACGTGGTCGGCGGAGACGGCTGGGGATTCCACATCGATACCTCCCGGCGCACTTGGTACGACATTGGCGCATCCGACGAAAACCGGCTCATCATTGAAGCCGAAGTCGGCCCGGACCCCGTGCACGGCGATGCACTCCTGGGCGTGCAGATCTTCGATGGAACGCCCACCGAGGTCCTGCAATCCTTCCTCTCCAAAGTAGGGGGACCCAAGGAGCTTCCCGATTGGGTCTTCAAGCTCTGGGCGAGCGGAAACGAGTGGAACACCCAGGCAGAGGTCATGCGGCAGATGGACCTGCACCGCGAAACTGGAATTCCCGTGGGTTCCGTGGTGATTGAGGCATGGAGCGACGAGGCCACGTTCACTGCGTTCCGTGACGCTGTGTATACCCCCAGTTCCGACGGCGGCCCTCTGGGGCTCAACGACTTCACTTTCCCCGAAGGGGGAGCGTGGCCGGACCCGAAAGCCATGGTCGATGAACTGCACGAACGGGACATTCGCGTGGTCCTGTGGCAGATCCCGCTGATCAAGATGCGGCCACACCCCCAAGGGCAGGCACGGAACGACGCCGAAGCTGCGATCCGTGAAGGCCGGCTCATTCGTGAAGAGGCTCCGGACGGCAGCCTGCGGCCTTACCGGAACCGAGGATGGTGGTTCCCACTTGGACTTATGCCGGACCTGACCGATCCGGAGGCGGCACGCTGGTGGACGGAGAAACGGCGATATTTGGTCGAGGAACTTGGCATCGACGGATTCAAGACTGACGGAGGGGAGCACGCCTGGGGCGAGGATCTTCACTATCTCAATGGGATGAAGGGAGACGAGGGGAATAATTTGTTCCCAGTCGCGTACGCCAAGGCCTATGGCGATCTGCTCGAGTCTGCCGGTAAGGCCCCGGTCACTTTCAGCAGGGCCGGCTTCACTGGCTCCCAGGCCCACGGAGCCTTCTGGGCGGGTGACGAGGACTCCACGTGGGATGCATTCCGCTGGTCAATGTTTGCCGGCCTATCCGCCGCTGCGTGCGGCGTCGTGTACTGGGGTTGGGATTTTGCGGGCTTCTCCGGCGACGTGCCGACCGCCGAACTATATCTGCGCTCGGCAGCGGCGGCAGTGTTCGTCCCCATCATGCAGTACCACTCGGAATTCAACCATCACCGGAAGCCATCCCGTGACCGCACGCCCTGGAACATCCAGGAAAGAAGCGGCGACGAGACGGTGGTTCCGATCTTCCGCGAGCTGACGGAGCTTCGCGAACGCCTCATCCCGTATTTGTCGGAGCAAGCCCGGAAGACCATAGCCACCGGCGCCCCACTCATGCGGCCCCTCTACTTCGACTATGCCGAAGACCAGGAGGTCTGGGACCACCCGCTGCAATGGATGCTCGGCGATGACCTACTGATTGCCCCTGTGACCCGGGACGGGGCAAGGTCCTGGACAACTTACCTTCCTTCCGGAGACTGGATCGACGCCTGGACCGGGGACAGCTACGCAGGAAAGCAAACAGTAGATGTGCCCGCTCCTCTCAACCGCATTCCCGCATTTGTCCGCTCAGAGGCTTGGGACCGCATGAAGAACATCTTCGCAATCCGTCCCTGAACCGACAGCAGGAGATATTAATGGAATACAGAAAATTAGGCCGAAGCGGCATGTATGTCAGCGAAATTGCCTACGGTAACTGGATGACGCACGGGTCCCAAATAGAGCAGGATGCGGCCGCCGCATGCGTTCACGCCGCTCTCGACGCCGGCATCACCACCTTCGACACTGCCGACGCGTACGCTGACACGCGCGCCGAAAGCGCCTTGGGCGAGGCGCTGCAAGGCGTGCGGCGCGAAAGCCTGGAGATTTTCACCAAGGTTTACTTCCCCACGGGGGAGGGGCGTAACGACCGAGGCCTTTCCCGCAAGCACATCCGCGAGGCCATCAACGGCAGTCTCCGCAGACTCAAGACGGATTACGTTGACCTGTACCAGGCACATCGTTTTGACTACGAGACGCCGCTGGAGGAGACGATGCAGGCCTTCGCCGACGTCGTCCGGGATGGCAAGGCCCACTACATTGGCGTTTCCGAATGGACGGCTGAAGAAATCCGTTCCGGTGCCGCCCTGGCTAAGGAATTGAACATCCAACTAGTGTCCAACCAACCCCAGTACAACATGTTGTGGAGGGTTATCGACGAGGAAATCGTGCCGGCCTGTGAGGAGCTGGGGATCAGCCAGATCGTCTGGTCACCACTTGCCCAGGGCGTGCTCACTGGCAAATATTTCCCAGGCAAAGAGGCTCCGGCAGGTTCCCGTGCCACTGACCAGAAGGGCGGCAAGGACACGGTGGCCCGCTGGGTGCGCGACGACGTTCTCACCAAAGTGCAGCAACTGAAGCCGATTGCGGCCGACGCCGGAATGTCGTTGGGGACAATGGCTTTGGCCTGGGTCCTTCAAAACCCCAACGTATCGGCGGCGATCGTCGGCGCCTCGCGACCCGAACAGATCACGGCCAACGCCGAGGCCAGCGGCCGGAAGCTTGAAGATGCGTTGATGAAACAGATCGACGAAGTCCTTGATCCCGTTGTGGAGCGCGATCCGGCGAAGACCGACACCTTTCACGCGCGACCATAGCTTGCGTTCGTCTTTCTCGATCAAAGAGCCTGGTTGGTGCCTCTGCACAAACCCGGCTCTTTGGTTTCGGCACGGGGACGCGCGGGCCCTAGCGCGGCGCTGAGTACCCCCGGCAGCTGAGCTGTACTCCAAGTGCAAAGCACCACTTACTCGCAATCTCGTTAACTAAGTCCAGTAGGGATTACTCACGGCTGCCCGGAAACGGCTCCGTAGCATCCAATGTGAGCCGAAAACGAGGCTCACTGCCATTGTTTCGGGAAGCAATGTGCGGCAGTACCAACCCGTCTGGGTCCTGACCCTGCCGAGGATGCACATCATGAAAACTGGAAAACTCATGGCCCTCGGTTGCCTCCTTTTTGCTGGGGTAGCCACTCCGTTCTCCTCCGCGAACGCTGCACCGGTGGAGGCTTCGGGCATCGTGTTGGGCAGCGACACATCCTGGCCCCAATGTGGGGGCGGAGTTCCTGCGGGCCAGGCGTTCGGGATTGTCGGAGTGAACGGCGGACGGCCCGGCACCGCGAATCCCTGTTTCGCCGAGCTGCTGGGCTGGGCCAGCAGCTCGGCGGGCGGGACGAGCCAACCCGCAGCCGCTGTGTATGTCAATACCGCCAATCCTGGACCGTTCGGAGCCGAGTGGTGGCCGGCATCCGATGCGGACGTGGGCCTGGCCGGTCCGAACCCGTACGGGAGCTGCGACGGGACAGCTTCGGCGGCGTGTTCCTACCTCTACGGTTACGGCATGGCCTTCGACGACGTCACCCGGCACGGGGTACCCGACCCCGCCAAGCGCCTGTGGTGGCTGGACGTGGAAACCGGGAACGCCTGGTCCTGGGACAAAGTCGCCAACTCCGCCGATATTGAAGGCATGGCCGCCTACCTGCAAAGCATTGGAGCGGCGGTGGGCATCTATTCAACCTCGTACCAGTTCGGGCTCATCGCCGGTCAGCTTCATCCCGACAGCAATCTGAACGGACTCAAGAGCTGGCTTGCCGGAGCAACGTCAACGGAGTCCGCAGTGGAACTCTGCTCGGCCCCTCCGTTGACGGCCGGGGGTGCGGTCGCACTCACCCAATTCACCACGGACTTCGACTACAACTACTCCTGCCTTCCGCCCGCACCGCCACCACCCCCGGCACCTGCTCCGGTAGTGGCCCCGCCGAAGCCCCCGGTCCCGACGCTGACTCAAGACGCCAGCGGTAAGCGGAAGCCGGTACTGTCCACAGCGCAGAACTGACGGCTCCCCGCCGAGGTTCGTGTCGCCCATCGTTTCGTGACCCAAGGCAACCATGGACCAGACTTAGGGGCGTGACCAACAAATCCCGCCCCGGCCTAGCGATCGCTGCACTCAGCCTGGGGACGGCGTTGAATCCGCTGAACTCGTCCATGATCGCGGTGGCGCTGGTGGTGCTCCGCGAGGACTTTGCACTCGACGTCGCCACGGTCACTTGGGTGATCACGTCCTTCTACCTCGCCTCGGCCGCGGGCCAGCCGCTGATGGGCCGCCTCGCCGACCGTTTCGGTCCGCGGCGGCTGTTCACGTTCGGCATGGCGGTGGTTGCCATTGCCTGCGCGCTGGCGCCGTTCTCGCCGAACTTCGCATTGGTCTGCGTGGCGCGGGCGCTCATGGCAGTGGGGACCGCGACGGCGTACCCGTGCGCCGTCGTCATGGTTTCGGCACTCAGCCGGCAGGCAAACATCAGCTCCACCCGACCCTTGGGGCGCATCCAGATGGCGAACACGTCGGCAGCTGCGGTGGGACCCGTCGTCGGCGGCCTCCTGGTGAGTCTTGTCGGCTGGCAGGCGCTGTTCGCGATCAACGTGCCGATCTCACTCGTGGCCCTGATTGTGGTGCGGCGAGTGGCGTCGCCCGACGTCGGACGCGAAAGCGGCAAACTCTCGGTCCTCCTGCGCGATTCCGACATTCCGGGCATCCTGGCTTTCCTCGCCTCGCTCACGCTGGCGATGATGGCGTTGCTCAACGTGATGCCGGCCTACCGTTGGTGGTTTATCGCCGTCGCGGTTGTCCTGGCGGGGTTGTTTGCATGGCGCGAGTTGCGGTTCAGCCCGCCGTTCCTGGACTTGCGGCTGCTTGGCCGGAACCGGCCGCTGCTGCTGTTGTACTTGGGTTTCGCGGTGTTCAGCGCGGTCTATTACTTTGCGTTCTTCGGGCTTCCGCAGTTGCTGCAGCAGGCGGGAAAGTACGACGCCGGTGTGGTCGGCCTGCTGATGCTGCCCCTTGCTGCCATGTCGGTTTTCGTGACCCCGGTTGCGGTGCGGTTCATTGAGCGGTTCGGGGTGCGTTCCGTGATGATCGCCGGCGTCGTGCTTTTGGCCCTCGCGTCCGGGGCGTTGGGGATCCTGACTTTGTCCTTCTGGCCTCCGCTGGTGTTGGTGCTCACGGCGCTGATGGGTATCCCGTATGGCGTGGTCAGCACGGCGTCAAACCAGGGGCTGTATGTGTCCGCGCGGCCCCAAGACAGGGGAGTGGCCGCCGGGATCTTCCAGACCTGCCGCTACCTCGGGGCCATCACAGCGACGGTGCTCATCGGCGTGCTTTATGGGCCTGGCGTCAATCAGGCGAACTGGGGGTTGATGGTGCTGGTGATGCTCGGTCTGAGCGCGGTGGTGTTCGTGCTGGCGATGATGTGGCGGAAGCCGGGGACGGTGGGTTAGCAAAGCTTATTGACACTCAAATGAGGCGGGAATAATCTCGGCCTTACGAGGTTCGTGGTCTCGTTGTAAGTGTTTTCGGCGCTGCCTCTGGGGGAGCTCCGCTAGTCGAATGAACTAGCGAGGAGAGTCCTCAATGTCGTGGGAAATGTCCGGGAAATATGTAGCCAATTGTAGTTGCGCGTTGATCTGTCCGTGCCCGGTGGACGGTAGGCCCAACAGTACGAACGGCGAGTGCCGTGGCGTGGCTGTGTTCCATGTTGCGGCTGGGAAGCTCGATGACACCGATCTTTCGGGTGTCGACTTTGCCTTCGTCAACTTCTTCCCGTCGCACCTCACCGCGGGCGGCTGGAGGATCGGAGTCGTCCTCGATGAAGGAGCATCGGACGGGCAGGCGACCGCCCTCGAAAGCATTCTGCACGGCGAGGTTGGCGGCCCGTTCGGGGATCTGGCGGCTTTGTATGGCGAATGGTTGGGCGTCCAGAGAGCCAGTGTCACCTTCTCGGATGGCGATAACCCGTCCGGCAAAGTGGGAGACCGCGTGAACTTCACCCTTGAGACGCTGCCCGGACCGGGTGGCGGTGTCACCACTGTCAAGAACGCTATGTACGCCTTCGCTGCCGACTACATGATCGGGAAGGCGCCGGGGCACTCGGATCTCTTCGACCTGGACTTCGACGGGATCTATGGCGAGAGCGGGGAATTCACCTACGCAAGCGAGATGGCTGAAGGCGCCCCCAAGGGAAGGGCATGACGGCCGGGCACGTGCCGCGCAGAAGGTTGAACCCGGGAACTGTGGCGCGCTCCACCGCGCGCGCCACAGTTTTCCGCGTTGATCTGCGCGAGGCCGGTTTGGTCGCGGTTCTGCTCGTCCTCGCAGGGGTGAGCTGGATCGTTTCGGCCGTGCAAATGTCCGGGATGGACATGGGGCGTTGGACAGACCCGGGACCACTGGGCTTCTTCCTCACCACCTGGGTTGTGATGCTGGCGGCGATGATGTTTCCGTCGGTGGCTCCGATGGTGGTTGCCTACGCCCGGATCACCGAGCACCGCCGCGAAACCGGACGATACGCTCCGTCAGGGTCTACGGCCGTGTTCGTTGCCGGTTACCTGATTTCGTGGACAATCTTCGGCCTCGCCGCCTACGCGCTCTACACAGCGGTGGCGGCGCTGGTCCCTGGCTTGTTCTCGTCTGATCCTGGCGGTCGCTATCTGGCTGCGGGAGTGATCTTTGCCGCGGCGGTCTACCAGCTCACGCCGGCGAAGAACGTTTCCCTGATGAAATGCAGGACGCCCATGGACTTCATCCTGCACCGCATCCGCTACGGGCCCATTGGTGCGCTGCGCCTTGGACTCGAGCACGGCGCATGGTGCGTTGCCTGCTGCTGGGCGTTGATGGTGGCGCTCTTCGCGCTCGGCGTGATGAGCGTCGGGTGGATGGCCGTGGTCGGGGCGTTCATTGCGCTTGAGAAGATGCTCCCGTGGAAACGGCTCGCCAACCGTTCGGTTGCGGTGGCGCTAGGCCTGATTGCGGTGTTTGTCGCCTTTGCGCCGGGGATGGTCCCCGGGCTCGGGATGTAGTAGCGTCTCCCGCCCGCGCTCCTAGCAGCGGGCGGGAGGCATTCAGGGTGAGCCGGGAAGTCTGGTCGGCAGATCGATAGGTCTGTCATGGAACCGGAGAACCCCGTGAAAATTCAGCGCCGAGCGTCCATCAAAGGTGGTCTTGGCAGAGCATTGCGCTCGCGCACCGCGCTGCTGTTGGCGTTTGCTTTCGCGGTCATGGCGGACCCTGTCTCCTCTGTTGCGTACGCCATCGAAGCCGCTCTGCGCGCCCTGAACGGTGATTTGGCGTTGCTGGGCCCGACGATGGTCGTAGTGGTGGCCATCGTCGCCCTGGTCATCGTGAATTACCGGCAACTTATCGCCCGCTACCCGAGAGGCGGCGGGGCGTCCGCCGCCGTGGGTGAAGCCTTCGGAGACGGCTGGTCCTTCATCCCGATCGGGGCGCTGGTGGTGGATTTCGTGCTCACCATCGCGATCAGCGTCTCTGCTGGTTCCTCGGCAGTGATCGCCTATTTCCCGGCACTTGCCCCCTGGCGGTTGCTGCTCGGGCTGGGCTTGGTGGTCCTCGTCGGTGCTGCGAGCTGGTTCGGACACTTGGGCCGGTTGGTCTTCGCGGCGATGACTGTGGCCTTCATCGTCGTTTCCGCCGTCGTCCTTCTGGACGGTCTCGGCGCAGCGCCTCGACCGGTTGGCACGATCACCGGCGCTCCAGGGCATGCGCCGGTCCTTGCCGTGGCGCTTGCCTTCCCCGTCGCCATGGCCATGGCCACCGGCGTCGAAGCGGCGACCTCGGCGGTTGCCCAGCTCGGGCAGCTCGACAACGCCGGGAAGCGCCGCTTCGGGCAGCTCACCCTCTGGCTGACCCTCGCCGTCGTCGGGATCATAACTCTGGGCCTCGCCCTGGAGGCCACCCAACTCCAAGTAGGCATCCCTCCGGAAGACAGCACGCAGATCGCCGAACTCGCCCGCCTCGCTACCCCGGAGCCTGTGTTCGCCGCCTTCCAGCTCGTCACTGCCCTGCTGCTGCTCTCGGCGGCTTCCTCAGGCTTCCAGGCTGGACCTGGCCTACTCAAGGCTCTGGCACGCCACATCAACCGCAACGGGGAGACGGTCGGCATCCTTCCTCCTTCCCTGGGCCGCACCAACGCACACCACACGCCCTATTGGGGCGTCGCCCTGTTCATCGTCCTGGCCGGAGCCGTCACCGCCATCGCCGGAGGCAACGACCAGGTGCTTGTCCTCTTCTACGCC
The DNA here is from genome assembly GCF_026683955.1 of Arthrobacter sp. MMS18-M83. Taxonomy (NCBI): domain Bacteria; kingdom Bacillati; phylum Actinomycetota; class Actinomycetes; order Micrococcales; family Micrococcaceae; genus Arthrobacter; species Arthrobacter sp. MMS18-M83. Next base: position 1,812,931 of record NZ_CP113343.1, on the reverse strand, counting down.
GTCTCGGTCTTCCTCAGCTTCCTCGCCGGCTTGGTCTCCATGGCACTCTTTGCCCGTAAGGACCGCCAACCGGGATTCCTCATCCTGAACACCGTCGGAGCCCTCGTCGTGGCCTTCACCCTCATTGCCAACCTCTCCCGCGGTTTCCCCATCGCCAGCCTCGCCGCTGCGCTCGCCATCGCAGGCCTCCTTTACTGGGCCTGGACCAAAGCAGGACGTCCCCGCGGCATCCGCAACGCAGCCGCGGAAGCGGAAATCGAATGACGCACCCACCGTATTAGCTAGGTGGTGCCACCGGGTCCGTCCGCGACGTCGAACGCCTTGAGTACCGCCGCCCCCTCCGCGAGAAGGGGTTCGCGATCGGCTGGCTGGGCCACGAGCCGGGCCACATCGCTGAGGAGGGTCTCGACGTATTGACGCACGACGGCGTGGTGGGCCGCGTCGCCGAACCACACGAGATCGCGGCACACACGCAGCAGTGCCCGGACCACGCGAGGCTCGTTCGCGCCGTACCGCCGCACCTGTCCGAGGGCCAGATCCACGAGATAGCCGAAATCCCGAGCCGGTAGGTGCAGCCTCACGGTGCCTTGCGCGTCCACCACGGCCTGCGGGCCGTGCTGTCGTAGTGAGAGGGCAGCGAGGATCGAGCCGAGATGGTCCACCGCTTGGTTCGCGGTGTAGGGGTCGTTGATGGCGGGCGAGAGCGCCTTGGACGCGACGTCGGCGAGTTGCCGGATCCCGAAGGCGACGTCCTGCTCAAGGGTCCGTTCGTAACCGATCCGAACGCTCTGAGCGAGCGCCCGGCGCAGTTCAGCGCCGGCGTCGGGGGCAAGGGGATGTTCGCCGTCGCCGGTGCCCTCCCAGACCCAGGCGAGCGGGGATCCGGCGATGACGTGCCGGCCGACCATGGGCACCATACGGGCAGTGAGGCCCTGGCTCGCGAGCACCCCGACGAACGCCTCGGCATGGAAGGCTTGAACATATCCTGACTGCGGTACCAGCAAGGCCGTGGCGCCGGGCGGTGGGTTTGGCATGCGAATAGCGGGATCGCCCGGGACGAACGACCTCTCGATCACCTTGAGCGTGGCCCTCTCGACGCCCTTCATGACTTGGTCCACTTGGATCGAATGCGACAGATGGTGGGCGAAGAAGACGAGCATGACCATGCTCACGAACAACAGCAGCAATGCGCCACTCACCGCGAGGCGGGGGTAGTTCTCGGTGCGCTGACCGGCTGCGATTCCCACTGTGTAGAGCCCTGCCGTGCTGTACGCGAACGTGGCAACGAACGCGCTGAGCGTCACTTGGTTGGGGATGTCGCGCAGGAAGTTCCGCAGCAGCCGAGGGCTGAACTGCGTCGACGCGAGCTGCAGGGCCACGACAGTGAGCCCGAGCACGACGGCGATGACCGTGACCATTGTGCTCGCGATCCCGATGAGCAGGTTCCGCGCGTCGTCGGACGTCCCTTGGAAGAGGAGGACGGCGAGGGGCGACTCCGGGCCGAGCTGTACCGCGGAGAGGCCCGCCCCCGCGATGATCGCGAGGACGACGGCGCACGTCGGCATCGCCCACAGGGCACTCGCCAGATACTCCCGAACGGCCTCACGCCTCACATGTGACACTCTCGGCCGACGGTCCCCGCCAGTCAAGGGGCCGCGCCGGGTTCCTTGACTTCATTGAGGAGCTCAATAAGGGTAGAAGGGATCGATCCAAGCGAAATTCTTTCGAATCAGGAGATCCACCATGACTCTTCCCTCAGGCCTGACTTCCGGCACTTGGTTGCTGGACATGTCCCACAGCGAGATTGGTTTCAGCGTGAGGCACGCGGGCATCAGCAAGGTCCGCGGCCGTTTCACCGAGGCTAGTGCCGAGGCCCGGGTGCGCGAGTCCTTGGCCGACGCGTCCCTCCACGCAACGGTCAAGACCGCGAGCTTCGACTCCGGCGATGCCAACCGAGACGGCCACGTCCGCGGCGCCGACTTTTTCGACGTCGAGGCGTTCCCGGAGATGACCTTCCGGGCCACCAGCGTGGAGGGCGACGGCGAGGACTACACGCTCACGGGCGATCTCACCATCCGCGGGATCACCAAGCCCGTGGAGCTGGAAGTGGAGTTCACCGGCGTCGCCGTTGATCCTTTCGGCGCCACCCGCGCCGGGTTCTCCGCCGAGACCGAGATCAGCCGCAAGGACTTTGGGCTGACCTGGAACGCAGCCCTGGAGACCGGCGGTTTCCTAGTGAGCGACAAGGTGAAAATCAACCTTGAGGCTGCTTTGGTCAAGCAAGGCGAGCCCGCGGCCGAGTAGCCGCGGGGCGCGGACTTCTTGGCGCCGGGGAGGGCGGTGCATTTCCGAGGGACGGGGAGGGCGGGCGTACCATGGGGCGCATGGCGCACTTTGGAATGAAGATGGCATGCACGTTCCTGGCCCTTCTTGGACTGTCGCTGGCGGGGATGGCTCCTGCAGCAGCGGCCCCGCCTCCCCGGACTCAGGGTTTGATCGGCAACGATGTTTCCTGGCCACAGTGCGGCAAAAGCCTCCCGGCGGGGCAAGCGTTTGCGATCGTGGGCGTTACCGGCGGCCTGGCCAATAACACCAACCCTTGCTTGGCTCAGCAACTGGCTTGGGCGGCTGGCTCAACGGGAGGAACAGCGCAGCCCAAGGTGGCCCTGTACGTGAACACCGCCAATCCGGGACTCGCAGGCTCGTGGTGGCCGTCGTCGAACACCTACGCCGGCACACAGATCGCCAATCCTTACGGGACGTGCGGCGGTGCGGTCGATCTTGCCTGCTCCTACATGTACGGCTACGCGAAGGCGTACGACGACGCCACCATCCGCGGCGTGAACAACCCCGGGAACTATTTCTGGTGGCTCGATGTGGAAACCGGCAACAGTTGGCAGACCACCACGGCACTGAACAGGGCCGACCTTGAAGGAATGGCCACCTACTTCAAGAGCATCACTTCCGGCGCTGCCGGCGCAGGTGTCGGGATCTATTCGACCGCAAGTCAGTGGGGAACCATCGCCGGAACCGTGCCCACCAGCAGTCCGCTGGCTGGGCCGCCGAGTTGGCTTCCCGGTGCCAATACCTTGCGCGGAGCGAAGTCCAATTGTTCTGTGCCTGGCCTTACGTCTGGAAGCCGGGTGTCTGTGACCCAGTACGTGTCCTCCGGACTCGACTACGACTATTCCTGCCCCTGAGTAACAACTCGAACAAGCGCTTCGCCGGAGCTAAGGGAGACGGGAAAAGAATGAGCGAAACCGCGCTGCGTCCTGTGAACATCAATCTGGTGATTTACCGGTGACGGTCCGGCTGAGGGTCTGCCTGCCCGATCGGAAACTTCTGGACGCCATGGGGCCTTCCGCCGACGTCGAGTTTGTGGTGTGGGACCTGGCTGGTCCCGCGCCGGCGGACCACTTCGACCTTCTGGTGCCGCCCTACATGGGCCGGCCAGATGCCCTCGCGGCACTGGATGGCGTGACGGTCCGCTTGGTGCAGAGCCAGTCGATCGGGTACGACGGCGTCGCTGACGTTTTGCCGTCGGGTTGCGTTTTCGCCAACGCGGCAGGAGTCCATGAGACGTCGACGGCGGAACTCGCCTTGGGAATGATGATCGCCAGCCAGCGCGGCATTCCGGACTTTGTGCGGAACCAAGCGACTGGTACGTGGGGTGCCGGGCAGCGCCCCAGTTTGGCGGACCGCCGTGTTCTCCTGGTGGGCTACGGGGGAGTGGGGAAGGCCATTGAAGCCAGGCTGTTGCCGTTCGAAACGCACGTGACGCGGATGGCCAGCCGCGAACGGGACGATGAACACGGCCGGATCCTCGGCATCGATGCGCTGTATGAGCAATTGCCGCTGCACGAGATCGTAGTGGTCAGCGTGCCGTTGTCCGAGCAGACCCGCGGGCTGGTGGATGACCGGTTCCTCGCGGCCATGCCGGACGGCGCGCTGTTGGTGAACGTGGCGCGGGGTCCTGTGGCGGACACGGAAGCCTTGCTACGGGAGACGTCGTCGGGACGGCTACGGGCTGCTTTGGATGTGACCGACCCGGAGCCGTTGCCCGCCGATCATCCTTTGTGGACGGCGCCTGGTGTGCTGATCACGCCCCATGTGGGCGGGGCGAGCTCGGCGATGTTCCCCCGGATGGTCCGGCTCATCAAGAAGCAGATTTCGTTGCTGCAAGCCGGCGAGGCGCCGGTGAACGTGGTGCTCGGTAAAGAAGCGGTTGCTGGCTAGGGGCCCGGACTTAGCCGTCGATGCTGCCCATGTTGGGGTAGCGGTCTCCGGCAGCTGACCCTGCCGGGACGAGTTCATCGAGGCGCTTGAGGTCCTCTTCGGAGAGTTCGACGGCGATGGCCTCCAGGTTCTCTGCCAGGCGTTCGCGCTTCTTGGTGCCGGGGATCGGGACGATGTGCTCGCCCTGTGCCAGCAGCCAGGCGAGTGCCAGCTGCCCCGGGGTGCATCCCTTCTGGTCTGCGAGTTCCTTCACCCGGTCCACCAGCTCGAGGTTGCGTTTGAAGTTGTCGCCTTGGAACCTAGGGGAGTGCCGTCGGTAGTCGTTCTCGGCGAAGTCCGCCTCGCTGCGCAGCTGTCCGGTTAGGAACCCGCGCCCGAGAGGGCTGTACGGAACGAATCCGATGCCCAGCTCAGCCAGGACCGGGAAGACCTTCGTTTCGGGCTCCCGTTCCCACAGGGAGTACTCGGTCTGCACAGCGGTGCGGAGGGGCACGACAGCGGGTGGGCAGGGGCCCCGGTTTTGTGCGCAGACAGCCGGATTGGATGACGCCTACGACTTGAATGCGCCAAACCAGGTGCGCTCAAACTTGTTCTCGAGTAGCGGGTCGAATCCCATCTTCAAGGACTTGGGGTGCGGCTTGGATGGGTCCTGAGAGTCGTCCATAGTGAGATGTCTCGGGAAGGAGGGGAATACTCAGGCCTGACGCAAGGATATGGGCGTTGACGTAGTCAATATGGCGGACCCACGAACCGCCTTTTCGGCCGGTTCCAGAAATTGTTTTGTAGACGCTTTGCCCCGGAAAAATCCATTCACGCTTTCCGTCAAGAATCTCTTCGAGAACCGTCATCAGGGGCATCCGGGTGGCGCGGATACAGCTCGAGGCAGCATCCAGGCGACCTATCGTTCCCGAAACCTCGATGACCGGGGTGGTGCGAGGCTGGTTGGGATCCCAGGGCGAGAGCGCCGTGTACGGCTTGGAGAATGACCGAACACGAACGAAAGCGCCGCGATTCGTAAAAACCTGATGTTGCGTTTCGGGGGATAGCTTGGCTGAGTCTGTGATGAGCCAAATGACTTCGTGACCCAATGACATTCGATGCTCAGTCCGAGCGCGCATGTCCGTGTCCCATCGCTGAATCTCTATGGCAACGGAGCGATTGGTCTTCACATTCAGAATGAGTAGGTCCGCATTGGACTCATAGTCCTCCACTGTGACCTGAAGCTGAGCCCGTCGACGGACCTGCTTGGCTATTTCCGACTGATACCAGAGGTGCTCAGCGGACATTGGACCACCACCCCTTGTGGAATGGTCCGCTCTACGGGAAGTGAAGTGGCGACAATCAACGGATCCTGGCGCATTTCGAAAATGGCGCGTGCCCTGCCTGTCAACCGCGACAAGTTTCACTTCGCAATCAATTACAGGGCACTTGAGTAATGGCTCCGTGCTGCGGATGAAAAGCCAGTCGGTATTCCGATGCACATTTAGGATCCTGCCAGTCGGTTCCGACCACAGAACCGCGTCTTGCTTGGATCCTGGAACCACATTCTCCAAGTGTTCCTGTTGCATGATTTGCCCCCAGCATGCTGAATAAATGAAACGATACCTTTCAGTCTGAGACTAGGGCTGACCCGTGACAATAAATGTGTGGCAGGTGGGCTGGCAACAACTTCTTTGGACCAAAGTCCTCCAAACCAATACCCTGGCAAAGTGACTACATTCGATGGGGGATTGGCAGCAGAGCCGCTGCATCAAGGACTGTATGAGCTAATCAAGACCGACGCGCTCGATGCGCGCCTGAGAGCAGCACCGGAGTTCCATGCCGCCTTTGAGCAGATAGGTGAGGACGAAGCGCCGGATATCCTCTGCCGTCACGTCGCCGACGTCGTGCGCGTCGCCCTCACAAACGCCATGCCAGACGAAAGGGTCGCCCTGGCCAACCGACTCCTACGGGAACTCAAACACGGTGACACCATCACAGACGGACCCACCCAGCTCCGTTCCCTCCATCCGCCGGACACCCTCAAACGCCGCAACCTTCGCCGTCCGACGACCAAGCTCAGTGACTCCGCTCTCCTTACCAATTGCAAGGACGACCCGAACCTGGCGGGTGAATTACGAGCTGAAATCGAATCAGCCGACACCGTGGATCTCCTGTGCGCCTTCATCCGATGGACCGGCCTGCGCCTTCTTGAGCCCGCCCTCGAACAACTGAGAGACCGCGGTGTCAGGTTCCGCGTCATCACCACTACGTACATGGGGGCCACTGAACGCCGCGCCATCGACGAACTCGTCAGGCGATACGGCGCCGAGGTGAAAATCAGTTACGAAACCCAATCCACCCGGCTGCACGCTAAGGCTTGGCTTCTCCGCCGGAACTCCGGCTTCCATACCGCCTACGTCGGCAGCTCAAACCTGAGTAGAGCGGCGCTTTTGGACGGACTGGAATGGAACGTCCGGCTCAGCGCAGTCTCAACGCCGGAACTTCTCAAGAAGTTCGAGGTCACCTTCGACAGTTACTGGGAACAGCGTGCCTTTCAAAGCTACGACCCGGACCGCGACGCAGAGAAGCTCGATACCGCTCTCGCCCGAAACGGTGGCCGGCTCACTGCGGCCCCGGACGCTGCAACAGGACTAGAAGTTCAACCCTTCCTCCACCAGGTGGAGATGCTGGAGGATCTGGAAGCCGAGCGGGACAAGGGTTACCACCGGAATTTGCTTGTTGCGGCCACTGGCACCGGCAAGACGGTGATCGCGGCCCTGGACTACAAGCGGCTTTGCGACTCAACCGGACGGGACCTCACCTTGCTTTTCGTCGCGCACCGACAGGAGATCCTCAAGCAGTCCCTGCGCACCTACCGCGACGTGATGCAAAAGGGTTCTTTCGGCGAACTGCTCGTCGGCGATCACAAGCCCAACGACTGGAAACATGTCTTCGCCAGCGTCCAGTCACTAGCCGCGCTCGGCGTCGATAAGGTAGCGCCCGATGACTTTGACGTCGTCGTCATTGACGAGTTTCACCATGCGCACGCGCCAACTTACCGCAGACTTATTGACCACCTCCAACCGCAGGAGTTGCTCGGTCTAACCGCGACGCCGGAACGCGGGGACGGCGTCGACGTCGCCAAGCAGTTCTTCGACGGCCGGAGGGCCAGCGAACTGCGGCTTTGGGACGCGTTGGATGCGGATCTGCTGGTTCCTTTCCATTACTTTGGCGTTTCGGACGACGTAGACCTCAGCCGCCTGGAATGGAAGCGCGGCAGTTACGACGTCACGCAGCTTGATGCCTTGTACACGGGCAATGAGGCTCGCGCGGGCAAGGTGATCCGCGAGCTGCGGGACAAGGTCACGAGCACGAACGACATGCGTGCTATCGGCTTCTGCGTCTCGGTCCAGCACGCCCACTACATGGCGGAGGTCTTCAACCGCGCAGGCATCGCCTCCGTTGCCGTTTCAGGACAAACCGACGACGACGAACGTGCCCTTGCGCTGCAGCGGTTGCGGGACCGCACGGTCAACTGCATCTTCGCGGTGGACCTGTTCAATGAGGGCCTTGACCTGCCCGAGGTGGATACGATTCTGCTGCTTCGGCCTACTCAGAGTGCCACGATCTTCTTGCAGCAGCTAGGCCGCGGGCTGCGACGCTCAGAGGATAAGGCGGTCCTGACGGTCCTGGACTTCATTGGCCAGCAGCGTCGTGAGTTCCGCTTTGACTTGAGGTATCGCGCACTGACCGGCTACGGCCGTAAAGAGCTGGAGAAGGCCGTGGAAGACGAGTTCCCATATCTGCCGTCCGGATCTCAGATCGTCTTGGACCGGGTGGCGCAGGGTGTGGTTCTAGAGAACATCAAGGCCCAGCTGCGCTTCAACCGCTCTGACCTTGTCAGGGACATTGCTTCCTACGGAGAGCTCGAGTTGGAGACATACCTTCAAAGGTCAGGCAATGAGCTTAAGAGGGTTTACCGCTCGACGAAGGACTCTTGGACTGGCTACCTCAGACAAGCTCAGCTGATTGAGGGATTCTCCCCGCTTGAGTCGGCGCTGAGAGGCAAGACCCACGAGCTGTCCAGTGACGAGGAGAAGAAGCTCCTTAGTCGGATGGTGCGCCTGCTCCATGTGGACGATCCTGAGCGAGCTGAGGCCTACTCGATGCTCGTTGGCTCGGACGCGCCCCGCTACTCGGAGCTCGGCGCACGGAAGCAAACCTTCGCAAGGATGCTCTTCTACACCCTGTGGGACGACGCCGGCGGTTTTGAGACGTATGACGACGGCCTGGACTGCCTGCGCCGTTACGAGTTTGTCTGCAGTGAGATCCGTCAGCTTGTGAAGCTTGGAGTTGCCCGCTCCAAACATGCGGCAAAGGGACTGGGTGCGGGTCTGCAACACATTCCACTGCTGACCCATGCCACGTACCGGCGTGAAGAAGTGCTGGCAGCGCTGCAATTTGGGTCATTGGATCTGGGCAAGAACGTACAGCACCGCGAGGGCGTCGCCTGGTGCCCGGCCACGTCAACGGATGCATTCTTCGTGACGCTCAACAAGGACGAGAAGAACCATTCAGCGACCACCATGTACAAGGACTACGCCATCAGCCCTGAACTGTTTCATTGGGAGTCGCAGAACGCGACGTCGCCCGCCAGCCCAACCGGAAGGCGCTACCTGAACCGATCCAGCCATGGATCAAACATTGTCCTGTTCACGCGTGACACAGCCGAGGATGAGACGGGCCTAACCGTTCCGTACACCTGCATTGGTCAAGTGGACTACGTCCAGCATTCCCGGGAGAAGCCGATCGCGATCACCTGGAAGCTACACCGATCGATGCCGGGGGACGTATTCGCTGCTGCGGCTGCGGTGGCCCAATGAGGTCCCCGGTTGCCGAGCCGGTAACCCGTCATGATCGGGAGGTCGGGCCCCTCACCGCTAGAGGGCAGGATTCTGGAATCCGCGAGATTCCCGGGGTCTCCTTGCCGTGAGCAGTCTGACCTTGGCTGCGTTCCTCACCACTCCCGCGAAATTCAGGGCCAGTCAACGACATCCGAGGGGGCAGGAGCGTGGCGCAGCTTCGGGTAGCCAAACACCATGTCCTGCTCAACCCTTAACGAGATCCTCGACCCTTGTATCGAAGACGAGCAACAACTCCAGTATCTTTGAGAACCGAGTCCATTCCTCCTTGGGCTCGGTCAAGCGTTTAGCGCGATTCACCGGTCCGTGTGCAGCCGGGTTGCGATCCTGCGAAAGTTCTTTGAGCAAGTCGAATAATTGCTCTGGGATATCCCCTGGCCTAAAGCCAAGCGGGTAGGCGAGCGCCTTAAAATCTTTGTCGTCGATTCCGTGACTCTTAGCGGCGCTGGTTACGTATGACCTGCGTATCTCGGAAAACCGCTCCCTGTGGAGTTGCACGTCCGCTAAGTCGAAAGGATGTGGTTCGGAGGATTTGCGGATGATGGCCCACATGACAATACCTCGACCGGCCGTTGTCGGCTGATTCTTGTCCAGTCGGTCGAATGCCTCATTCGCAGCCTTCTTGCATCGCTCTTCTACGTATGCTTCCAGTTCGGCACTTGCCAAGAGGACGAATGCCACCGCCTTCCTGTGATCATTGGACTCGTAGTCAGAAATGTCGTGGCGTTCAACGATAAAGCATGCCTTTAGGTCACCAATCTTCTGTTGAAGACTGGCATATAGCGAGGATGGCATCAGGCTTACTTCGCCTTCATGGCCAGAATGACAGCCCGAGACGTAATGTCCAGGGTCCTACCCGTGATGGCTTCCACCTGCTCACCGAATTTCTGGATTCGCCCAGCGGTAGCCTTTATGGTCTTCGTGCTTGCCTTGAGTGCCGCCTGGAAGTCCGGATCGTTCACGCACAGATCCTTGTACGCCCCCTCAATTGCCGATGCGTGGTGCTCAACCACGCTGTCGTCCAGCTGCGAATCCGAGAGCACTGCCGTCATGACATCGAATACGGCTATGTTGAACCGTCGGTTATACGCGTCGTCCTCGAACCGCAGAAATGCGTTGCTACCAAAGATCGTGAAGGTCCTTTGTATGGCCAATTCACATGCAACGGCAAGCTCCTCCAGATACCATTCCCCTTCTTTCTCCAAAGCGGTCTGGCCGATTTCGCACGCTGCATCCAGGAATTGCCGCAAGTTTCCGGAGTAATCTTCGAGGGATTCCTTGAAGGCGATGAAACGGAGAAGCATCTCCGCATCTCGCATCCGAAAATCTTCAGACTTGATCCTGCGGGCCTGGTGAATCAGACCGCTTTGAGCGGACCGTGTATTGATCCACCGAGTGAAGTCGTTAGGATAGAGGGCTTGGCGTAGTTCCTGCGGCGACAGCGAAAGACTGCCTTGATTCAGTCGCACAAAGATGTTGTAGAGAACCGCAGGACTTCCCCAATTGCGAATCACGATTGTCCTGATTGGTTGCGCGAGGAAGCCATCTGCGTACTCGGAATACATTGGAGACTCTTGCAAGTTCTCGTAAGACATGTTGCTGAGTTCCGGCACGAACTGCAACCCTTTGAGCTTGAATGACTTGAAGTGTTCGTCGGGAGCGGCGAACTGCTTCATCGTTACGAGTCTTTGTTTCCCGTCCAATACAATGAATCGCCCTTTCGCCGTTGGATCCTCAGCCAGAACAATCTGGGGAACGGGCAATCCGAGAAGTAGAGACTCAATGTAGAGACTCTTTCGGTCGCTGGACCAAGCATCGCGTCGCTGAAAGCTGGGGTTGATATCAAAGGTTTTGCCGATGCGCTCGAGCAGAGACTGCACGCTCCAGTCAAGAGTGTAAGAAACAAGTCCCGATAATGTCTCGGCGCTTAGTTCCGCAGGTAACGCGGAATCAATGGATTCGTCGATATCGTCGGGGGCTTCATCAACGGCCAGAGCAGTTCGGTCGTCCTCATACGTCGTCATCCCGCAAGTCTAGGCAGAAGAACTCTCAACCTTTACCTACGACGCAGCAGCGCCGCCCTGTAGACGGACCACGTCGCAAGGGTCGCTCCAGCCGCGGCCAGGGACCAGATCCCCGTTGCCAGGTTGCTCGAGAACGCAATGATGGCGACGACCGAGAAGATGACCGCCGCTGAGAGGGTCAGGAATTTCATAAAACAACTACCTAAGAGAGACGACGAACCGCGGAAGCGAACGATGCGCTGGAACCTGCAAACTGCTCCTCGTCAGGTCGGCCGATTCCTTCGACTAATCCCGGGAGCAGGTCTGATCCCGTTCAGTGAAAACCCGGGGCTGAAGGCAACGCTCGTAAGGGGGAGTGTCAGAATGAGGTCTGCGGCGATCATGGCCAGGGCGAAACTCCACAGTCCCATGAGGAGTGCGATTCCGGCATGGAAGAGTGCCGCCAAAAGGAATAGGTAAGGGCGCCACACAACGGGGGTCACCAGGGTCACCCCAAGGGCGAACTCGAGTGCCAGGACTGACCAGGTTAGAAAACTGACGGTGGCTTCATGTTCAAGCAGCGGCGCCAGTAGGACTCTGACGGGATCGGAGAAGCCGAACACGCCTGAAGCGGTGTAATAGAGGTTGTTTCCAGTTGCCCACTCGGTTTGCGCGGTTTTTTCGATGCAAGACTGCAAATACAAGATCGATACCTGAATCTTGACGCCTATCAAGCCCGCGATGGCCCATCCGCGTCGCCAGCCTGTCGAGATCGTGGAATTGGGCGCGGCCGACCAATGGTTCCGGCGCGGGTCGGTCATGCAGATGGGTATTAGTAGGAGGGTCAACACGACGGTGATTTGATCTCCTCCGTCGGGAATGGCTATCCCATTGAACACGGAGAATGAGATCCAGTAGTGCATCAAGGAGGTGGCCTGTGGAAAGTACCCCGACATGACCAAGAGCAGCAGTCCAAGCGCGACCCACTTCGATAGATCGAGGTTGTTAGGTCCAAAGGCACAGAAGAGGTTGAGTGCGTTGATTCCCTTGCATGCTGGTTGGAGGCCGATACCCCACAGGGGCTGGAATAGGCTGGCGGTTGGCGTCGCGCTGAGCGTCAGGAAACTTGCGAAGGCCAAAGTAGATCGAAGCACGCCGATGGCCGGTGACCAGATCACAACATTGATTCGCTCGATTCCCGGACGAAACATCTGTAAGCGGCAACTTTAAACTGACCGGAGACGGCAAAACTGATTGACCGTTCGCGGCAGTGGTTTTGACCAGCGGCGGCAAGCATTTTTGAACAGCAGTCGGCCACTACGGGTGGCTTGGCGTGCCGGGATTCCCCCTTGTCCATTCCTCGTGTCGTTACGGGGAGAGCCCCTTCCTTCCGCGGTGAAATGGCGATGCCAATCGTGTATTTCACCCGTTGCGGGAAGGAAGGGGCTCGTTATGAAGTCTCCAGGAGAGTTCATGGAAATTTTAGCTGCTTACGATTTGACCCGGTCCTACCGGGATGCCGCGAAGATCTGCGGCGTTTCACACAATACGGTGCGCTCTTATGTGAAGGCCCGTCAGGAAGGCGCGCAGGCGCCGGTGGCCCGGCACCGCGGCCGGATGACCGACCCGTTCCTGCCGCAGATGATCTCCTGGGTCGAGCAGTCCCGTGGGAAGATCCGCGGTGATGTCGTGCATGAGAAGCTCCTCGCTCTAGGGTTCACCGGGTGTGAGCGGACAACCAGGACAACGCTGGCTGAACTGAAGGCCAAATACCGGGCCCGGAACGTGCGCGTGCACCGGCCCTGGACGCCGGAGCCGGGTCTATGGCTCCAGTTCGACTACGGGGATGGCCCCGTGGTTGACGGTGTGAAGACCGTGTTGTTCGTCGCTTGGCTGGCCTTCTCGCGGTTCCGGATCGTGATCGCCTTGCGGGACAAGACCATGCCGAGCGTCTTCGCCGCCCTGGACCGGACGTTTAGGCTGATCGGCGGGATCCCGACCTACATTTTGACTGACAACGAGAAGACGGTCACGATCGAGCACGTCGCCGGAATCCCCGTGCGGAACGCGCAGATCGTGGCGTTTTCCAGGCACTATTCGACGTCCATGCAGACGTGCATCCCGGCCGACCCGGCCTCCAAGGGCGGGGTCGAGAACGCGGTCAAGATCGCCAAAGCCGACCTCGTCCCCAAAGAGACGAACCTGCTGCCCGAGTACCGGTCCTTCGCCGAGCTGGAGGCTGCGTGTGAGGCGTTCATGGAGGAGGTGAACTCGCGGGTTCACCGGGCCACTCTGGAGATCCCCAAGGACATGCTCCGCGTTCTCGAACGTCCCCGGCTGCACCCGGTCCCGGAAACCCCCGTCACGGCCAGTTTCGGCCACACCCGCCAGGTCCCGCCGAACACGCCCATGATCACCTTTCAGCAGTCCCGGTACTCCGTCCCGCACACCCTGATGGGTGAGATGGTCTGGGTCCGCGGCACCGAGACCGAGGTCGTCATCGTCCACGTCGGGGACGCCGGCCCGGTGGAGGTCGCACGGCACCAGCTCACCCGCCCAGGGACCCCGGCGATCATCGACGCCCATTTCCCGCCGGCCCCGTCCGGTGCCCTCGAACGGGTCATCCGCCCCACCAACAAGGCCGAGGAAGAGTTCCTGGCCATCGGCGCCGGCGCCGCGCTCTGGCTCAAGGAAGCCGCCGCTGCCGGAACCCAGAAGATCCGGCACAAAATGGAACGCGCCGTCACCCTGGCCAAGGTCCTGGGCGCCGGCGAGGTCGACAAGGGCCTCGGGGCGGCAGCGGTGCACCAGCGCTTCACCCACGAGGACCTGTGCTCCATCGTCAATACCGCCGGCGGCACAGGCCACACAACCGGCACCACCCGCACCGTCACCGACCAGGGCCAATGGTTGAGCCAGGGCACCGGCTCCTGGGCGAATTTCGGCACGACACCCACGACCGCCCCGACCACCGATCCAGTCGTTGACGGCGATTTTGAAGGAGCCCTCGATGAGCGCTGACACCATGTCCCCGCCCCTGACCGACGCGGCGGTGGAGCAGGTGATCGCGCTTATGCGCACGACCCGGATGCCGCACGCCCGCGCCGTCGTCGCCGATGTCCTGGCCACCGCGAAAGCCCAGCGCTGGGACCCCACCGAGGTCGTCCGTGTCCTGCTCGAAGCCGAAGCCACCGGTCGGAACGCCTCGATGCTGGCCACCCGGCGCAAACGCGCAGGTTTCCCCTCCGGGAAGACCTTCGATGTCTGGGACGAGGCTCTGTCCACCCTCCCGGCCGCAACGACATCGTTCCTGCGGACGCTGGAATGGGTGCGGCGGCGGGAGAACCTGATCGCGTGCGGGCCCTCCGGCACCGGCAAAACCCTGCTGCTGGAGTCCTTGGGCCAGCAGGCCATCGACCAGGGCATGTCCGTGTCCTGGCTGAGCATGGAAGACCTCGGTGCGCTCGTGCGCCGGCACCGCATCGATGACAGCGTGAACAAAGCCATCACCCGGGCCACCAACGTGGATTTGATCTGCATCGATGACATCGGCCTGCTGCCGGTTTCCGCGGACTCGGCCGAGGGCTTCTACCGCGTCGTGGAGGCCTCCTACGAGAAGCGGTCCCTGGCGATCAGCTCGAACATCCACCCCTCCGGGTTCGATGAGCTCATGCCCAAAACCATCGCCACCGCGACCGTTGACCGGCTTCTCCACCACGCCCACCTCTGCCAAACCAGCGGCGAGTCCGTCCGGCTCATGCAAGCCCAGAACGGGAAAGGAACCCGCCCCATGAACTAACCCCAAACCCTGGTCAGGCGCACTGAAACCCGGCATGCCCGGGGCGCCTGACCCTGTCCAAAAATACTTGCCGCGACCGGTCAATCACTTGCCGCCAGCGGTCAAACCAACATGCCGCCACCGGTCACTTCTAAGTTGCCGTTGACAAACATCCTTAGGAGCATCTGGACTCCAAACTCATTGCCTTCTGTGCCTGGAATCGGGTATCAGTCAGGTGCCGATAAGCCCATGGAACGGGAACTACCTCCACCACTTTGATAGATCCACAAAGACTCGGTTCGGGCTTCTCGTTGCGCACCTGGACGGCCGTCATGGGCGTATCAAGACAGGACGTGGTGGTGGGGCCACACTTGTTCCAACCTTGGGACGCCACCCGGTTGACGATGTTTGCGAGTTCAACGGGCTGCCCACGGCCGAAGCGGCTGACGCCGAAATAGTTCTCGACTCGGGCAGTTGGTAGTTGAAGTATTTCTCGATGCGCGCCGGCGCCGTTTTTCGCGTAAACAAGCAGGAAGGGATCCCTTGGCGACTTAGTGAAGAAGGCCCAGCCCTGAGGAACCGCTTTCGACAATGCCTCCTTTACTGTGTCTGTTCCGGGCGGATGAAAAGTGGAGTGTGGTGAAACAGCGAAGATGGAATATGTCAGTACAGCTCCAACCAAGAAGATCGGTATTGTCGTGCGCCACTTCGCGACGCGCAGTGAATGGAATCGTACCCGGCGGTAGAAACGCAGCATGTGCTTCGGCCTCGGAAGATCTCTACTTCGCGAGTGCGACAGTCAACGCTGCCACGGTGTCTTCAGTGACGGCGCGGTGCTCATCTGTGGCAGCCACGGTCTCGAGGCTTGAAGCGCTCCGAACATTCACCGACACTGAAGCATTGAACCAGCCAACTGCGTTAACGGCGCCTGCGACGTTGACGATACCTGCGTAGTTGACTACGACTGCTCCACTCCAGACCGCCACAGCAGCGACGGCAAAGACCCACAGGCAGTTGCCCGATGCGCCACCGTCCTTGCTGACCGAGGCTACTTCCAAGGAGTACTTTTCGCGTACCGTTTGAAGGACATCTGCACTTGTCGTTGCCAGGGAGGACTCGACTCGGTAGACGTCGCCGGAGGTAAGGTTCTTGTGCAGTTTGGCGAGGTACCCGGGTTGCGATTTCTCAAGACGGTCGGCCACGTCGTTTGCCATTTTCCGTATGTCAGTTTCCTGGCTGCCGTGTTCGTTCAGATAGGTCCGAAAACTCTGGCTCCGGACATTCTCACTTAGCTTCGGTACCTGATCTCCGGTGGCAAACCAGATTGCTTGAAAAAGGGAACTGGTTGGGTCCCCGGGTAGGAGTCCAGTGTTTGTGTGAGTTTCGTGTCCGAGAATGGACGCAGGAGGAATTTCACGCATCATGGCACGCAGACACACCCCCGAGCAGGTCATCGCGAAGGTCCGGCAGGGGCAGAAAATGCTCAACGACGGACGCCCGATGGTCGAAGTCATCAAGGAACTCCAGATCACCGAGGCGACCTGGTACCGGTGGCTGAACCAGTACGGTTCCGAGAAGAACGCCGAGGCATCCAGGCGGACCAGGGAACTGGAGAAGGAGAACGCCCGGCTCAAGCGGCTGCTGGCTGAGAAGGAACTGGCCATCGACATCCTGAACGAGGTCGCGAAGGGAAAATTCTGAGCCCCGAACCGCGCCGCCGTGCCGTGCGCATGGCAGTGGAGAAGTTCGGGGCGTCCGAGCGCCTTGCCTGCAGAATTCTGGGCCAGAACCGGTCCGTGTTCCGCAAGAAGAAACCCGACATGGGATTCCAGGAGGCCCAGTTGCGGGCGGACCTGAGGGCCGTGGCCGTGAAGCATCCCGCGTGGGGCTGGCGGAAGGCCCGCTGGCACCTCCTGGCCCAGCCTGCATGGGACGGGGTGGCGCTGAACAGGAAGCGGGTCCGCCGACTCTGGCGTGACGAAGGCCTGGCCTGTAAACCCAGGGCACGGAAGAGGCGCAGGACCGGGCCCGGCGCCGGGGAACAGAAGCGCCTCACCGCCCAGTATCCGATGCACGTGGTCAGCTTCGACTTCCAGTCCGACGTGACCTCCTGCGGCCGGCACATACGGTTCTTCAATGTCATCGACGAATACACCCGCACCGCCCTGGCAGTCATTCCGCGCCGGTCCTTCAAGGCCTCCGACGTGGTCGCCGTGCTGGAGGACATCATCGCCGAGACCGGCACCGCACCGACCTACGTCCGCTGCGACAACGGACCTGAATTCACCGCCGCGGCACTGATTGACTGGTGCAACACCGCCGGGGTCGATACCGCGTTCATCGACCCCGGATCACCCTGGCAGAACGGCTTCATCGAATCCTTCAACGCCCAATTCAGAAGGGAACAACTCACAGGAGAAATCATGGACACCATGGCCGAGGCAAGGTATTTGGCCGAGGAATGGAAAGCTATCTACAATCATGAACGGCCCCACGGATCCCTGGACGGCATGACGCCGAAACGCTACTGGGAGAACTGGACGCAGAAAAATCAACTAGCTATCGCATAGACGCTGGACTGCCAACGGGGGCCCAACCAGGAACGGGCCGCTGCTTCATCACTCTTCTTGACAGATTCAATCAAAGCGGACGGACTAGCGTCTGCGAATGCCGGTGTACCCACCGGGATCCTGGTGATGAGCAAAGCCGAAATTAAGCCGGTAATGAGTATTTTTTTCATGAGTCCTCCATTTGTTCTCGTTCGGATGGTTGCGATTGTTCACGTAGTTGCAATTTGAGCCTGAATTATTGCTAAGACCTCTTCGGGATCGGCGGCGGAGATGATCCATCGGCGGCTGGCGGTTTCCAAGGCGACCGCAGGCCCTCCCACCAGCACCCCTCTGATGTTCCTACCCAAGACGCGGATGCCGTAGCCCTCAGAAAGGGACGTATCCGGGGCTCTAGTTACGGCTGAAAGGTCTGAGAGAGGAATCGCTGTCAAATAGAAGGGCTCACATCGTAGGACGATCTTCTCGTCCGTGATGGCGATGGAGACGGTCATTCGAAGGATCAGCCAGGTCAGAGCCACGATGCCGGCGGCGATCAGGAGCCCGGGCAAGAGGATGCCCCCGGCTTGAGCAGAGATGACAATGACGATGGTGGATGCGCCGGCAATTCCCCAGATCAAGCCTTTGGAATCACGCGCAAGCCGGGCCTCAGATATCACCATGTCTTGTCCCCAATCCGCCCGCATTCAGCAGCGAGTCTTGCTGTCTCCGTGCGAGAAAGGCTACGGTCCAAATCGGCAACTAGGTGGACGAAACCTCAAAATGAGTGCTGAAAAGGCAAAACTAGGTGTCAAAAGGGCCCAATCTGTGTGTACCCGCCGCTTGATCTAGGTGTACGCAGCGCGACGGGACCACGCGGGATATGAACGTCACCGCATTGGTGCCGGGCGACGTCGTGCACCTGAGTCTCGGCGCCATCAATCCGGCAGAAATCCGCCCGTCAGAAATAGGGCCTTAGCCGAAATTGGTTGATATGACGTGGGTCACCTATGCTGGTACAGGGGTCATGCAGCTGGCGTTCTCGATTTAGTACGAGAGGTCAGTCATGGTATCGATTCAACCCAGTCACACCCATCTCCGTGGTCAAAAGGTTGGCCACGCCGATGTTCGCGCGGCACTACGAGGTGCAAGTTGGACGCAGGACTCCTCCAGCGAACCTTGGCGGGGCTGCCTACCCAAGCCAAGCGCGGTTCAACAACTGTTTCGGCGGTGGCCATCTGTGCCTTCGCGCGAACTGGAACGCATCCGGGGTGTGCTTCTTCACTGCGACGAAATTTCCCATTCGGACTCAACCCACCGGCTCTCTGAACCGGCCCAGGCGTTGCTTGACCTCGTCACAGGCGAACTAGAGCGGCGGCGCGAAGCGGGAAATCATCAGCCCTTCGGTGGTAGCCCAGCCGCCGGAGCACGCGGAATGCCGAAGCTCCTTCTCGGGCGCCAACAGGGAGAACTTCTCTGATGGCCGGACACTTCGAAGTGTTCACTGACAACGGAGGCACCTGCAGGGTCAGGCTGGTTGACCAGTTCGGGAAAGAGCTTGCCCTCTCCGCCCCTTTCGGCGACAAGGACGCAGCAGCCCGCGGAATTTATGCCCTCCGTGAGATCGCGGCGAGCGGGCTCATTGAAGACCACACCGGCTAGTGGCTCACCGCCCCGCGACAAACTCAGCATCCACGCCAACCAAGTGTCGCGCCGTGGCGGTCACTTCTTTGACGTGCCCGGTTTCGCGGCTTTCGGTGGCAGAGTCGCAACGTATGCGAAGGCCTTCTCGACCCATTCCGCCGTTTGCTCTTCGTCGCCGCTCCAGGCTTCGGGCAGGCCGACATAGCCGCCCATCGCGCGACCTTCAGGGCCGAACGGAAGCGTTTGGTGCTCGGCCTCGATGGCCGTCTTGTCGGCGTCGGAAAGCCTGACTCCGATCATCGGGCCGAATAGTCCGGCGAACATGTTGCCGTTCACGAAAGCACCCAGGTTGCCGAACATCGGCTTGACGACCACCTCCGGGTTGTCTGGCAGGACCGCGCGGAAGCGGTCTTTGTCGGCGTCGGACGGTTTGGGTATCTGCATCTGCCTGCTCCGGGGTAGGGGATCGAAAGCCTAGGACTTACTGCAGCATACGACGCGAGCGTGCGCGCTCCCAGCGTCAAGGCATTGTGCTCCGTCGCGTTTCATGCAGGAAGCGCACGACGGCCGCCCGCCTAGTCTTTCCTGTTTCTTGGCGGGAACCAGGGAACACCGGGTTTGAGGGTCAAGGAGAAGATCAGGAGGGGGATGCTGAGCAGAACCAGCTTCTCGAGAGCTGGCCTTGGGACAACACCCGAAGTGACCCAATGAAGCAGCCACAGTCCTGCCCACATGACACCAATGGAAGCCACGAAAACGAACAACCGTCCCCACGCGGTCCGCGGGGTCATTAGCTTACGTCTGACCGGCAATTGTCTATTTCCTTTCTTGTCCGCATCCCAGCAGGGCCGCCCGTTATCACGCCGCGGAAGAGCTCAACCAACAATTTCAGCGTCGTCCATTCCGATATCGTGCAGCGCTGAGTTGGGTGGCGCCAGCAAGAGACTTTGACTATTCCGCATTTCCGAACGCCCGCCAGAGATGGAGAAAACGTTGAACAGATCAGTAAGCAGGGGATTATTCTTCGGGGGGCGGGGTTCGGATGCGCCTACGCGCTGGTGGGTGCCGTGTCAGATTGCATCATCGCTGTGCTGACCCTTGGCATCGGTCAGCTGACCAGAATTCGACGTGACCTTGAAAAGGCCATTGCCGCCGTGATTGCCGGGACCTGAATAGGGTTCGTTTTAACATTCGGTCCCAGAGCATATTGGGCTTCGCGGTCCGGTGAGCGGAGTTGTTTGGGGGCCCGGCGAGTGAATCGCCAAGCCCCCCAGGTCTTCCTTGCCAATCATGAGTGTCGGCAGGCAGCGCCCTCCGCTATTTGCGTGGTGTAGCCGTAGGTGAGAACTGCTGCGGGAAGTATCCAATATTCCAGCGATCATTGGTCCAACTCAGCCAGACCGGAATCGTAACCGGTGAACCGTCAGCCCGCTTCGCCTGGATAGTGGTGTCATAGAAACCCAGTCCGCCAGGAGACTTGTAGGAAACTTGGTAGTCGGCGGCGTCGACTCCGCCCCACCTCGTGAGCCAATCGTCCACCGCCCGATCAAGGTCTTTGAAATTCGCACCAAACATGGTTTTCAGGCCGGCCGCGTCTTTGGCATGGAGATAGGACATGGTTTGGTGGATTGTCTGGTCACGCAGCTCCGGCTTCGGAGGGTTGCCGGGCGTCCCACTGTATGGACCGCACGCCGACAGCGTGACCAGGAGCAGGACAAGCAAGCAGCGCAGTAGCAACCGTCTCATGTGGTTTCCGATCTAGGTGCGGAGGGCGAAATAGGTGGAGTTGGGTGGCTGTTTTATCTGTTCATACGACGCGAGGGTGTGGGCTCTCGGCGCCAAGGCATTGTGCTCCGGCGAGTTTCATGGACGAATCGTTCGACGCCCCTCATCACCCTGGGGAAGAACCTACCTATTTCAGCGTCGGCCATTCCGATATCGTGGAGCGCTGACTTGGGTGACGCAACAAACCTGAATAGGGTTCGTTTTAGCATTCGGTCCCAAAGCATATTGGGCTTCGCGGGCCGGTTAGGGGAGCTGTTTGGGGGCCCGGCGAGTGAATCGCCAGGCCCCCAGGTCTTCCTTGCAAATCATGAGTTTAGGCAGGCCGCGCCCTTCCGCTATTTGCGTGGTGTAGCCGTGGGTGACAACGGATGCGAGAAGTATCCAATATTCCAGCGATCATTGATCCAACTCAGCCAGATCGGAATCGTAACCGGTGAACCGTCAGCCGATTTCGCCTGGATGGTGGTGTCATAGTTGGCCGGTCCGCCAGGAGCCCTGTAGGAAACCTGGTAGTCGGCGGAGTCGACTCCGCCCCACATCCTGATCCAATCGTCCACCGCCTGATCAAGGTCTTTGAAATTCGCACCAAACATGGTTTTCAGGCCGGCCGCGTCTTTGGCATGGAGATAGGACATTGTTTGGTGGATTGTCTGGTCACGCAGTTCCGGTTTGGGAGGGTCGCCGGGCGTCCCACTGTATGGACCGCACGCCGACAGTGTGACCAGGAGCAGGACAAGCGAGCAGCGGAGTAGCAACCGTCTCATGTGGTCTCCGATCTAGGTGCGGAGGGCGTAATAGGTGGACGTTTGGTTGGCATTGTAAATTTCCCAGATCGAACGGTTCCAGTACGCGTCAGTGTGCTGGGAGACTTTGATGTCCTGCCCGTTGACGAAAGTGACCAGGGCCGTGTGGTCGATGCCTCCACGATTGTCCCAGTCGATTTGCATTACGTCAGCCGGTCCCATATCCGCCAGATACGAAAGCTCGTAGGTCCGGCCAGAACCAGTGGCGAACCAGAAGAAGTTCTGGGCCCCGCTCCACGTGTAGGAGTCCGGGTTGCTGTGGTACCACTTACCTGAATCCGTCCGTTCCCAGAAGAATCCCGAGCCTACTTGTTGCCAGCCACCGGCCGCCAAGGCCTGGGAAACGAAGTTCGTGCAGTCCCCGGTGCTCCCGTCGTAGTTGTTGTACTGCCAGTTATGACCGTTGAACCACGTCGCCGCGTAGACAATCATGTCGTAGTAGTTGTAACTCGCCGAAGCCACCATCGGCGCCTGGACCGACGACGATGCGGGCGCGGTCATCGACCCTTTTGACATCGATGAGGGCGTCATCTGTGGCAAGTTCGACGTCGACGCGCCCGGCTCACCGTTGGGCCCGAGGTTCTTCGGGTGCTGAAGTTCCTTGGGAAGAGGGGCTGGGTTACCGTTGGCATCGCGGTAGATTTTGGCGTGTGCAGATCCCTGCACCGACGGTCCAGACGGTGCGGACTGGTCTGCAGGACCAATGACGGTTGTCGGGAGCAGGGGACTCGGTTTCGTGGGCCGCGTGCCCGCGATCTTCCAAGCCGCCCCCGTTTTCACCAGGTCGAATTTCTGTTCGTAGACGTAGATCTGGTCAGGGCTCGGCGTCCCGTTCTGCGGTGCGTACGATAGGTGGGTCGTTTCCGTGACAACTGCCGACGCTTGGGCACCTGTCACGCTGAGATCCTTGACTGCGATCTCGGATTGGCTACCGATAAAGGCGACCCCGTAGGTCTCGAGCTCGTCCCGGCGTGTGTGTAGTTTCGAGTAATCCTGCTCGGTTGAAGCCACGGCATCAGCGGCGATGTCCTGGCCGATTTCATCCGCCTGGGCGGGTGGGTTCCCCTTGACCACCTGATGATTCCTGCGGTCGATCGCCCGCTCAATGACCCGCTGGATTGCTGCCGATTCCGTGCCCGGCTTGCCGGCCGGGCTCGCTCCCGCGGCTGGAGGAGCGGGCTGTCCAAGGCCCGTATTGTCTCTAGCGAAAACAGCGTGCGGCTGAATCCCCACCAAAGTAATTCCGAGTGCAATAGCTGCTGCACTGATTTTTTGACGCATCAACATCAATCCCCCTAGGAGTGGTTTGTGTTCAGACGAGCGCCCGATGCTCAGAAGGTGCTCTCGTGTCTTGTCATTTCCTTGCTGCCACGGCGACTGGCTCGGAGCGACACGTCCTAGCGAGACCTACAGTTTCCGTGGGCAAACGCTATGACCCGAATCGGCAACTAGGTGGTGAAAATGGTCAAAATGAGTGCCAAAAACCCGAAAATGAGTGTTGAAAAGAAGAGACTAGGTGTCCGCAAGCGCCAATTGAGTGCACACTCCCAGTTCAATCTCGGAGTGTGGAGTCAGCAATAGACTTTGAATACCGCCGCATTTCGAACGCCCGCCAGAGACGGAGGAACGTTGAACAAATCAGTAAGCAGGGGATTACTCTTCGGGGCTGGGTTCGGATGCACCTATGGGCTGGTGATTCTTATCTTGGGCGGGTCCAGCGGCGTGGGTCTGGTCATACTCAGCGGGCTTGGCGGCGCGTGGGTGGGTGCCGTGTCAGGTTGCATCATTGCTGTATTGACCTTTGGCATCGGTCGGCTGACCAGAGTTCGACGCGACCTTGAAAAGGCCATTGCCGCCGTGATTACCGGGGCTTCGACTCTGCTGATCCTTATGGCTTTGGCGTCGGTTTCGGATTCAAAGTGGCCATGGTGGACGCATCTTGTTCCCGCGGGTACTGCAGCAGTTATTGGTGGACTGGCGTGGCCTCGGGAAACGCCGGCGGTTGGGGAGTCCCGTTAGGCTCGCCGCCCTGCCACGCACCCCGCAACATACTCTGCGTCTCGCCCCACGCCCGCCACTAGCGACGAGCCCTGGCCCGTCAACCAGGGCAGTCCCACCACGTATAGCCCCGGGTGCTCGGTGACGCCGCGGACATGGCGTGGATAGCTCCATGCGTCCAATGCGGGAATATCCACAAAGCTGAGGTCCAGCTTGTAGCCGGTGGCCCACAGAACGGACGTAATGTGTTCGGCAGCCAGGTTCAGTTGTGGTGGCTCAGAAGGAAGCCAGCTTTCCGGAGGCCGCACCTTCTGAGGGGGCGCGTCAATGCTCGCTGCGGCGATGTACGCGTCAATCGCCTGCCGCAGGCGCTGGCCGAACCCGCCTTCGACCATCGCGAGACGTTCGGGGAGGTCGTCCGTGAAGGTGAGTTCGCCGTCGTCGGCTCCTTCCAGGTGCCCATGCAAGCGCATGCCTCTGCGGCCCAAGTCTCGCAGATGGATGTCGTGACCGCCGTCGGCGCCGGACACCAGTGGGTTGCACGCGAAGCGGGCGGCGGGGGAGG
The DNA here is from genome assembly GCF_026683955.1 of Arthrobacter sp. MMS18-M83. Classification (NCBI taxonomy): domain Bacteria; kingdom Bacillati; phylum Actinomycetota; class Actinomycetes; order Micrococcales; family Micrococcaceae; genus Arthrobacter; species Arthrobacter sp. MMS18-M83. The sequence goes on along the minus strand of NZ_CP113343.1, from coordinate 1,788,669 downwards.
GCAGCTGCTCCACACTGAGCGCCTTAACCCCGTATTCGTGACCATGCATGCCCAGCTGCATTAACCAGTAGAAGATGTCCTTTCCGCGATATCGGCGCGGCGCCTCCGGACACGTGGACACTGCCAGATGCACTTGCCGGCCGACTGCATGCAAATCTTCCGCGATCTGCCCGCCCGACTGCCCGGTCCCGACAATCAGCACGGCGCCATCGGGAAGTTGCTCCGGGTTCCGATAGTTGTGGGTATGAAGCTGCCGGACGCTCCCGCGAAGACCGGCGGCCAGGGCAGGGAGCTTCGGTATTTGGTAGGCCCCGGTCGCCAACACCACATTGCGCGCTCGCCAAGTTCCGTCGGAGGTTTCAACGCTGAAGCCGCCGTCGGACGCCGAGACCCGCGTGACATCCGTGCCGGTCCGAACCGGGGCATCGATCATCTGAGCGTAGGTCCGGAAATAGTCCACGACGCCGTCACGCGCCATGAACGCGTCCGGTTCGGCTCCGGCGTAGGGCATCCCGGGCAACGCCAGCGAGAAGTTCGGCGTGTTCAGCACGAACGCATCCCAGCGATCCTGCCAAGCGCCACCCAGCGCGGCTCGCCGTTCAAGGACTTGATGCTCGACGCCGGCCCGGCTGAGGAAGTAGCTTGTGGCCAGTCCCGCTTGGCCACCGCCGACAATCAGGGTGTCGACGTCCAGAGGGTGGCCTTGTTGGGCGGGTGAGAGCGGATCAGTCGCCATGATCGATCCCTTCTCCCTGTTGCCAGAGATTGGTCCGAAGCCGCTTCTTTGGCAGAACTCTACGCTCAGGGATTCGGGTGCGGGAGGTTCACGTGGAGGAAGGTGCGGGAAATCCCGGACAGGCGCGTCAAAGTTCTGATCAGGTTCGCAGCCGCGGACCAAACGATGATGTGATTCTGGGACGTTAGCGCCACCAGAAACGTGTATGGTCCACCCGTGAAGCGCTTTTTTGAGCACCCCATGACCTTGTGGCCGTCCATGCGGAACCGCCTACACATCTACGCACTGCCCGCCCCTGACCTCCGATCGGCACTGGAGGAACGCCAGCGCGTCCTCGAGGGGTTCGACTACTGCTCCATCCAGCCAGCCGACTACCTGCATGCAACCGTGCAGCAGTTCGCGGTTACCTCCGACGAGGTCAACCCCGAAGACGTGGAGGCCTTCATCGCCAGGCTTGAGAGCCTCGCCGCCGAAACCAAGCCGTTCAGCATCGAGCTGGGCGAACCGGAAGCGGATGATTATTCGCTCGGGGTCAGAGGGACCAATACGTCACCTTGGTCAAAGCTGACTGCAGCGGTTCGCGACGCGGCTGCCACCACCATAAACAAGGGCCAGCCGTTGCCCAACGCTCCCTTCAGCCCACATCTCACCCTGGGCTACGGCCTGGCCGAAGGCAGTACCCAACTCATTCAACAAGCGTCCGATCAGCTGAGGGCACCCGCCCTGCCACCGCTGACCATCAAAGAGGTGCACTTGATAGCTGTCCACCAGGACGCCAACCGCGGCACCTTCACTTGGGACACCACATTTCGCTTCCCTTTCAGCGACCAATCTCCGGCGAAGTAGTCCCGCTTCCCCGTGTTGCGCGGCCAAGCCGGATGGTAAATATCCGAACGTAACCAGTCGTCGGGACAGGGCGGCCGGCAGCCGAACTGTTGGGGTATAGTCGCCCCATGCTCTCTACGCGTCGATTTACTTGCCCCCGACCGGTTTCCGGTCGCGAGGGCTGTCAGGCGCGCGCCTAGGTCCTGGCGCCGGATTTGAGTCGGGGAGGAACCCGCCACTCAGATCCGAAAATAAGGACCAACAATGCCCGCTTATCTCAGTCCCTCCGAACTCAACGATGCTTTGACCATCCGGGATCTCTCAAATCCGGACGGCCAGCCCCACGCAATGCAGGCCCTCTTACAAGGCGTCATCGGCGCGCTCAGCAGCAAATGGGGCGTGCCGGAACGGATCGTTCGCGACAGCCCGCTGGTGAGCGTGGCCGACAACTACGACCGCCTCGGGTTCACCGAATCGGACGTGACGCGGGATCAAAGATACTCCCGCTACGTCAGCCCAACCGTGATGCTCCGCAGCCACACCTCCGCCTCCATCCCGTCGCTGCTGCGGGCACTGGATTCAGACAAATCAATGGACGAGCTCTGGGCCATCCCCGGCCTTGTCTACCGGCGCGATTCCATTGACCGCACCCACGTGGGAACTCCCCACCAGGTTGACCTCTGGCGGGTCAGCTCGCGGGAACACCTCGATTCTGGCGACCTTCGGGAAATGATCGGATCCCTCGTAGAAGCGGTCCTTCCGGGGGCGCAATGGCGCTCAGTTCCAGCTGTTCACGCCTATACCAGGGAGGGCTTGCAGATCGATGTCCTCTTGGAAGGCGAGTGGCTCGAACTCGCGGAATGTGGACTCATGGCCACACATCTGTTCTCCGCGCCGGCCTGGATCCCGCAAGGTGGTCGGGACTGGCTCTGGGGATGGGTTTGGACCGGGCCCTGATGCTCCGCAAAGGCATCCCCGATATCAGGTTGCTCAGGTCCACCGATGAGAGAATCAGGCAGCAGATGCTGGACCTGTCCCCGTGGAGACCGGTCTCCCAGATGCCCTCCGTCCGCAGGGACATTTCCATCGTCGTTCCCGCGGACATGGACGCCGAAGTGCTCGGAGACCGAGTGCGAACAGCCCTAGCCGAGCAAGCCGAAGACCTGGAGAGCGTCGAACTCCTGGCTCTGACTTCATGTGGAGAGCTTCCCGCGCCAGCGCGGGAGCGGCTCCGCATCCACGATGGACAGGCCAATGCGCTGATACGTCTGGTGCTGCGTCCCGTCGCCCGGACCATGACAGACCTCCAGGCCAACCAGATCCGAAACGATGTTTACCTGGCCCTGCACGAAGGGCCGGTCAAGGAGCTCATCGCGGGATAGAGACTGCCCTCCAGGCCCTATCCACGACGCCTTGGCCGTGGGGAAACTCAGGCTTGCTCCGGTGTGGTGGTCATCCGGAGCGCGGGCGGCGACGTGTTGTCGTTGCCGACGTAGATCACGGTTGCTTGGCCCAGACTCGTCAGATACGCCCGGTAGCCGCTGATCTGCAGGGTGACGGCGTCGTGGGTGTTGCCGTTGATGGTCAATTGGGCGTCGGTGGGGGTCGCCAGTGCGGCTCGTTGTTCCTGTTGGGCGACGATTTGCATGCCGCGTGGCCGGTCGGGGTCAGCGGCGGTGGCGCCGGCTGCCAGCTCGGCGTTCGCGCTGAATTCGATCAATGCGCTGCGCAGCAGCTCGCCGCGGGCGTGGGCCGGCGGCGGGGTTAGTTCGCGGATGGTGCGGACCCGCGCTGTGAACTGATGGTTGACTCGGTAGTCGGCTGGGGATCCGCCGTGGCAGCAGATCCCCAGGTTTGATGAACTCCATGCGGCCAGAGTACTCGCACCCGCAGGTAGTAGCGCCCCCTCAGCACCCTCCGCGCTCGATCCATGACGCCTTGACAGACAAAGATGGGTCGCTGTTTTGGCGAGCGATCTCACCACCGCAGGGTGACTATGTCAGGCTGATCGGATCCCACCAGGACGGTTAGAATGGCACCCAGGCGGCGCGGATCTCCTCTGCGCCGCCATCGTGGACAGGCTTACGTTCAACGGCACCATCATCGAAACCGGAACCGACTCCTACCGACTCGCCCAAACCATCGCCCACCAAGCAGTCCCCGTCACCGTGGGACGGGGAACGTGCCGATCACTGTGCCTTGAAGGTCGTAAACTTTCACCGAGCTTGGCTTTCCTTTGGTTGACGCCTGCCATGCCAGCGCTTCTTCGGTGATTTAAACATCGAGGGGTGTCCCTGTTCCCGGCGTAGCTCGTCCCGTTTGACGTAGCCCAGCTTGTTGCCGTTGATCAGGACGGCGATGAGCTCAGGGTCATTTTCGCCGGCTTTGGTAGCCGGCGGACCATAGGTGAGTCCTTCGAACGCGGTACCCTGCGGGTTCGGTGTCCCTATCGCTTTCTGCGCGGTCGTCGTTGGCTGGCCGGTCGAGGTCTGGGCAAGTGCAACACCGACCGTCCCGGCCGACAGGGCAACGGCGATGCCTGCGGTGATTGCGAGCTTCTTTGCGCTGAAGGTCTTTTTCATGGCTTCCCCTATGCCGTCTGATCGGGCGTGAAAAGTGTGTAGTACCCTTCATATCCGGATGTGCTGGAATTCCATCCCCAAGTGGTGCCGCGGGCGTAGAAATTCCCATGTCCTTGGTAGGCTGCCCCAAAGAGGCGCCAACGGCGAACCGCGCGAGCTTGTTTGAAACCATTCTGGACATGTTTCCCCTGCTCCCCAATGAGATAACTGGGCTGAGCATATTCCTAGGGATGTGGTCTTACAATCGTTTGACAAATTATTCCTTTGACCCGTTTTCAGGGCTCAACCCGCCACTTTCACCGCGCGTTGGGTTCCTCGGAAACGCACGGACGCCTCAAAAGACGATTTCCCACAAGCGTGGCCACCCGCAGCAGTCGTGGGCCAGGCCCCCCACTTCAAACGGCACACACCATCGAAACCGAACCGACTTACCGCCTGGCGTACATCGTTGCCCAACAAACTGCATAACCCAGACTCAAAGGCGGTTACCGTTCTGGCCGTCCTAGTGAATTCCTATCAAGTTGAGACAATCAGCTGTGGGGAATCCGAGAAACGGTCCGAAGGTGACACTGATCGGCTCTTGGGTGCCACTTGGAGCAGGCTGCCATAGGTCCGTACCAGCACGCTCGCCGCAGCGGGTGAGTACTTTGCCAAGTGCACAACGACAGTGTCGCTAACGACGTCTGGTCCCACAGCGGAGAGGTTGATGCCCTTCGCGGCCCAGGACGGCGCATCAGCTACTAGCCGATGGGTGAGCGCCATCAGGGTGGCCATCGAATTGGGCACGGTCCGGAAGCAGATCGGGACATGTGGGACCGTGGCAGGGTCCAGATGGTTCTTCGAGAAGATGCGCGCCTGTACGGTCGGCTGCGACTCAGTGTTGATCAGCGCGATCTGGGCTGGGGTCGGGGGGCTGGAGAGGATCACCTCGAGTCCTTGGGCTGTGATGCGCAGGGCGAAGAAGTTGGCCTCCTTTGAAAGGGCCGGAGCAAGGTCCTCGCAGACCACATGGGCCGCGAAGTTCTCCACTTGGCCGTGGACGAAGTCCGGTAAACCGGCTGCATCCGACGGCAGTGCCGTGATTGCGGTCAAGCCTGAAGCCCCCAGGCATGCCCAAGCTGCAAGGATCGAAACGCGCCGTGCATTCCTCATTGTTGATCCCACCAGATTTCGGTTCTCGGCCGCTATGAGCTGCGGGGCTGCGAGTCGGCGGCTTCGCGGCTTGGTATGGTGCTGTAGCCGCGCTCCAGCTCGGCCCGTTCCGCCCGGGCCTGACGAATGCTCATCACGACGCCGGACCCTGAAAGCAGCACGAACGGCACCATTGGCTCCCACGGCCGGAGCCCTTCCGGCGCTGATCCGGTGACCACCTGCGCCGCTAAGAACGCAAGCCACACGACAGCAACGGCGACGGCCACTCCAACCCACCGCCGTCGCCGGCGCCAGTAACCGGCCGGGGGCTGCACGGGCAGTGAAGCCCACCGCTGTCTCGGAACGAACTCCACTTCAGTACGGGTTCGTTGGGTTAGGTGGCTGCCTCGGCGGGTCCAGAACCCCGAGGGCTATAGGGTAAGGCCAGGATTTCGTCATCGCTCATTGCTCGTCCTCCAGTCCAATCATTGTGGGGCTACGGCGTCGACGTGAAGGCTCCGGATGGCGGCCGCCCCCGGCAAGTCTTCACCGCACGCCCATTAGGTCCCGGCGCCCGCGCGGGCGCTGAGATTGACCTGGAGGAACTGAATAAAGTCCAATCCGGTCGATGTGCCGCCGCCCCACTGCTTGCCGTCGACGAACGCCGTCGGGATGCCGTTGATCCCGCTGTCCACGGCGAGCCTGTTGGAATACCGCGCCCACGCGAGGAACGTGCCACTGTCGATGCACTTGGCCGCATCGGCGCCCGCCGCCCCCACGAGGGACTTCAGCTCCTGGTTGCTCAGGCCCGAGGACCCTTGGGCCGGCTGGTGGGCAAACAACTGGGAGAGGAAGTCCGCATACCTGTCCGGGTGGGCATCGGCGACGCACGCTGCCGCGGCGGCCGCACGTGACGAGTACCTATTGGTGGACTGGCGGTCGAGGTAGGCGACGGGACGGTATTCCACGGTGATCTTTCCCTCGTTGCGCAAGCGGTCGAGACTGGGCCCGTAGGAGCTGTGAAAGTCGGCGCAGTACGGGCACATGAAGTCCAAGTACACGACCACCTTGGCCGGCTGCCCTTTCGGGGCGGCCTCGACGCCTGGCGCGTGCGCGGGCTGCCCGCTCGGCGTCGCGAGAGGATCCGGCGACGGGAGCGTGGTGGTGTCGACAGTGGACGCCGCGACGGGCACCACTTTGCTTCCCGCGACCAAGGTGATCCCGCCGTTGGCGTTCATGTTCGCCGGGCTTGGCCCCCGATCGGGGAGTTGGAGCAGGGGAGTGGCCGAGGGGCCGCTTCCGATCCACTGCCCGGCGGTCATGGTCAACCCGGTGGACACGAGCGTCAGTGCGAGCACGGCCGCGAGCGTGCCAGCCGCGAGGCCTGCGTATCCGACCACTAGACCTGCGACGGCGAGACCCCGGCCGCCGTCGCCGCTCCGCCTGATCCGCGCGAGGGCGATATGCCCAAAGATGATGCCGAGCACGCTGATTACGAAAGAGCAGACGAGGGATGCGATGGCCAGCGGTTCGGTGCGCAGAGGCGGCGGGGGATAGCCTTGCCGCGGATCGGGCCAGGGGCTGGGGTTTGTCTGGTAGGGCGTGGTTGGCTGGGGCGGCCACGGGCGTTGCTCGGGCTGGTAGTCACTCATCCGCAGTGCTCCTTCTGGTGTGCAGGAGCAACTGCGCCCCCCAATGGTCAGAGCATAGCGCCACGCACGGTGCACGCGGCAGGGTCCGGCGGCTGTTTGTTCAGGTGCCGGGCAGCTCGCTCAGCGCGCACCTGACCTGCTTTAGATAACCCGATCCGCCCGTTCCCAGTGCTCGCGCAGCAACCTGCCAAGCCGGTCGGGTTCGATCCGGTGCGGGGGATCGAAGTGGTGGCGGTCAGGGAACACCTCAAGGCGGAAGTCCGGGAACACCGTGGACAGCCGCTCGGCAACCTCGCCATAGTCGTCCGGATTGCTCAGGCCGCCGAGGACGAAAAACACCGGCCGATTGAACGCAGCCAACCGAGCCCGGTCCAGATCGTAAATCTTGAAGTCCCGCAGGAACGCCCGGATCCCGGCCGGCCGCTTGGCCATCCACGGCGGCGGTCCGCCTTCGGGCGGCGGCGGAAGGACGACGTCGGGCTTCACTCCCAGCCTCATGAACGCCGCCATGAACTGCGCAGGCGGCAGAGAATCCAGCGCTTCGTATTCTTTCCAGAGTTGAGCGTGCGCCGGGCTCCAGTCCCAACTGCCGGCCCAGGCGGGCTCCAGAAGCGTGAGGCTAAGAAGCCGCTCGGGGTGCTTGGCGGCGAACGCCAAAGAGGCGGCTCCACCTCCCGAATAACCGAGCAGGTGAAAGGTGTCCCAGCCGCGGGCTCCGGCCTCGCGGAGCACGCCGTCGATCTCGGTGTCCAGACTCCAGCCCGGTGGCGGCTCATCGCCGTCGTACAGCTCCAGGTCTTTCGCGACGGCGTCGACGTCGGGCCCCAGCGCCTCGATCAGCGCGCCATAAGCGGGTTGGGCGGGAAGAACGCTCCCCGGAAGAAGGACCACCCGAATCGGCTCCATGGCGGAACTCTACGCCGGTTGGGGCGCTAAAGGAGGGGGAGGGGCTATTTTCCGGGCGAGAGGACAGTGACGCCGGCGTCAGTGGCGGCGGCGAGAAGTTCGACGTCGTAAGCGACCATCAGATCCGATTGGAGCCTGATTGCTGTTGCGAGATGGATCGCGTCCGCGCTCCGCAGCCCGCCAGGAAGGGCTGCCGCGTACATCAGGTCGGAGCGGGCGACGTCCACCAGATTGACGCCACCGAGTACGGTATTCACCGGTCCCGAGTCCAGGCCCCGCCGACGCGCCGCGCAATGGAGCTCTGTGTAGAGCAGCATTGACGCGACAAGGCGGTGTCCGCTTGCGGCAGCAGTAGAAAGATACTCAGCGAGGGCAGCGGATTCCGGTTCGTCGACCAAAAGCTTGAGGACCGCCGAGGTGTCTACATAGGTGATCACCGATCGCCACGCAGATCGGCCAGAATGTCTGGCGTGCCCATCTCACTCTTGATGCGGGGCACAAGCCTGAAATCCACGGGACTCTCGGCGGCACGGCGGACCCCGCCTGACTGAAGCAGCCGTTCGAACGGCGACGCGGAGGGCGGTATCAGCGTTGCTGCAATTTCCCCGTTGTTGGTCACGTCAATTGTTTCGCCATTTTTGACGCGCTCCAGAATCTTGCTGCTGTTGTTCCGGAGTTCCCGGTGTGGAATCGTGGTCATCATTGCCTCCGTAGCAATCGTAGCACTTTGCCATTCCTGAGGGCCGATTCGCGTGATCCACCCCACGATCCGCCCGGGCTGGCGGCGCGCGACAGACGAAGAGTTTTGACAAATAGTGGCCATCCGCCGAAACCCCTGTATGCTTGTAGCTGTTGTTGTGTTTGGCATTTGGTAGTTCAGGCAGTTCCCGCGGTTCATCAACCGCGACCTTCTGAAGTAACGGTGGAGAACACCCCACACCGGAGGCCCGACAGTCGGGACAACCTCCACCTTCAGTAAGGAAACTGAAAAAATGGCTACAGGTATCGTCAAGTGGTTCAACTCCGAAAAGGGCTTCGGCTTCATCTCCCCGGAAGATGGCAGCCAGGACGTTTTCGCTCACTACTCTGCTATTAACTCGGGCGGCTACCGCTCCCTCGAAGAGAACCAGAAGGTTTCCTTCGACGTCGAGCAGGGCCCCAAGGGTCCCCAGGCAGTAAACATCCAGGCTCTCTAAGCTTCGGATTTCAAAAAGCAGGGCCGGTCCTTGACCGGCCCTGCTTTTTATGCCTATTTCTCGCAGGCGATTCCGTCGTTATCCCTATCCAGCGCAGGCCGGTAACCCGGCTGGCCCCGGTAGATAGGTGCAGCGCCGGCGGCTCGAGCGGCCGTACAGTTCGCATAGTAAACGGACGACGGCGCCGGCGGCTGTGCCAGCCGAGCCTGGGCTTGGTCTTGTTGGGCCTTCGCCGCTGCGGCGTCGGTATTTGCCTTCGCCTGGGCCGCTGCTTGGGCAGCTGCGGCGTCTGCCGCCGCTTTGTCTGCGGCGGCCTTTTCTGCCACAGCCTTCGCCGCCGCCGCTGCACGCGCGTCCGTCACTTTCTTGGACTCTGAGCGTTCCATCCAGAGCAGGGCCCCCGCGTCGGATTTCGTGCAAATGAATTCCTTAGGCGGGTAGTTCTCGGTTGCGTTCTCCGTCACGCAGGACGGGGATTTCGGCGCGGTACGTGCGGGCGTTGGCGTCGGGGTTGGTGAAGCGGAAGTCGACGCCGATTGTGTGGCGCTGGCCTGCGAAATTGGCGGGCTGCTGGCTCCGCCACACGCGGCGAGGGAGAGCGCTGCGGCTGTTGATGTGACGATGGCAAAGACCGTGAAGCTAGCTTTCCGAGCGTTCGAAAAGCCACGCGACGCGTGCTTTATTGCCCCGTAGTTTTTAGGCGCGCGAATGTTCATTTATTGCCCCCAATGATTCAGTTTTTTGACGCGAATGTCCGCAGATTCTAGCATCCAAAATGCGAGAAAAGGAAGAGTTTTCCACATGCGCGAAAAGGCATCTTGACATGGTCTCAAAATAGGTGCGGCGGCGCGCATGATCGAATGTGTGTTCTAGTAATAGAAAATTGATTCGAATAAATATCCACATGTGCGAGGTTTGGCCTAGAGACGGCCGCGAAGTCCCCGTAACGTCTCAAACAGGAGGACACCAACAGGAGAACCATGGAGAAACCGTCACCGCCAAGCCTCACCTCTGTAGTCCCTGGGGAACACCTAGTCGTCGCGGGCGCACACTCAGATGCGGAACAAAACCGCAGGTCGGCACACCTAGACGGCTCGCGGCGCACACGGAGTTTCGCCATCACACCACCTAGACGCCGGTTTCGGAATCTACGGTTCCCTTGGAAGGCGGTTCGTAGAAGAGCCTTGGGGGATCCTGCCGGGTTGCCTGGGAATCCACCAGCTGCTGCCTGTCTCTGGACAGGCAGCAGTCGAATCGGATGGACGTAGCACCTTCTAGGGCCCGGAGCGTGCCGATTAGAGCATCAGAGAAAGTTGGATCGCGAGTGTTCGAACAGGAAGTTCGGCGAACGCTGGACTATATTGCTCGCGGGATGATGGTTCGAATTGTCGGTGCGCCCGGAAGTGGACGCACGAGTGTCGCGCAAAAAACAATCGCCGAGCTCGAGAAAACCGGTGCTACGGTTTATTCTATTTCGGCCCTTCGCTCACATCGCGAAATACCGTTTGGTGGAATATATAGCCTGGGACTTGATATTCGAATAGGTCAATTGGGCGTGCTGGGCGTGGTTGACACATTGGCTGGACGGCTCGCCAGGCCAGGGGAGCGTGTGCTTGTTGTCGATGACCTCGAATTCGTCGACACGGAGACCCTTGCGGTCCTGGATGCCGTGAGGCTCAGGACGAAGCGGCCGATGATCGTGACAATGGGTGAGTCTTCCCCTAACGCGAAGGGGCGGCGCGCCGTCTTGAGTCCTGGCCCTGAAGCCAGGGTCCAGCTGAATCCGCTTCGCTATGAGCACGTGAGCGAGCTCATCACGGATGTTTTGGGCGCTCCCGCGGACGCTGATACCACTGCCCGCATCCTCACCAAATCCGCGGGGAACCCCAGGCTTGTGGCCCGAATCGCGGAAACAGCCTCACTCAGTGATTTGCTTGCCCTTAGCAACGGGCAATGGCACATGACAGGCGACACCTTGTGGAATGACCACCTGCAGGGCACCGTGGAATCTCTCCTTGAAGGACTCGAGTCCGCCGAACTCACCGGCCTTCAGACCATGGCCATCGCCGGTACAGCGCCTATCGATGTGCTGCAACGGGTAGTCGACGCAGACGTTCTGGACCGGCTCGAACAGCACGGCTTGATTTCCGTCATGGAGGATCCACACAACAACATTTGCGCTGCGATCACGCCACCGGTGCTAGCCGACTATTTCCGTGGCCAGCGAGTGCTCACGAGCCGGCGGGTCCTGCAGGATCGAATCACCCGGACCTTGAGCGTCCCGCCACAGGAACCCAATGGTGACGTCACGCCAGCCGATTCGCTGACGGGGGTCCTAGATGCTGTGCGCCTTGAACGGAGTACAGACGACGCGGCTACGGCGCGCCATTTACATGAGAGGATCTCGGTTCTAGAGCGTCGCCGCTTTGACCGGTGGGATGCCGAAAAATCGGTATCGAACGCCGTGGCACTCCTGAGCGTTAACTGGGGCTCGCCGGCTGACGCATCGAGAATTGAGCGGGTGCTTTCCGAGACCGTGAGCTCGGAGGGAGACACGTGCGAACTCCTCTTCTTGGCAGTTACCAAAGCGCTTTGGGCTATCTACTCTGGCAAAGGGCTGGAACATGCGGCCGACGCCCTGAGGAACTTTGGGAAGGAACACCCTGAATGGTCGGCCGAGGTTGAATCGGTAGAACTCTTCCTCGTAGCGTCATACGACCGAATGCCTCAGAATCTCGACGACACCTTGGCGCGTCTACACGATCGCCACCCAGAAAGCGGTGTCCTGGCCTGCGTCCGGGGGATGCTGGAACTCTACCGCCTCAACCCTTCCGCGGCACTCAATGCCATCGACTCCTCAAACGGATTCAGGGGATTTCCCCGCATCGGACCTTTCATCCGAGGACTGGCATTGTTCACCTCGGGGCGGATCGAGGAGGCAATTGTCTTTGCGCTCGACCAACGCGCGGAAGCCCGCCGAAACCTGGATCAATTCGGGTTGGTGTCGAACACCTACGTCGCTGCCCAAGCACTCGTCTACCGCGGCCATTTCGACGAGGCAGAGTACCTGATGGGCAGCGTCTTCGCCATGGGACGGCCAGGCTTCCTAGTGGATTCCCTCCATGACGCCATGCTGCGGCTCGCCGGGCTGAGGGCTGCGACGTCCGCCATCTTGCCCACCGCGACCCTTGCAACGCAGGCGCGGCGCGAGGCCGAAGACGTCGGCCCGCTTCCCGGAATCGCAAAAGGAGTCTACGAGCTCGTCGCCGGACGGCCCCTCATCCCCGCAGTATTCGACAGGAAAGCCGCGCGCCTCATTCGAAGGCAGCTGGAACGTGGCTATGTTCTGGAAGCGACGTACTCTGCACTCTTCTTCACTTGCCTTCTTCCTGGTCGGAAGGTTCTTGAGATTCTTCGGCAGACCTTGAGGGAGCGTGCCTGCACCTCACACGATCAGCTTGTGGCAATTGCGGGGGCGGTGGTGGAACAAGACCACCAATTGCTCGGCGTCCTGCTCGAGAATTACGAGCCCGACTCCGATCTCTACCAAGTTCGGATGCTGCTCCGAGGTGCGTTCAAGCGGTATGCCTTCATGGACGACACCGTAGGGGCGGCCGAGATGGAGCGGGCGTACTCCATTTTTGCGACTCGATTCCCGTCGGCAGATGAGCCCATGGCATTCAATTCCGGTAGCTACTCGCCTCTGACAGTCCGGGAAATTGAGATAGCAGCCTTGGCCGGTCATCGTTCCAACCCTGAGATCGCCGAGCACTTGGGAATCAGTATCAGGACGGTGGAAAACCACATTTCCAATGCGCTCCGAAAGACCGGCAGCCCAACGCGCGCTGCCCTATTTGACCTGGTCCGGGATACGGCTCCCTTCCGCTAGGAACGGCTTTCCGGGCATTGAGTAGTCCCGATCCATGGATTGGGTGTGCGTATCGGAACTACGCGACCACTTGTCTCGGCTACGCCTCCACCTCGGTTCGCTCGAAGACGAAGGAATGGCCAATCGTCAGTTGGTCGGGAACTGCATGGGAGACAAGCACTACTAGTTTGTGATGTGCCCACTCGCTCAGCTCTCCGACAAGGGCCTCGATGCCTTGAACGTCCATACCGTTGAAGGGCTCATCGATGGCGACCACCGGGGTATCGGCTACGGTACACATCAGAAGCCAGAGCTTTCGGATATTGCCCGTCGACAACATCGACACGGGCTGCTCGCCCCAATCCTCCAATCCATATCTAACCAGTCGTGCGAGCCCTGCCTCCGGGCCGACCTGACGGCTACGGGCGGCAAGCGCCAGATGGTCGTGAACGGTCATGGAAGGATAGAGCGCCGGCGTCGTGCGGCAGACGCTCCGTACATGGCGGGCATCGGGGGAACCGGCATCGATGCCGCAAAGGCGCACGCTTCCGGCCCAAGGCTGCAAGAAACCGCTAATGAGCTCGAGAAGAGTCGACTTACCGCTGCCGTTGCCACCAGCCACCCGGTAGAGCCCGGGCGTATTCATACTCAGACTGAGTCCGTCCAGGACGGGCGAACCTTGCCGGTAGCCGGCAGTTACAGAATCAATCTCGATCGAAGTCTCAAAAGACATTGTTTCAGACATGTAGCGGCCCCCAGGGTCAAAAGGATGGAGTAGCCCAACAACAGCAACGTGCTGAATTCGGGGCTGACGATAAGGATGAGCGAGCAAGGAGAAATCAGGAGGAGCGTAAACAGGGCGTCCATGATGTCATTGGACTTCGTGCCGTCGGTAGTGGTCGGCGGCCGGGAGCACGATTCCGCAACGACCCCGGACGCTGCGACGATCATGCCTGTAGCGACAGTGCCGGGGGCAAGAATGCCCAGGAGAAGGAGCGCACCGAGGAAAACAAATCCTCCGATGACCGCCCCCGCCAGAATGTAGATCCCAATGAGACGGGCAACGATCGCGGTGCCGGAGAAGCCGTTCTCCCAGGCAAACCGGTAGTGGTAAAGCTTTGCCGTGGGCCCGATCCGATAAAGCATCGGTTCCGTGACTCCCAGGCCCAGGAGAACGGCAACGCCAACCAGGAACTTGCGCAATTCCTCGTCACTGAGGGTCGAGTCGAGGGGGAGAACGCCTCTTGCTCCGAGCAGGATGCCAACGACGGTAATCCAAGCGAGGACGATCGTGCTGACCACAGAGCCCTGCTTACTGCTCAACAAATCGGTGACAACGAATAAACCAAAGTTGGCCACGGATCGTCGCCTGGCGTCCCGTTGCGTCTCTAGGGAGACCTTTCGGTAGGCGAGGCCGCGCCACTTGCGGATGCCGAGGAGGACCAGCAGCCCGGAGGAAGTTGCCGCTAGCAAACACAGCACCGGAAGGGCACGCGAAGGGTCTTCTGCGAGGCCGCCGAGCGGAGCGAGCCGAGGCACAAGAAACCCAGTGGCCGTTCCGAGCACCAGTCCGAGAACCAGCGCCAAGAGGCAAAACAGCCAATGAAGGCCTATCCGTCGTACCGGCGCGGAGGCGAAATGAAGAACAGAGTAGAAGCACGCACAGGAGGCGCAAGCCAACACTGAGATCGAAGCCACCAGGACGTTGAGGCAGCTCGGCGTCTCCTCGAAGAAGATCGCGAGGAATGTCGCAGCAGAATACCAAAGCATGCCTGTGCGCCGGAACGCCGGGATCAAGCCGTATCTCACCACTACCTGCTGGAGCGGAAGTTCCATTGCCCTGAAAAGCTCCAAGTGCGGGGTGCCGGCGACTGAGAGCCGTCGGCTTGAGATGACCTCGCTGAACACCGTAGCGACGGCGGCATAAAGGATGCTGAGGAACCCCCAATTGAGCGCAGCAGCTATGTCATGGCGGAACGGGCCATCGCGGAGAACAGACATCGTGGAAACGAACACGAGGGTTCCAACCACAATCAAGGCTATTGATCCGAAGGTCGCGAGGGCCCTGAAACCATCCAGGGTGAGTGGCAAGCGCATCGCATTGACGATTTCGAAAGCCCGGAAGTCGCGCAAGATTCGGTAATCGGACCTCCAGACCGACGCGCCAGCGGGCTTGGCGTCGCGGACCCGGCCATCGATGTCGGCAGGGGCTTTTGTGCTCATCATTGCCTAGAACTTGCTCCGGGGAGTCTTCTTTTGGACCGAGTCGATGAAGGCCACAATGGTGAGAACTGCTAGGCCGAGTGCACAGACGACGGCGATGACCGACGTCGTTCCCTGAAACGGGACAACTATCGCGGGACCGAGCGCGGCCGCGTTGGCAAAACCGGCGACGGCGAAAACGGCAGCTTTGAGCGGCAGCCATTTTCGGGCCGGGCTGAAGGCGGCAAGCAATGGTGCGGCCACACCGAGTACGAGGAGGGCCGCGACGGTCGTATTCCTTAGAGCGAGTGGATCAATATTGTTGAGTCCCTCCGGGGGAAGCGCGGACCAGATGAGGCTGGCGGAAATCCCGGAGAAGGTGGCCACTATGAATCCAAGGATTCTTAGAAGAACGCTATAGCGATAAGTAGTCATGAGGATTTTCTGTCTGGGGGCGATGGTTGAGGGAGGTCAGCCGATGGCGACTATTGTTGACAGTCCTAAGGCTGAAAGCCCAAGGAGGATCTTCCTGCCTGTGGAGAACTCCCGCCAGTGCCGGTAGAAGATCGCCAAGACGAGAACGACCATCACGGGGAAATAGAGCCAGTAGCCGGGGACATCCCTCGGCTGGATCACGCCGAATGCCACGCTGAATAGATTTACAGGGATGGTGGAAAGCATGGCGATCACAAAGAAAACCCCCACATTAAAACGGCCTGCGAGCACCGAATTTCCTGGGATCACCCGCTTGTCCAGCAACGCGGCGAGAGAGAAGTACAAGGCGATGATCACCGCGTACACGAGGAAGAACAACACGGTACCGACCGTCATGGAGAGGTCGAGTAGGCGTTCGTCTCCAAGTTCGGACCGTACATCGGCAGGCACGTTGGAGCTGAGATACCGCCGGGTCAAGGGAAGCCGGAGGGCTACCAAGGACATCAGCACAACGTAGCCTGCGATCCACAGGGCGCGTGACGTGGAGATCCATTCATTGGCGATGGATGGCTCGGGCCGCAACTTTCCGACCGTTGCCACCCTGATGACGGTCTCGGACTGTTTATGGTTGTCCATATTGGTCATGGAATTCCCCTTACGACTTCACTTGAATCAGGACGGCCTCGATGACGGCGCCGAGGACAATAAGGACGAGGGCAATGAACAGAGTGCCCAGCGAACGCGCCATGTCGTCGATGAACGACCTCACTGTGACAGGTTCCGTCTTGAAAACCAGCCTGCGAGCAAGGCCTGCGGTGGGCTGGAATCCGGCGGTCGCCGCCATCACCAGGCCGAAAAATTCGAACGGGACATACCAGATCACGTCTGCAAGAAGGCCTGCACCCCCGACGGAATGCATCCCGAGAGATAGGGTGGCACCGACGTACAGTGCCAGGATTCCGGCCCCCACGAGCGTGGTGAGCCCAAGGGTCGCGACTCCTGAGTAGAGCACCAAGGCCGCTCCGACGTTTCGCCCAAGGATCTGCAGGAAATCCTTGCCGTAGAGGGGACTTCCACCCATGTCCCTGGCGTCCCGAATCCACGACAGGTCCACCGCTGCGTACCCGAAGGAAGCGATGGCAGCCATGATCAAGCCCGTGCTTGGGAGCAACCACCCAGGGATGCTCCCAAGCACGCGTGCTGTCTTAGCAAGCATCGATTTAGGCGACAGCTTGCGCCCGGCCGATGCGGAAGAGGATGCTTCGAGCCGTTGCGATCAAGGCGCCAGTGATTCCTGCCCCGAACACTGCGCCGATGACAACGAGCGCCCAGCCTCCGACCTCGATGGCTTGCATGATTTGGGACGCCGCCGCGGCAGAGATGCCGAGAGACCCCGCGATCCATGAAACAGCCAGGCTTGCGCCGAAGATGCCAACCACGGCGAGCGCCGCCGCGGCCGCCGCCTGAAGCCCCGTCCTTTTCGTCATTGCTGATTCCACTTCAACTCCATTTCTCGAGATGACCGGCCAACGCATAGCTGGCCTTGAAGAGTGGTGGCATCCTCCTAAGAGGAGCCATCCACGGTTCAGATTCTCTCCATGAAATAGGGCGTCTAGGTGGTCATGAGGGCAAAAACCCGTGTGCCTGAGGGGGTTTCTAGGTGTGAAAATGCTGAATCTAGGTGGTCGTACAGGACCGTCTAGGTGTGTACGAAAGCAAGATACCTAGAGCGGAAGCTCACCGGCGCGTCGTCGGCGCCTTGATAGGCGAGCCCACGATGAAGGGCCGGGTGTTGACCGATTCGATGGGCGGGACAACCGCCTTTGCCCCCTCAACGGTCTCCATAGGCTCAGCGTGGGCACCAGTTCCGAGCCCACGAACAGTCCAACCTTCCGCTTTCCAGACCCCAGCGTCCAGGACGTTCCGTGCGTCCAGCACCATCCGGCGTCGTACGAGTGAACCTGCAGCGGCGGGTGAGAGGGTGCGGTATTCGTCCCATTCGGTCAGCAGGAGCACCAACTCGGCGCCTTCCAATGCGCGCGTGGTGGACGCTTCGAAGCGGAGCTGGGGGTAGCGCATCCAGGCGTTGTTGATGGCCTTAGGGTCGGTCACGGTCACGTGGGCACCCGCCGCCGCGAGCTGGAGTGCGACGTCCAGGGCCGGGGAGTCGCGGATGTCGTCAGTGTCCGGCTTGAAGGCAGCGCCCAGTACGGTGACGGTGCGGCCGGACAGGAAGCCCTTGCACATGTCCCGCGCCACTTCCACGGCGCGGGCGCGCTGGCCCAGATTGATGGAATCGACCACGTTCATCCACTCGTCAACGGAAGACACAGACAGGGCTTGTGCCTGCGCCCGGAAGGAACGGACGTCCTTCGGCAGGCAGCCGCCGCCGAAGCCCAGGCCGGCGTGCAAGTACCGGCTGCCGATGCGCGGATCCAGGCCCATCGCCTCGCTGAGTTCAGTGACATCGGCGCCCGAAGCGTCGCAAAGTTCCGCCACGGCGTTGATGAAGCTGAGCTTGGTGGCGAGGTAGGCGTTGGAGGCGGATTTGATCAGCTCGGCGGTCGCGAAGTTGCAGACCAACCGCGGGATACCGGCGGAAATCAGCGGTTCGTAGACGGCGTCGAGCGCGGCCGTCACCGGTACGCCCGCCACAGAATCCTTGCCGCCCGGCACCCCGTACACCAGCCGGTCCGGTACCAATGAATCCTTCACAGCCGTGCCCTGGCGCAGGAACTCGGGGTTCCAGCCAAGCAGGACATCAGGCCTGCGGGCAAGGATGCCGCGGAGCATGTCCACCGTCCCCACCGGGACGGTGGATTTGCCGACGACGGCGGCGCCCCTCGCCAGATGGGGGAGGAGGCTCTTCGTAGCTGCGATCACATAGGAGAGGTCCGCCGTGTCCGACGTCTTCGACTGCGGGGTGCCCACGCAGAGGAAGTGCGTCTGGGCGTCTGCAGCGTTAGCAAAGTCGGTGGAGAACGTGAGCCGTTTGGTGGCGAAGCCGTCCCGGAGAAGTTCGTCCAGGCCGGGTTCATGGAAAGGGGCGAAGCCCTTGTTCAGGTGGGCTACCTTCTGGGCGTCGACGTCGATGCCCACCACGGTGTGGCCCATCGACGCGAGCGTTGCGGCATGTACTGCGCCAAGGTAGCCGCAGCCGACAACGGAGATTTTCATGCTGAGAGTCCTTTGCTGGAAGTCACGGAAATGACGGCGGGCTCGGCCGGGTGAAGCTCGGCCGGGAGGACGGCCGCTTGAAGCTCGGCCGCCTGAAGCTCGGCCGGGAGGACGGGTGCTGTGGGTGGCTCAACTAGCGCATCACCGGCGATCACAGCCTCGTAGTGCTGTACAAGTTGGGCGCTCAACACGGGCCACGTCCGTCCTTGGACCGAAGCGAGTGCTGCCTTTCCGAACGCACGGCGCTTGGCGTCGTCGCCCACCAAGTCCTGCACGTAACCGCGCATCTGGGCGAGGTCACCCGGCTCGTAGAGCCAGCCGGTACGCGAGTTTTCCACGAGGTCGAGCGGGCCGCCGCGGCCGGTGGCCACAACGGGAACCCCCGATGCCATGGCCTCCTGGATGGTCTGGCAGAACGTTTCGAACTCGCCAGGATGTACGAAGAGATCAAAGCCCGCAACAACCTGGGCCAGTTCGTCGCCACCCAGGAATCCGGTGAAGACGGCGTTTGGCAGTGCCGCTTCGAGGGCCGCGCGCTGCGGCCCGTCGCCCACGATGACCACCCGGGTTCCCGGCAAATCGGCCAACACCGCAAGGTCTTCCACCTGCTTTTCGATCGCCAGGCGGCCGACATAGCCGATGATGCGCTCGCCGTCGGGCGCCACGGAGGCTCGCCACGCCGTCGAGCGCTTAGTGGGGGAGAACCGCGCGGTATCCACACCGCGCCGCCACATGCCCACCCTCAGGATCCCGCGTCCGCGCAACTGGTTGAGCGCGAACGTGGACGGGACCAGTGTGCGGTCCGCAAGGAGGTGGATGTTGTCCACCCGGTTCCATGCCCAGTTTTCCAGGATTGGCACGCCATACCGTGCGGCGTAGCTGGGTACCTCGGTTTGGTAGATGGCAACCGTAGGGATGCCGAGCTGGTGCGCGGCCTGCACAGCCCGCCAACCGAGGACGAAAGGGGATGCAAGGTGGACGACGTCCGGTGCGTAATCGGCAAGGATTCTCTTGACCCGGCTCACACCGCCCAACGCCACCCGCACATTTGTGTATCCGGCCAGCGGCACGGAAGGAAGGCGGTGGACAAATGCGCCGTTCACGACATCCGAGACAGCAGTGTCCGACGTCGACGGCGCAATCACCATCACTTCGTCGCCGCGCTCTTGCAGATGCTCCAGCACCCGCAGGATGGAGTGGGTAACCCCGTTCATGAGCGGCAGGAATGATTCGGCAACGATAGCGATCCTCACCCCTCCACGGTGTGCCCGGCGGTTGGCGAAGCGGGGGAATGGGCGTGACGCTGGGGGAAGGTTTGGTTAACAAACTGATGTCGCTGCCTCGAGTGGCGGGTCCTGAGCGACGGAAAATGCGCCAATCTAAGTAATTACGGAGCTGAAAGACGGGTAGAACATACTCTTATTCCCCACTATGAGCCCGATTTACGGTGAAAACTGTAATGAACCTCGTGGCAATGACTGGGGCCTGTCCCGGGCACCGGGGTGTTTCGGCCAGAGCGCGCCGACTGGGCGGCGCATCCTCACGCGCTGAACAGCGCCGGGTGTGATCACCCTGCGCCGCCCGTATGTCCGGCCAGGCCGCTGCCTAAGAATCGAGCCAGACCCTATGAAACTCTTCAACCGTACTGACCAGCACTGGACCTTCGGAGGAACGATCCGCGGCAAGTGGTTTACGTGGTTCTCCACCGTTGTGGTGGTGCTTGCTTGTGCCGGGTTCACCGCCGGTGTCAGCGCACCCGCGGCTTTGGCTGCAAATCCCACAGTGGTAACCCTGACCTTTGACGATGCAAATGCCGATCAACTCACCGCCGCGCAGACCCTGCAGAGCCTGGGACTTGTGGGTACCTTCTACACTCCATCCGGATTCGTTAACAACCCTGGTTACATGACCGTGGCGGACATGCAAGGCCTGGTGGCGAACGGCAACGAGATTGCCGGCCACACTGTCACCCACCCCGATCTCACCACCGTGACGTCGGACGAGGCCACTCGCCAGATCTGCAATGACAGAGTCAACCTCAGCAATTGGGGATTCACAATCACGGACTTCGCCTATCCCTTTGCCGCCGAAAACGCATCTCTTGAGACCATAGTCAAGAACTGCGGCTTCAACAGTGCGCGCAATCTCGGTGACATCAAGACACGGTTCAGCTGCGCCGGTTGCCCCCTCGCGGAAACCATACCGCCGGCAAACCCGTACAACACCGCCGCTCCGGATGAAGTGGACAACACCTGGACCCTGGCCGACCTGCAAAAATCTGTCACGCAGGCCGAGCCCGCAGGCGGATGGGTGCAATTGACGTTCCACCACATTTCCTCCACCAGCAAAGATCCCCTGAACATCACACCCACCTTGTTCAACCAGTTCGCCACGTGGCTCAAGGCCCGCCCTGCAACCACAAGCGTCAAGACGGTGGCCCAGGTGATTGGCGGAACGGTCAAACCGCTGGTCTCCGGACCGCCGGCCCCGCCACAAGGCACTGGAAACCTGGTCAAGAACCCGAGTCTCGAAACCCTGGTGAACGGCGCTCCGCAGTGTTGGGCAGCCGCAGGCTACGGCACGAACACGCCTGCCTTCTCCGTCGTCAGGCAGGCACACACAGGTAAGGTTGCCGAACAGTTGGTGGTCAGCAATTACGTAGACGGCGACGCGAAACTGTTGCCGACCCTGGACCTGGGAGGTTGTTCTCCAACGGCCACTCCGGGACACACTTACACACTGGGCGCTTGGTATAAATCCACCACCAATACCCAGTTCGAGCTGTATTACCGCACTGGACTCGGTTCCTGGACGTACTGGACCTCCAGCCCATGGTTCGCCGCCGCAACTACCTACCAGAAGGCCACCTGGACCACTCCGGCCCTTCCGGCGGGCGCCAGCGGCATCAGCTTCGGACTGAACCTGTTCAGCAACGGCACGCTGACCACTGACGACTACGAGATGTTCGACGTCGGCAACCCGCCACCGCCTCCGCCGCCACCGCCAGCCGGGTCCAACCTCGTGCAAAACCCCAGCCTTGAAACCGCGGGCGCGGGCGCGTTCCCGCAATGCTGGCAGGCCGGTGGATACGGCACCAACACGGCCGTGTTCAGCACTTTGACTGGCACAACTACTGCCCACACGGGCACCAAAGCGGAGAAGCTCACCATCACGGGGTACTCAAGTGGTGATGCGAAGCTGCTTCCGACCCTGGACTCCAGTACCTGCGCACCTGCGGCTGTAGCGGGGCACACCTATTCGCTTCGGGCGTGGTACACGTCAACTGCTGTCACGCAGTTCGCGTTGTACTACCGCGACGCCTCCGGCACCTGGGTGTACTGGACCTCCGGACCGTGGCTGCCGGCCGCGGGCACCTACACGCAGGCGAGCCTCACGACGCCGGCACTCCCCGCAGGGGCCACTGCCATCAGTTTCGGGCTGAGCCTGTTCAACAACGGAACACTCATCACGGACGACTACGCGATGTATGACAGCGTGGGGGCCCCGCCGCTGGGGTGAGCAATTAAGCAACTGAGCAACTGAGACCAACGCTGAGGGCGGCTATCCATTTAGCCGCCCTCAGCTATTTCTTGCCCGCCCGCAGTACGTCTGGCAGCTCGTCAACGAATACTGTCCCGGGTGGCTCGTAGTAGATGACGAGCACCTCATCGCCGACGTTGAAAACACTGGTCTTATCGAAGGGATGCGCGTGGAAGGCGCTTGTGCCGCCATGGAACGGCAGCATCACTTCCCCCACGGTGCCCGGCCCGATTCGCCCCGTGACCCTCCCGATCTTGCCGGTCAGGCTCCGATCAACCTCTTTGTGCATCGGTTTCGCTATGCATCAGGGGCTTTGGTAGGCCGTTTGGGAGGTACTTGGCCGTTCTTGAGGGCAGCTGTGATGGATGGCAGGAAGTTGCCCACCTGGGACAGGATCCCACCCACCATGCTGTTGAGCCCTTCGCCGCCGTTGAGGACCGTCAGTTGCCCCACATGGGCAAAGGGTTCAGCCGCGGCTGCCACGATCGCAGGCATGTTCTCCGCTAGTTGCTGGGAGATAACCGCCTCTTGGTTGGTTCCGAGCGCCTCAGCGCGGGCCTTGATGCCGTCCGCCTCTGCCAAGGACTTGGCCTTGATAGCGGAAGCCGCCGCATCACCGCGGGCCTTGGTGGCTGCCGCTTCGGCCTCGCCAGTGATCTTTGTGGCTCCCGCAATCGCCGCCGCCGCCGTGGCGTTGGCCTGCGCCTCCACTTCCACCTTGCGGGCGTTCGCCTGCGCTTCGAGTTCCGTCCGCCGTGCCCGCGCCTCGGACGCGCTGATGTCCGCGGCCTTCTGGGCTTCTGCCTCGGTGCGCTGGGCGTAGGCCTTGGCATCCGCGGGCTTGCGGATGGACGTCTGGAGCTTTTGCTCCTCGCGGTCCGCCTCCAGTTTGGCCACCTCGGTTTCCTGGACCACCACCTGCTGGCGCGCCGTGGCATCGGCCAACGGACCGGCCTGGGCTGCGTTGGCCCGAGCAGTCTCGGCGTTGGCTTGAGCCGCCGATTGCTTGATCGCCGAGATGCTCTGGGCGTCGGCAATCTGGGCAGCTGCCTCAGCTTCCTTCTCAGCCGCCTCGCGGTTCCTGGTGGCTTCGGCTATGCGGGCCTCCATTTTGACCTGGGCAATATGCGGCTTGGCCAGGTTCTGGATGTAGCCCGTGGGATCCTGAAGGTCCTTTATTTGCAGGGAATCAACTACCAGGCCAAGCTTTTCCATTTCAATACCACTGGCACTGCGGACCAAAGAAGCGAGTTTGTCCCGCTCGCGGATGATCTCTTCCATGGTCATGCTGCCAATGATCGAGCGCAGGTGTCCTTCAAAAACGTTGTAGACCTGGCTTTCCATTTTGGGTTGCTGGCCGAGAAACCTCCTCGCGGCGTTCGCAATGAATGGCGCGGCGTCACCAATTTTGTAAATGACCACGCCCTCCACAATCACCTGGATGCCTTGCGAGGTCACGCAGTTGACCTGGAGTTCTGTTTCATTCAGGGTCAGCGACAAAGTCCTCACCGTTTGGAGCCCGGGAACCACCAAGGCACCCTTGCCGGTGACAATTTTGAAGTCCATTCCGTCCCGGGTGTCCAAACTTCCGCGGGTCAGACCGGAAATGATTAATGCCTCGTTTGGTTCAGCCACCTTCCACATCAATGTGATGAGCAGCCTAATGACGGCAACGGCGACGACTACCCCCAATACGGTGACAAGAATGGGGAGATAAGCAACGAGGTCGAACATGACTGTCCTTTCAACGGCAAGCACTCAAGCGGCTCGTGTAGTCAGTCTGCTTTGGTCCGCTCCAGTAGTCCAGCAATTTGTTTGCCTACATTTGACACAACGGATGCTCCTAGGCGCTCGTTCCCGCCAGCGATTCAGTCCTCGCCTCATGCCGAGCGCGGACCTCCCTAGCGGGAGCTGTTGCGGCACCCGCCGCAGCCTCCGCCGGGACCGCCGGGACGCCGTCGGCGGCTTGTCCGTAAAGCCAGTCGTTGTACTGGAAGTCGCCGTCCTTGCGGCTCTTGAACAGCAGGTTCCGCAAGACCCGTGCGACGCCGGACACGTGCCAGGACTCGCCCCACACGCGCGCCGTGCGCTGGACGCGGGCCGTGCGGGCCGTCCGGGCTGCGTTGAATTGCTTGATGGCCCGGTCCCAAGCAGCGGTGTCCACGCCGTCGTCGGCAAACACGGAACCGACGGTTGAGTCCTGGAGCACCGCGGCGTCCTCAAGCGCCTGGCAAGCTCCCTGGGCCAAATACTGGAGCATCGGGTGGGCGGCGTCGCCCATCAGCACCAAGCGGCCGTCGATCCAATTCTCGATGGGATCGCGATCGTACATGGGCCAGCGGATGCTTGTCCCAAGGTTCCGCAGGGCCGCCTGGACCGCGGGGACGCAGTCCTTGTAGGCGGCCTGAAGTTCGTCCACGCCGCCGTATTGTTCTTCTCCGCGCTCGAACGACGGCGACTTGAATACAGCCACCGTGTTCAACAGTTCGCCCTTGCGCAGCGGGTACTGCACGAGGTGGCAGTCCGGCCCGAGGTAGACGATCACGTCCTCAAGGTCGGCCGCCGGGGTTTCCGCTGTAATGGGCACCGTTCCCCGATAGGCAACGTACGACGACGACACCGGGCCGTCATGCGCGACGGCGGAGCGGAGCGTCGACTTGAGGCCGTCCGCGCCGATCACGACGTCGGCCTCGTAGACGTCGCCGCTCGCCGTGTGTGCCACGCCCCGAGCGTTCACGGTCTCAACCCTCTCGACGACGACGTCGTTCACCAACCGGACGCCGGCCTCCTGGCAGGCTTCCAGGAGGATTCGGTGGAGGTCACTGCGGTGGATCACTACATACGGAGCGCCGTACCGTTCCTCGAAGTCGCCGCCCAGGGTCTGGCGAGTCAGTTCCTCGCCGGTGAGCGCGTCGCGGAACACCAGGTGCTTCGGCCGGACGCCAATTTCCAGCGCCTTCTCCAGGAGGCCCCAACGCTTCAGGACGCGGGAGGCGTTGGGGGCCATCTGCAGGCCGGCTCCGACCTCGCCGAATTCGGGGGCCCGCTCAACCAACGTCACCTCGGCACCGTTCGCGCGGAGGGCCAAGGCCCCGGCGAGGCCGGCCATCCCTCCGCCGACGACGAGTACTTCAGTGGACGGTTTGCGGTCAGACATTGCTAGCTCCTACAGGGGTGGTGTTTTTGGATTCGGTTTTCGCGGTCTTGATTTTGCTGCCGATGGCGCCGAGCAGGACCGCTGCGACGGCGGCGGCCCCGGCAAACGCCAGGAAGTTTGAGTTGACGCCCAGGCCAGCCGCCAAGAGCAGTCCGCCGGCTTGCGGTGCGGCGACCGCGCCAATGCGGCCGACGCCGAGGGCCCAACCCAGCGCTGTGCCCCGCAAATGCGCGGGGTAGTGGCTGGCCACCGCTGCGATGATGAGGCACTGGGTCCCATGGGTGCCGACACCGGCCAGCACCAACATGACGTAGACGAGCCCCACCGGCGGGCCCGCCACCAGTACCCCGAGCGCGACGGCGGCGACGGCGGCTGCCGCTATCGCCGTCGGGATTGGACCGAAGCGGGTGCCCGCCCAAGCGGTGGCCACCGAGCCGACGACGGCACCGAGGTTGAGTGCCAAGGCGAACGTCAGTGCCGATCCAAGGTTGTAGCCGGCCAGTTGCATGAGGTTCGGCAGCCACGTTCCGAGGCCATACCAAGCAAAGAGCGTCACCAGCGTGGAGATCGCGAAGAGGAGGCTCATCCCGAGATACGGAGCCAGGAGCAGGGACCTGAAGCCCACGGACTCCGTCTGCTTCATGCTCTTTGCGGGCGGCAGCGTCTCTGGCAGGAAGCGCATGCCCAGCGGCACCACCACAAGCAGTGCGACGGCGGCCACCAGGAACATGACCGGCCAGCCGAAAGCGGGAATCAGCGGAATGCCTGCCAACGCGGCAATCGAACCGCCGATCGGGACGCCGGACATCATCAACGTGGCAATCGTGGAGCGCCACTTGGCGGGGACCAGTTCGGCAACCAGGGCGTTTGCCGAGGGAACCAGTCCACCGAGGCCAATGCCGGCCAGCAAGCGCAGGCCCCCGAAAACTGCCGCGTTCGGGGCGAAGGCGCACAGGATGGTGAAGATTGAAAACAGTGCGGCGCAAGAGATGATGGTGCGGCGGCGGCCCCAACTGTCCGACATCCTGCCGGCGAAGATCGCTCCGATCATCATGCCCAGGAACGCCATGGAGCCAAGCGTTCCGGCGGTGGCTTTGGTGAGCCCCCAGCCTGTCTCCGTGATGAGGGAGCCCTGCACGGTGCCGTAGACGATGAGGTCATAACCGTCGAAAACCACCAGCAACCAGCAGACGAGGACTGCGGCTGCGGAACGTTTGGAGAATCGGGTGGAGGCCTTGGGGGAGGCCTCAGCGGAGTGGTGAACGCCTTGTTGGGTCCGCTCCGGCGCTGCAGCGGAAGGTGTGTGATTCATCCCACCACTGTGTGGCCGCCGTCGGCGCAGCCCAATAGAATTCTGTGGTGCAGAATCTTCCAGCCCGTAAGAAGCCGGCCTATTCCATTGAGGCCGTGGACAACGCCCTGCAACTCCTCCAGCTCTTGCGCGACGGCGGTAGCCTCCGGCTGAAGGATGCGGCTGAGGAGTTGGGTGTTGCCCCCTCCACCGCCCACCGGCTGCTGGCCATGCTGGTGTACCGGGGGTTCGCCGTCCAGGACGAGACCCGTAGGTACGTGCCTGGACCGGCCATGGGAGTTGGTCCGGCCGGACTCAGTTGGACCCGTCTGTTGCGCACGGTGGCGCAGCCGCACATGGAACTCCTGAGCGGGCGGATCAACGAGACAGTTAATCTCATGGTTCGGGTGGGGACCAAGGTCAGGTTCCTTGCCACGGTTGAGGGCACCAACGCCTTACGCGTGGGCGATAGGCAAGGAACCGTGCTGCCGGCCAACAAGGCCTCGGGAGGCAAGGCGCTGCTGGCCGAGCTGGAGCCCGCCATGATTGAGCAATTGTTCCGCAGCCACAATGCGGAAATCGGCGGGGACAGCATTTCCGACGCGGAATATCCAGCCTTTCTCCGCGAGCTGGAGACCATTCGGAGCAACGGGTTTGCAGCCAACTTCGAGGGCACCGAGGAAGGGATCAGCGCCCTGGGAGTGGCCCTTCACAACAAGGACGGCGTCGCGGTAGGTGCGCTGAGCGTGGCGACGCCTGTGGCAAGGTTCCGCAAGCTCTTCGATGCTGGACTCGTGGGCATCATGCGGGAAACGCAACGCCAATTGGAGATCGACATTGCAGCCAATCCGGCGGAGCCCCAGCCGTAGCCCACCCGACTGACTCGCAGTTGTTGTCGTTTTGAGCGCCTATAACGACACCTACTGCCAGTTAGTTGGGCCAACAGATTCTGGCTAGCAGAATATGTTGGAGATCACTCCGCGGTCTCTCTAGGGTCGGGAGTACGCCTAAACCGTTCCGTACTCCCGAGGAGGCCCACTGTGTCCATCAGCGCTGATAGCACAACGCACGAATCTGTTGCCACTGATCATTCCGTTGGCACAGCGCACGCGGTTCCGGAGCCGACGCCGGAGGAAGCTGCCCAGCTGGCGCAGTTGTACCGGGACTTCGAAGCCGGGAACCTGATCCCGCTGTGGACCGAGATCGCTGATCTCATGCCGATGGTGCCGTCCCCGAAGGCCGTGCCGCATGTTTGGCGTTGGAACGACTTGTACCCGCTGGCCGCCCGTGCCGGTGACCTGGTGCCCGTGGGCCGTGGCGGGGAACGCCGTGCCATCGCGCTGGCCAACCCGGGCCTTGCTGGTACCCCTTATGCCACGCCTACTCTTTGGGCTGCCATCCAGTATCTGGGCGCACATGAAACAGCCCCGGAGCACCGTCACTCGCAGAACGCGTTCCGCTTCGTCGTCGAGGGCGAAGGCGTCTGGACCGTGGTGAACGGGGATCCGGTGGCGATGCGCCGCGGCGATTTCCTGCTGACCCCGGGCTGGAACTTCCACGGCCACCACAACGACACCGATCAGCCGATGGCGTGGATCGACGGACTGGACATCCCGTTCGTGCATTACGCGGACGCCGGGTTCTTCGAGTTCGGCACCGAGCGCGTCACGGACGAGGCCACCCCGGACATCTCACGTTCCGAGCGCCTCTGGGCCCACCCGGGCCTACGACCGCTCTCGGGACTGCAGGACACGGTGAATTCCCCGATCGCGGCCTACCGTTGGGAGCACACCGACGCCGCCCTCCGCGAACAGTTGCTTCTCGAGGATGAAGGCCACCCCGCCACGGTGTCCCAGGGCCACGCCGCCGTTCGCTACACCAACCCGACCACCGGCGGGGACGTGATGCCGACCATCCGGGCGGAATTCCATCGCCTGCGCGCCGGCGCCTCCACCGAGCCGTTGCGCGAGGTCGGCTCCAGCGTGTGGCAGGTTTTCGAAGGCACCGGCACTGTGATGCTGGACGGGGAGACGAAGATCCTTGCGAAAGGCGACCTGTTCGTGGTCCCGTCCTGGGCCTTGTGGTCCCTTGAGGCTGAGAGCGGGTTCGACCTCTTCCGCTTCAGCGATGCCCCCATTTTCGAACGACTGAACTTCAACCGCACGTACATCGAAGGACGCAACAAATGAGACTCCTCACCCTCCGCACCAGCGCCGGCAAAGGTACCGTGGCCGTCCGCCAGGACGGCGACACCCTGACCGAGATTCCCGGCTTCTCCGACGTCGGCGCCCTCCTGCAGGACCCCGACTGGGCGGCCATCGCAGAGGCGGCCAACGGCGCAACGCACGCGTACGACCGCGCGGACCTCGCCGCCGTCGTGCCCTCACCGGGGAAGATCATCTGCGTCGGGCACAACTACCGCAACCACATCAAGGAGATGGGCCGGGACATCCCGGAATACCCCACCCTGTTCGCGAAGTACCAGGAATCGCTGATCGGTCCCAACGACGATCTGGCGCTGCCGCAGGAATCGGACACGGTTGACTGGGAGGCCGAGCTCGCCGTCGTGATCGGCAAGAAAGGCCGGCGCATCAGCGAAGCCGACGCGGCGGACCACATCGCCGGGTACTCGGTGCTCAACGACATCAGCATGCGCGACTACCAATTCCGCACCGTCCAGTGGCTGCAAGGCAAGACCTGGGAGAAGTCCACCCCGTTCGGACCGGCACTGGTCACAAAGGACGAGTTCACCGTCGGCCCGCTGATGACCTCCGCAGTGGACGGCGAGATCCAGCAGCAGACCCCCACCGGGGACCTCGTGTTCACTCCGGAATTCCTCGTGTCCTATATCTCGACCATCATCACGCTGAACCCGGGCGACGTCATCGCTACCGGTACGCCCGGCGGGGTGGGCCACGCCCAGAACCCGAAGCGCTACCTGCAGGAAGGCCAGGTCCTGGTCACCACCATTGAAGGCCTGGGCCAGCTGACGAACCGCGTAGTCAAGGAAGCCTGATGGTTGCCCGCCAGGACCTCACCACCGATCCGGGCCTGCAGGAACAACTGCTGCAGGCCCGCCGGGGGACCGCGTTCTTCGCCCGGAAGCTCAACGAACTCTCCGACGCGGAGCTCGACGGCGGTTCGCTGCTGCCGGCGTGGAGCCGGCGTCACGTTGTAGCACACGTGGGCTACAACGCCCGGGCCATCGCACGCCTGGTCGAGTGGGCCGGGACCGGCGTGGAGACTCCCATGTATCCCTCTGTCTCGGTGCGGGATGAGGAGATCAACTTCGGCGCCACCCTGTCTCCCATAGCGTTGCGGAACCTCTTCGAGCACTCCGCCGTGCACCTGAGCGTGGAATGGCGCGACCTGCCCGAGGACGCCTGGAGTCACGAAGTCCGCACCGCCCAAGGCCGCATCGTTCCGGCATCCGAGACCGTCTGGATGCGCACCCGCGAAGTCTGGGTGCATGCCGTGGACCTGGACAACGGGGCGAGCTTTGCGGACATCCCGGCGTCTGTCCTGGAACGGTTGCTTCGCGATATCACCGCTGCATGGTCCACCCGCGGCACCGACAAGGGGCTCTTGGTCACTGTCACGGGCACGGACCTCGTCTTCGGGGACCCGGAGGCCGCCGTCGTGGTCTCCGGGCCTCTCGCCGGCGTCGCGCAATGGGCCACCGGGCGCGGGAACGGCGGCGTGAACGCGGGCGCCGGGCCGGTGCCTGCGGCACCCAAGTGGATCTGACGGCGTCGGGCACAAAGAAGGTTGGCACAGCTCCCGGCTTCTTCACCGGAAGAACTGCACCAACCGCTTGTATGACTATTCAGATTTAACTGTAGATGCTACCCATTGGCGGCTCCTGTAATCCCGGGCTAACTCAATCCGGGCTTGTGAATAGGCCTATTTTGCGTCGTCAGCCAGATGCCGTGAAAACATCCAGCCAGCGGCGGCCATCAGAATGCCCAGGACCATGAACGTCCAGTTGTCGAGAGCGTTCAGCGACAGGAAGTTGGCCGCCGAATCAACCCCGACACTCAGTCCGTACACACTGAGCACGATGTACAAGGCACCGAAGCTCATCAGGATATTGCGTGCGCTATGGCCGCCCGAGCGGGACATCGCCCAGCTGGTTCCACCGATGGCGAGCTGCACAATGTTGAGCAGCAGGGACACTTGGAACACACCCAGGAGCATTGCGTGCGAATTTGGCCCGAAGAACTGCAATTCCCCGTACCGCATGGTGATGCCCGGGATGAATCCGAGAAGGCCCACCAGCGCCATCAGAATACCTACACCCATGCCGATGTTCTGAACGTCCGCGCGTCCGAAGTGAACACCGTGTGCATGTGGGGTTGCGGTAGTCATTATGCCCTCCATCCACCTATTGCGAACACTCCAATTTTACGTCTGCTTTATCTAAAAAGCGCCTGGAACGGCGGGCACGCGGCTCCTTGAACAGCCGCGACGCTCGCTCACCTTTGGGGCGTTCTTCCCCGACGCCCGCTCACTTCTGTGGGGTTTTCGGGCGACCCTCCTGCACATGTACGACGGCGGGACGGTGGATGTGCAGGAGCGTCTGGCTTTCGGGCGTCATAGGTGAGCGAGGGTCGGCCGGGAGGGCGTCACAGGTGAGCGAGCGTTGAAGGTTTGGAGGGATCTGCGGGTGCCTGCCGGGGGAGCGAGGCACACCGTGGCACGATAGGACACAATGAAACTGCGCGCTGATCAGACCGGTAACCGTGGCCTGCCCATGCCCTTGTGGCTCCAGGGTGCCCTTGAGTCGGCCCAGGCCGCCATCATCTCGGCGTTCGTGGTGGTCCTGCCGCTCGTCGCCGTCTGGGCAACTGACGGATTCCAGAACCGCAGTATCGACTTCCTGGCGCGATTGGCCGGCCAAACCTGGCTGCTGGTTCAGGGCGTGCCTTTGCAGCTTGCCACGGTGAACCTAGGTACCGCGGGACTGCCCGGCTCCGGGATGCTGTCCCTTATCCCGCTCGGGCTGACCCTGGTGCCCTTCCTCCTTGCGTGGCGCGCGGGGCGCCGCTTGGCCAGGGCGTCTTACACGGACCAGCTTTGGCAAGCGTTCTTCGGTGCGCTGCTTGTCTACGGGGCATTCGGCGCGGCCACTGGCTTCATCTGCCGCACCCAGGACGTGGTCATCAACATCTGGTTCGCCGCGTTCATACCGCTTATTCCGTTCGGCCTGGGCATGGTGGTTGGTGCCCGGCGGGAGTCCGGCTCCTGGAGCAGACTGATTGGCGTCGACGCGGTGGATTGGCTCGCGCGCACCAGCCAACATTCCCGATGGGCCGGGTCCTATTTTGGCTCAGCCATCAAGGCCGGGTTCGTGGCGATCATGGCGGCACTCACACTTGCTGCCCTGCTGCTCGCCGTCGTCCTTGTGGCGCACTGGACGGACATCATCGCCGTGTACGAGGGCCTGAAAGCCGGTGCTCTGGGCGGCGGCGTTTTGACCATCGCCCAGCTCGGCTACCTGCCCAATCTTGCGGTGTTCACCTTGGCTTGGTCCTCCGGCGCTGGGTTCTCCCTCGGCGTCGGCTCACACGCCGGTCCTCTGGGTACCGCCGTCGGGCCCCTGCCTGCTATCCCGATCTTCGGCGCGTTGCCCACCGGGCACATCGACCTTGGGGCAGCGGCCCTGGGCCTCCCGGTGCTCGCCGGTCTGCTGGCAGGCTGGTGGTTCCTGCGCGAGGGGGAGAACCATTTCGACGAATGGCTCTCCATCAAGATCAAAGCACGTTGGTTCACGGCGCCTGTTTCCACGCTGTTCCTGGGCGCGCTCGTCGGAGCTGTCGCCGGAGCCTTCGCCGGGGGACTGGCCTGGTTGGCGCGCGGTTCCGCCGGAATCGGACGCCTCACCGAGATCGGCCCGGATCCGCTATGGACGGCCGTTTGGATCGCCGCGGAAGTAGCGATCGGCGTCGTGATCGGCTATTCGGTGGGGCCATGGCTGGAACGGCGGCAGAAACTCCGCGAGGCGGACCTTGACGCTTCCGTGTACGACGGCGACCACAGCTAAGCTGCCCGGCTCGCCCTGGCTTGCGCCGGGCTAGCGCAGCCCGGAAGGAACCGACTTCTTGAAGTCCACCTGGCAGGAGTCTTGGGCTTGGATGGTCAGCGCGGTCCGCGCGCAGTCCTGCAATGCGCGGATCTGTTGGAAAAAGACGACAGCCGTCAGAACCAGCAGGCACATAATGGCCGTGACTACCAGCCCGGAGACGGTGCCGAGCAGTATCAGTCGGGGCTGCTTGAACCTGATGGTCCGGACGAGGACCACCACCCCAAGTACCCCCGCGATGACCGTGAGGATGCCACTGAGCCAGACGTAGCTGATGTTCAGGATGTAGACGAAGACGGCGCCGAGCACCGTTAGCAGGAATGACCTGAAAAGCGTTTGCGTAACTGCAAGCGCTGACTTGGCAGCCTCGCTCTGTGGATGCTGCTGAGGGCTGGGTCCAACGCCGGAATTCATGTTTTCCAGCCTACGCGAGCCACCCATAAGCTAGTGCAATGCGCATTGTTGTCCTCGTCTCCGGCACCGGTTCCAATCTCCAAGCAGTTATCGATGCCGTGAAGGCAGGCGATCTTGACGTTGAGATTGCAGCAGTTGGTGCCGACCGGCCGGGTACCTACGGTGTGGAACGTTCCGCGGAGGCCGGACTGGAGACCTTCGTGGTGGACTTCAAGGATTACGCAGACCGGGCAGACTGGAACGCCGCGCTCACCAAGGCTGTTGCCTCGTACAACCCGGACGTGGTGGTTTCCTCGGGGTTCATGCGGATTGTCAGCCCGGAATTCATCGATGCCTTCGACGGCAAGTACCTCAACACGCACCCCGCACTGCTGCCCGCCTTCCCCGGCGCCCACGGAGTCCGCGATGCCATGACCTACGGGGTGAAGGTCACGGGCTGCACTGTCCACTGGGCCGACGCCGGCGTGGACACCGGGCCCATCATCGCCCAGGAAGCAGTCGAAATCGCCCCGGACGACACCGAAGACACCTTGCACGAACGCATCAAGGTGGTGGAGCGCAGGCTCCTGGTCCGCACCCTCGCAGAGCTCGCGGCCGGGAAGCACGTCTAAGTCCCGGGCACTCCGGGGGACATGCCCACTGTTGTCCGCCAGGAATGGACATGCGCCCAGGTTCCCATGGGACATGCCCACTGTTGTCTGCCAGGAATGGACTTGGGCCCAGGTTCCCATGGGACATGTCCACCGTTGGCCGCTGCGGAGGGACATATTACTGCTATGTCCATCCGTAGCCACGGACAGGGGGCATGCTCAGTCGAGGTCGAGCTGCTTGGTTTCCGGTGCAAACAACGCCATCCACAGCACAGCCAGAACGATCAGCCCGCCAGCCAGGGCAAAAGACGTGGCCAGGCCAAACTCGGGCCAGAAGTACGACGCGAACACGAGTGGCCCGACGCCTGCTCCAATCCGCGAAAACGTGGACGCCCAGCCGAAGCCTGAGCCCCTCAGCTCGGTGGGGTAGAGCTCGGACACATAGGCATAGAGCACCGGGATGGCCACCTGGACAACGAAGCCAAACGCCAGCAACCAGAACACCGCAGCGTCGGGAATGTCCACCACCAATGA
Organism: Arthrobacter sp. MMS18-M83; assembly: GCF_026683955.1. Classification (NCBI taxonomy): domain Bacteria; kingdom Bacillati; phylum Actinomycetota; class Actinomycetes; order Micrococcales; family Micrococcaceae; genus Arthrobacter; species Arthrobacter sp. MMS18-M83. The sequence continues at coordinate 1,754,351 of NZ_CP113343.1, read as the reverse complement.
AACGATCACCAAGGTCAATGCCGACAACGGACCGGTAATAGCCAGGATCCACTTGCGGCCTACCCGCTCCACGAGCACCGCAGCAACCACCACGCCCAGGAGTCCGACGGCGGCCATCCCGGCTGTCGTGACGAACGCCTTGTACTCTTCGAACCCGGCGCCGATCAGAATCCGCGGCATCCACGTCAAGCTCAAGTAGTAGACCAGAAGGATGCTGAAAAACAGGGCCCAGGCCGCCGTCGTAATCTTCCAATTGAACTGCCAAAGGCGGCGCAGCTGCTGCCATGCGCTGCCTGTCGAGAGGCGCGGTGCGTCCTGGGGTGCGGGCAGGCTGTAGGCGTGGGGTTCGGCGCCTGTGGCCGCAACAAGGCTGTCGATGACGTTGGCGGCCTCTTGGCGCCGGCCCTTGCGGATGAGGAAGAGGGGCGATTCCGGCACGCTCCGCCTGACCCAGAAGACCAGGAGGGCAGGCAAGACCATCACCAGCATGGTCAGGCGCCAGTCCGCGAAGGCGGCGACGAGCCCGGCCGAAATGAAGCCGCACAGGGCGGCGCCCACGGGCCACCAACCATCCATCGCGGTGAGTACCTTGCCACGCTGCTTCCGTGGCGTGAATTCACCCACCAAGGCATAGTCCACGGGAATGCAGCCGCCAAGCCCGAAACCGGCCATCAAACGGAAGATGCAGAACCAAACGATGTCCGGGGCGAAAGCTCCCAGCACCGTAAAGATGGAGAAGATCAGGAGGGTTGCCGTGAATGCCTTCTTACGCCCGATCGTGTCCGCGATGGTGCCCCAGGCGAAGGCGCCCAAGGCCATGCCGATCAGGTTGGCGGTGCCGATCCACCCGGCGTCGGCAGGTTGCAGCGACCAGTGTTTGGAAAGCAGCGGAATGAGAATGCCGTTGAGGGTGACATCCCACGCATCGAACATGAAGCCGAGGCCGCCGATCAGGAAAATCCTGCCCTGGACCTTCCACCGCCACGGAAGCTCCTGGACTACCCGCTCGCCGCTCGGGACGGTTGTGTACGTGTTCATTTCCCCTCCTGGGGAAAACTCTATCCGTGGTTCTGGATCGCCTTTCGCAGGAAGCCCCCGGCCTCGTCCAAAGCACTCTTCGCTTGCCCGGGAGCGATGCCCGTCAGCACCACCAGGATGGCCGCCTTGACGGAACCACCCACAGAATTCAAGGCGCGAATCGCAGTCTCCGCGTCCACGCCCGTGGCATGTTGAATGGTCCGCTGGGACCTCGCGAGCAGTTTGTTGTTGGTGGCGCGCAGGTCCACCATGAGGTTCCCGTAGGTCTTGCCGAGCTTGACCATGGCGAGTGTGCTGATCATGTTGAGGACGAGTTTTTGCGCCGTGCCGGCTTTCAGCCGAGTCGAACCGGCAACGAACTCGGGACCGACCACCACGTCGATCGCCACGTCCGCCAGCCTGCTGATGGGTGAATCATGATTGCAGGCGAGCGACGCGGTGAATGCCCCGCGGCTGCGCGCTTCTTCGAGGGCGCCGATCACGTATGGCGTGCGTCCCGAAGCCGAAATCCCGACGACGGCGTCCGCCTCGGTCACGCTGATATCGTGCAGGTCGCGGGCTCCGGCCGTGGCGTTGTCCTCGGCGTATTCCACCGGTTTCTGGATGGCCTGAGTGCCGCCCGCGATGATCCCGACGACGAGTCCTGGGGGAGTGCCGAAGGTGGGTGGGCATTCGCTCGCGTCCAATACTCCGAGCCGCCCGGCCGTTCCGGCACCGACGTAGAGCAGCCGGCCGCCGCGGGCGAGGCGTTCCGCTACGGCGTCGACCACTGCCGCGATCTGCTCGCTGGCTTGTTCGACGGCGGCCGGGACCCCGCGGTTCTGCTCGTTCATGGCTGCGACGAGCTCAGCCGTGCCCATCGTGTCCAATTCGCTGAGCGCTGGCGACGCTGCCTCGGTCTGCAGGCCTGCGAGCTCGGAGCGGAGTTCCGCGAGCCCCTCGCCACTGAGGGAAGCTGCGTCAGATTGTTCCGTCACGGTGGATGTACCTTTCCTGAAGGAGCCCGCGGCGGTTCGCAGCGAGGGCGGCCCCGTCCATTCCATCGCCGAGCGCCGCAACCACTTCAATCCCAGCCGACGCGAGCGCGTTGTGCAAGAGCCCGCCAAAGAACTTCGATTTCACGACGCCGCCAAGAAGGGCCACCCGCTTGGTCTCGCCCGATGCGAGGGAGACGGTGTTCACGAGAAGCCTGCACGCTTCGTCCACAATGTCGCGTGCGACGGCGTCCCCCGCCTCCGCTTCACGCAGCACCTCGGGCGTGAAGCGCGCCATCGTCCGGGCCGGGTTGTCGGACTCGGCGAGCCACGCCGGGAGCTGCTCTGGCGAGCCGACCAGTGCCGCGGCCGCGTCGAGCAACGAAGTGGCCGGTCCGCCGTCGTGCGCTTGCAGTGCGGACTGCAGGCCCCGCTGTCCGATCCAGCGGCCGCTTCCGCGATCGCCCAATAGCGGTCCCCAACCGTCGGCGCGGTGCAGGGTCCCGGCGTCGTCAAAGCGGAAGGCAACGGCCCCGGTACCCACAATCAGCACTGTCCCGGGTGCGCCGTTCAAGGCGCCGAGCTGGGCCGCAGTGGCATCGGAGAGGACCGCGGCTGGGACTTTGAAGCGTTCGGAAAGCAGGACGGCGAGTTCTTTGGAGTTCGCCGCGGAGGCCTCCACCCCGGCCACAGCGGCCCCGATTCCCCGCAAGGAACCAGTTGGAAGCCCTCCGGGCAGCATGGCTGCGGTGTCCGCAAGCAGTTCGGAGGCGAACCGGGCTCCGTTGTCCATGCCCAAACCGGGGAAGCCTTGCTGGTCTGCTGAGCCCAAGACCTTGTCGCCCTGCCTGAGTTCAATCCTGCAGCGGCTCTTGCCGACGTCGGCCACCAAAATCACTTCTGCGGATTCCATGGCCCAACCTTATGTTGCGGGCGGCGGCAAGTCTCGAAAAAACGAACAGCAGCCACAACACGATAAACTCGTCCGTATCCCCAGCAACCGTGGAATCCCGCGATATAAGACGGAGACTTTTGTGAGCTTGACGCAGCTTGACCGTGTTCCCATCCGCCGTGCACTGATCTCGGTTTACGACAAGACGGGGCTGGAGGAGCTCGCGAAGGGCCTGCACGCAGCAGGAGTCGCCATCGTCTCCACCGGCTCCACCGCGAAGCGGATTGCCGCAGCCGGTATTCCGGTCAAGGAGGTCGAAGAAGTCACCGGGTCCCCGGAGATGCTCGATGGCCGCGTCAAGACCCTGCACCCGCGCGTGCACGGTGGCATCCTGGCCGATCGCCGGGTGCCTGCCCACATGGAAACGCTCGCCAAGATGGAGATCGAGCCGTTCGACCTGGTGGTGGTCAACCTCTACCCGTTCGTGGAAACCGTCCGCTCCGGCGCAGCCCAGGACGACGTTGTGGAGCAGATCGACATCGGAGGCCCCGCAATGGTGCGTTCGGCCGCCAAGAACCACGCCGCCGTCGCGATCGTGGTTGACCCCAACTTCTACGGCGCCGTGGTTGAAGCCGCCGCTGCGGGTGGGTTCGACCTGAAGACCCGCCGCCGCCTCGCCGCGAAGGCATTTGCGCACACCGCAGCGTATGACACCGCCGTTGCCACCTGGACCGCCAGCCAGTTCCTCGACGAAGACGGCGACGGCGTCATCGACTGGCCCGCTTATGCCGGCCTGGCCCTGGAACGCTCCGAGGTGCTGCGCTATGGCGAGAACCCGCACCAGCAGGCGGCCCTCTACGTGGACAAGGCCGCGCCCGCTGGTATCGCCCAGGCCGACCAGCTGCACGGCAAGGCCATGAGCTACAACAACTTCGTCGACGCCGACGCCGCCCTCCGCGCCGCGTTCGACTTCTCCGAGCCGGCTGTCGCCATCATCAAGCACGCCAACCCCTGCGGCGTGGCCGTCGGTTCCGCAGATGCCGCCGACCCCATCGCAGACGCCCATGCCAAGGCCCACGCGTGCGATCCGGTCTCCGCTTTCGGCGGCGTTATCGCTGCCAACAGCATTGTCACTGCGGGAATGGCCCAAACCGTCGCCGGAATCTTCACAGAGGTTGTCATCGCCCCGGGCTTCGAGCCGGAAGCTGTTGAAATCCTGTCCAAGAAGAAGAACATTCGCCTTCTGGCGCTGCCGGACGGCTATGGCCGCTACCCGACGGAGATCCGCCAGGTCTCGGGTGGCGTCCTCGTCCAGCAGGCCGACAAGGTGGACGCCGACGGCGACAACCCGGCCAACTGGACCCTTGCCGCCGGCGAACCCGCCGACGACGCCACGCTGGCTGACCTCGCGTTCGCGTGGACCGCGTGCCGCGCCGCCAAGTCCAACGCGATCCTCCTCGCCAACAACGGTGCCGCAGTGGGCATCGGCATGGGCCAGGTCAACCGCCTGGATTCCTGCAAGCTGGCCGTTGAGCGTGCCAACACCTTGGGCGTTCAGGTGGAGTCCGACGTCGACGGTGCCGGCGGTGCCTCCAATGCCGACGCGAGCAGCGCACCTGAACGCGCACGCGGTGCCGTGGCTGCTTCCGACGCGTTCTTCCCGTTCGCCGATGGCCTGCAGATCCTGATCGACGCCGGCGTCCGCGCCGTCGTGCAGCCTGGCGGTTCAGTTCGCGACGAGGAAGTCATTGCCGCGGCCAACGCTGCCGGGATCACGATGTACTTCACGGGTGCACGCCACTTCTTCCACTAAGTCCGCCCGCTCCACCAAAAAATGGACATGCCCTCCTTCCCCGGAGGACATGTCCTTTTTTGGTGGTCAGGACTGGGCATAGTGGCCATATGTCCTGTGCTGAGAGCTGGCGGGGGACATGTCCATGGCTACATGCCGTGAGCGCTACGAGGTGGACGCCAGCTCGTAGGCATCCCGGATGACGGAGCCCCAATAAGGCCCATAGATCACGGCCGGGCCGCCAAGGTAGCCGTAGCTTGTAATCGAGTTCTGGAAGGAGTCGTGCTCAGAGTCGACCATCCACGGGCCGCCAGATGATCCTCCGGTCATATCGCAGGGAATGCCCTGCGCCTTGAACTGTGGATTGATGGGATCCTTGGTGGCGTCACCCGAGCAACTCTTCAACGATTGGCCGTCAAACGGTGGGGCGGCAGGGTAGCCAAACGCCTGGTAACTCAGGCCCCGGTCCGCATTGAACTCCACGCCGGACGCACCGACGACGTCGGCCAAGTGCTTGCCGTTCAGCGTGGCAGTGACCGCGAAGCCGGTGTCATAGCGGATATCGCCAGCGGTGCGCCACTGAGTGGTGGTGTAAAGGGCTTTGGCCGGCCAAATGCCGTAGGGCGCCGTGCCATTGAGATAGGCCGGAACGAAGACGAAATTCCGGACAAACGCTCCGGGACCCTCGTTTACGCAGTGGCCCGCAGTTGCCACTGTGCTGTCGTTCTCCGACACGACTACGTTGCCTGAGCAGACGTACGCGAATGCTCCCATGGTGAAGAAGACCTTGCCGACGTGGTCAATGGGGTCTTCGTCCTCATGCAGGCTCGGGACGCCACCCTTGGCGCTTTCGATTTTCACGGGCGGGCCGGTTTCGACAGTGTCACCGGCAATGCTGGAGGCGCCACCGCGTGCGAGGGCTTTTCCCGCGAGGACGTCGCCGGGGATTGCTGCTCGCATCCGTTCGGGAGTCCAATACGCCGTGGGATCGGTATTTGTTGCTGCCAGGCTGACGAGCTGCGGCGTCCCAGTCGCTGCGAAGCTCGAAACCGCACTAAAAGGCGTTGCGGCTGCCGCCCCTCCAGCGGCACAGAGGGTCAAAACGGCGGAGGTAAGGAGGCTCAGGAGACCGGTGATGGGGAGTGATTTCTTTGTCATGATTGTCCTGCCAATCGATGATGTAGCCATCTGTTCTCGGCCACAGTTGACCCACTGAACCTACTCCGATTCAGCCTGTTGGTACAGAAGGTTTGGCTGCGTATGACGTTGCGTCGATGGCCTGAAGCCATGCCAGTAGGCATCAATACCGTGCCCTCAGGTAAGTTAGAGATGTTGAAATCTGCAGACTTTCAGGGAGATGCCCCGCCAATGGCAAAGATTATCTATACCCACACTGATGAAGCGCCGATGCTGGCGACTTACTCGTTCCTGCCGATTGTGGAAGCTTTCGCCTCGACGGCTGGCGTGGAGGTCGAGACACGCGACATTTCGCTGGCCGGCCGAATCATTGCAGTCTTCGGTGACTACCTGACTGATGAGCAGCGGATCAGCGACGCCTTGGCTGAACTGGGTGATCTGGCAAAGAAGCCCGAAGCCAACATCATCAAGCTCCCCAACATCAGCGCTTCAGTTCCCCAGCTCAAGGCAGCCATTGCCGAACTGCAGGGCCAGGGCTATGCGCTTCCGGACTACCCGGACAATCCTTCCTCTGACGAAGAGACGGACATCCGGTCCCGTTACGACAAGATCAAGGGATCGGCCGTCAACCCCGTCCTGCGTGAAGGCAACTCTGACCGCCGCGCGCCACTGTCGGTGAAGAACTACGCCCGCCAGAACCCGCACTCCATGGGTGCCTGGAGCGCCGACTCCAAGACCAACGTTGCCCACATGACAGCGAACGACTTCCGCTCCAACGAGAAGTCCGTGGTCATCCCCGCTGATGACACCATCAAGATCCAGATCGCTCGCGAAGACGGCACGGTCAAGGTCCTCAAGCCGGCCTTCCCCGTCCTCGCCGGCGAAGTGGTGGACGGCACCGTGCTGCGCGCCGCGGCCTTGGACGAGTTCTTGGCTGCCCAGGTCATCCGCGCCAAGGAAGAAGGCGTGCTGTTCTCCGCGCACCTGAAGGCCACTATGATGAAGGTCTCCGACCCCATCATGTTCGGCCACGTCGTCAAGGCATACTTCTCCGAGCTGTTCGACACCTACGGCAAGCAGATCGCCGCTGCCGGACTGAGCGCGAACAACGGCTTGGCTTCCATCCTCAACGGCCTTGACGAACTCCCCGAAGACGTCCGCGAAGGTATCAAGGCGGCCATCAAGAAGGGCTTGGAAGACGGCCCGGCGCTGGCGATGGTCGATTCCGACAAGGGCATCACCAACCTTCACGTACCTAGCGACATCATTGTTGACGCTTCGATGCCGGCAATGATCCGCAGCTCCGGCCACATGTGGGGACCGGACGGCAAGGAAGCCGACACCCTCGCCGTCATCCCGGACAGCTGCTATGCAGATGTCTACCAGGTGGTCATCGATGATTGCCGTGCCCACGGCGCCTTCGATCCCACCACCATGGGTACGGTTCCGAACGTCGGCCTCATGGCCCAGGCTGCCGAAGAATACGGCAGCCACAACAAGACCTTCGAAGTCGAGTACACCGGAACCATGCAGGTTGTTGACTCCTCCGGAACCGTGCTGATTGAGCACCAAGTCTCCCCGGGCGACATCTGGCGCGCTTGCCAGACCAAGGACGTGCCGATCCGCGACTGGGTCAAGCTGGCTGTCACCCGTGCCCGCGCCTCCAAGATGCCGGCTGTCTTCTGGCTCGACGAAACGCGCGCCCACGACGCCCAGCTCATCGCCAAGGTCAGGGAATACCTGAAGGACTACGACACCGAGGGCCTGCAGATCGAAATCATGTCCCCGGAGAAGGCCACCGCGTTCACGCTGGAACGGATCCGCAAGGGCGAGGACACCATCTCCGTGACCGGAAATGTGCTCCGCGACTACCTCACGGACCTGTTCCCGATCCTCGAACTTGGCACCAGCGCCAAGATGCTCTCCGTGGTCCCGCTGATCAATGGTGGTGGCCTCTTTGAGACCGGTGCTGGCGGATCGGCCCCGAAGCACGTTCAGCAGCTCTTGCTGGAAAACCACCTGCGCTGGGACAGCCTGGGCGAATTCCTTGCCCTCGCCGTTAGTTTCGAGCACCTTGCCACCACAACCGGCAACGCCCGTGCACAGGTCCTCGCCGACACGCTTGACCGGGCAACGGGGACGTTCCTGCTCGACAACAAGTCCCCGAAGCGCAGGGTCGGCGAACTCGATAACCGAGGCAGCCACTACTACCTCGCCAAGTACTGGGCCCAGGAACTGGCGCAGCAGAGCGACGACGCCGAGCTCGCCGCGGCGTTCTCCGCCGTTGCCGAGGCCCTGACGTCCAACGAGGAAACCATCATCGCCGAGTTGCTCAGTGTCCAGGGCTCGCCCGCCGACATCGGGGGTTACTACCGCCCCGACGCCGCGAAGGCAGAGGCCGTGATGCGTCCCTCCGCAAAGCTGAACGAGGTAGTCGCGACGCTGAACTAATCGCCCCCACCCAACTGGCTCGCAGTTGTTGTCGTTTTGAGAAGTCATAGCGACAACAACTGCGAGCCAGTTGCGTTTAAGGAAAGAACCGCTCAGTAAAGCCGGGAGATATTGCGGTGTGCGAGTCCAAAGGACAGGGTCATTCCGACGCCGGAGGTCACCGAGACGACCGTGACACCGGGTTGGGTTTCGCGGACCAGGATGGGGGCGATTGAGCTGGAGGCGTAGATTCCCTGCCAGCGCTCGATGACGTCCAAGGGCGTCCCGATGGCCGATTCGATGTCCTTGTTCAAGATGGTGGTCACGGTTTCATCCATGAACGGTGCGGCCGTGCGGTGGTAGTAGTGGGAGTCGCCAAGGATCAGCGTTCCGTCGGGACGTTGCGTGAACATCACGTTCGCTCCGATGTCCATTAGCTCCGGCCGGTCCTGCTCCACTTCTGCGCGCAGCGCGGCCGCGGCCGGCATTTCCGTGAAGGCCGGATAGCGCAGCATTGACGTAGCAGTGAGGACGGCAGGATCGATCTTCAGCCCTGGTGGCTGGGCGGCGCGGGACATTTGCAGTGCGCACCGTTCGATCCGGTGTTCCTTGGCGAGCGAGGGAAACAGATAGTCGACGTCGTGGCCCACGCAGACGAACACCTGCTTGCCATGGAAGTCACCACGGGAAGTGCGGACCGTTGGCTGGCCGGCGTTGTCTTCGAAGCCGAGGGCAGCGGTGTTCCAGTGGATGTCGACGGCGGGCTGGCGGCCGAGCCAGTCGGCGAGGGTGGCGACCGTGGTCCGGGGGTCCACCCGCAAGTCGTCCCGGAGGAAGGCGCCGCCCACCAACGCGGGCCAGGAAGCAGGGGCCGTTCCGCCGTCGTCGGGCGTGGTGCTTCCGGTACCGGAACTTAGCCGGGACCGCACACCGTCGGGGGAGAGCAGCTCAACCTGGCCCTCTTCGCGGGCCGCGGACAGCTCCTGGAGCACCGCCATTTCGGCGCCGGTCCGGGCGAGCACCACGGCACCGGATTCGACGGCCCAGAAACCGGCCAGGGCTGCAAACTCGAGCCAGTATTTGCGGGAGGTCTGTGCCAATTCGTAGAGCTCTCCGGATTGGGCGGTGACGCAGCAGTGGCCGAAGTTCCTGATTGAGGCGCCTACGGCGTGGTGGTCGCGCTCAAGAATGGTCACGCTCAGGCCATTGGCAACGGCATGAGCGGCGTGTGCGAGCCCGACGATGCCGGCGCCCACGATCACAACATCGGAGCGCGATGGCGTCGCCGGGATGCCGCCGGATGGGGAAGGTTGGATATTCACACCATTGACATTGGACTGCTTGAAGAGCGGAATCAAGCCAGGGGTGTTACTTATATATACAAGTTTACCGAGACTTTACTTTCGGTACTCGATGGTTCATGCATCGTTTATCTTCGCGGTTGGAAATATAGGGTAGCAAGCCGCGCCAACTTGTATTATCAACTCGTGAGTATCCGGCAGAACGTACCCCTGCATGTCCGGCTCAGCGAGGAGTTCATGCGCCGCATCGCGGATGGAACGTGGCCGCCAGGAACGCAATTGCCCAGCGAGGCGGTCCTCTGCAGGGAGTTCGGAACTTCCAGGGGCCCCATCCGCCAGGCGCTCGCCTTCCTGCGGGCGGAGGGTGCCGTCATCGGTGGCCGCGGCCGTCCGCCGATGGTGCGTTCGACGGTGCCGTCACAGTCGTTCTCGACCCTGAATTCCTTTACCGAATGGGCAATCGGTATTGGCAAAACCCCTGGGCAGCGGACGTTGGAGGTGGCACGCCGCGAGGCGAGTGCCGAAGCGGCCGACGTGCTCGGATTGGAGCCGGGGGAGAAGGTGGTGGAGCTGCTGCGCGTCCGCTCCCTCGATGGCGTGCCCGCCATGATTGAACGGACCACCTTCATTCTGGAGGTCGGGCGGCTGCTGTTCGATTTCGACACCGATTCGGGCTCCATCTTCGCTTTCCTGAAGGCCCAAAGCGTGGACCTCTACAGCGCACGCCACACCATCGACGCCGTGGCCGCGGGCGAGGAAGACGCGGAACTGCTGGAACAGGCAGAAGGGATTCCTCTTTTGCGGGAACGCCGGGTGACCAGTTCGGCCAACGGCACGGCCGTCGAATACTCGGAGGACCGGTACCTTCCGGCACTCACAAACTTCACCATCGACAACACAGCGGACCGCCGCGCCGCTTTGGTGCGCATCCGAGCCGAATAGACCAGAAGGACACATGATCAAGCTCGTAGCCTGCGACATGGCTGGAACCACCATCGACGAACACGGAGACGTCTATGTAGCGCTGGCGCGCTGCGTGGAGGAGGCCGGGGCGAGCACCACTCCCGAAGCGGTCCAGGAATGGATGGGAGCAGACAAAGTGGAAGCCATTGCGGCGCTGATCACCAAGGGTGGTGGCATTGCCACGCCGGAGGTCGTCCAAGCGGCTTTCCTGCGCTTCAAGGAGCTTCTCGCGGACTTCTATGAGAAGAACCCGCCGGTAGCGCTCGACGGCGTTGAGGACGCCTTCCGCGAACTGCGCAGCCGCGGCGTCAAGATTGCGTTGACCACGGGATTCTCCCGCGATGTCGCGGAGCCGCTTCTGGCCAGGCTGGGCTGGTCGCTTGCGGGCGAGGGCACAACGCACGACGACGGCGGCTTGCTTGACGCCGTCGTCTGCTCTGATGAAGTGGCGGCCGGACGCCCGGCGCCCCACATGATCCACCGCGCCATGGAATTGACGGGTGTGATGGATGTCCGCGAGGTGCTTGCCGCCGGCGACACCACGAACGACCTCAAGGCGGCCAGGAACGCCGGAGTGACTGCCGTCGGTGTGCTGACAGGCAAACTGGGACTCGAGGAGCTCGCTGGACAGCCGCACGATCACATCCTGGCGGGCGTCAAGGATATTCCGGCGCTGCTGGAGTGAGGGCAGGCGGCCGGATCGCAAGGGCGGCGGTTTTGAGCTGTGCCGTTGGCATGGAAGATTGGACCGGGTGAAATTCCTCCTTCCTTCGCAGACCTCGTCCTCACGTGGCATCGCGTTTCTGCGGGTTGTTTTCGGTGGCCTTTTGCTGGTGCATGGAGTCCAGAAGCTGTTGGCCGGGCAGCCGGCGTTTGAGGCAACCATCGCGGCGATGGGGGTTCAAAAAGCGGAGCTGATGTCCTGGCTGGTCATCTGGGGTGAGACCGGGCTGGGCGCACTTTTGTTGCTCGGCGCCCTGACGAGGGTGGCCGGTTTCCTCGCCGCTCTGATGTACGCGGGGATTTGGTTTGTCACCGAATCAGGCAAGCCTTTGGTGAGCGATCATCCCGGAATCAACGCGGAGCTACTCATTCTGTACATCGCGTTGGCGTTGGCATTTGCCTTCATCGGTTCCGGGGCGGCCTCGCTGGACCGGAAACTGTTTGCGGGGAAGCCTGCCCGGAAGTCACGGCGCTAGGCGCCCTGGCGCCGTCCGGCCTGGAGACCCGCGCGGGCCATAGCGTCCGCGTAGGATCGGCCCATGTCGATCAACCATTCGGTCTGGCGTTCCTTGGAACCGGCGAAGGCGCGCCCGTGCAGCGATCGGGCCTTGTAGACCTTCAGGCCGCGGCGCCAGATCAGCGGGTTGTCAGTCTTGAGGAGCATCTGCGCCAGACGGTTGGCTTCCGTTCCGTGGGCGACGATCGCCGAGGCGCGCGGAACGAGTTTGAGGAAACCGATCAGCGGCTTGAGGCCGGCGCTGACCTGCTCTGGAGTCAGCTTTCCGTTCGCCTCGCCAGGGGTGAACCACGGATGGGTATTCCAAGGCATCATCCATTCCGGGCGCAGGCCGAGCTGGAACTGAAGGCCCAGTAGCCGGGTGGCGGCGTCGTCGTCCCCGGCCCAGACAACGCCCCGTGGAGAGGCCTCGCTCGTGTTGGAGAACAGGGTGACAATCCGGCAGTCCTCCACCGAGTGCATCGGATCCACGTACGGGACCTCGAAGCCCGGGCGGAGCTTGCGGAGGAACTCCACATGCTCGTTGACCGGGGCGATGTGTTGGGCGAAGAAAGGGCTGTCCGGAACCGCAGGAGCCTCGGCTTCTTCGGCGGGAGCCCCTTCGAAGCTTGCCGGTTCGACGACGGCCCTTTCGACGATGGTCTCGGACGGCGTGGTTTCGGCGACGGGAGCCGCAGTTGCGGACGGCTCTTGGGCAACGGGAACCCCGACAGGGCCCTCTTCGGCGCCATCGGTAGAGGGGACCTCAATCGCGTGAGCGGCCACGGGTGCCGCGGCCTTCGGAGTGTCTTTCCTGGCCGGAGCCTTCTTTTCGGCCTTGGCCGGGGCGTCGAAATCATCCTCGCCGTCGAACAAACCATCGAACAGCTTGTCGAGTTCGTCGTAGCCGCTACCGCTACCGTAATCGTCGTCGAGTTCGGGGCCGCGCCCGAAACCTTCCTCGTACCGAGAGTCCAGTTCGCTGCGGTAATCCTCGTCGTAGTCTTCGAAATAGTCCGGTTTGGCCAATGCGGTCATGAGGGTGGGGGTCTCCTCGGGTCGGGCAGGGGCTGGTACCGGGCGCGTGGGGCACGTCCGTTCCGGGCCAGTTGATGGGGAGGCTCTCCGGGTTGCCGGTTGAGCCTTTAGATCTTAGCAATCCAACGGTGGTCCGGTGTACTTCCGCCGTTCATTTGACCCGGTATGTGGCGCAGCCCCGGGGCTTGAAGGTGGCGCGATGCGTCGAATATCACGCGCACGCGCCGCCGAGGGCCTGCGTAAAGACACGAGAGGGCGGGTGGAATGGACGAAAAGTGTCCATTCCACCCGCCCTTCTTCGATGTCAGATGTTCGGCTTCAGCGTTCAGACATGGATGACGAAAGACACGACCATGCCGCTGAAGGGAAGGAACGGGGCCGTCGCTAAAGCGTTGAGGACCGCGCCCACGGCGATGCTTGCGGCGAAAGCGATGATCCACGTTGAAAGCGCGACTAGGGCGCGCTGCTACCCCCCAGGGCCTTTGCGATGCCACGCATCGGCTCCTCCGCGGGGCTATTCGCCCTGCGGAGGTGCCGATGAACGGGCTGCGATCCAGTGCGGTGAAACAGCCCTCGCCGGTGATTATGCGGGAGTGGTGGCCCGGATCTTCCGGCTGCCCACCATCACGATGAGTCCGCCTAGCAGCAGGGCAGTCGCGAACAGCAACCACAGCCGATTGAAGCCAGTGCTAGCGAGAACCGAGGTTCCCGCTCCAACAATGGCTGCTGTAGTAGCCGCGGCGACGCCGGCTTGCGTTGCAGTTCCTGTTGAGGGAACGGCGGCAGCCGGGTCGACGAAGCCTTGAGCGTCGACCGGTGCGTTCATGACGGGCGGCGTGACTACCGACGGGTTCACGACGTTGGAAGGTAAGCCCGGGTCAACCGAGGCGATGCCGACAGGGATCGGCAGGCCCACCGGTGCGGTGAGTCCGGTACCCAAGAGGGAACCGAGATCTCCGGTGGTGCCTGCCGGGACGGTCCCGAGCAGGTTGACGGAGGTGTCGCCGACCGTGACAGGTGCGGTGACCGGCGCAGTGACGCCGGTGCCGGTGGCGGTGGTGCCTGCCGGGGTGGTTCCGAGCAGGTTGACGGAGGTGTCGCCGACCGTGACAGGTGCGGTGACCGGCGCGGTGACGCCGGTGCCGGTGGCGGTGGTGCCTGCCGGGACGGTCCCGAGGAGGCTCACGGAGGTGTCGCCGACCGTGATCGGAGCGGTCACCGGTGCCGTGACTTGGGTGCCAGAGGCGGTCCCAGGGGTGGAATTGCCAAGAACGGCCAGAGAGGTGGCTCCAATATTAACAGGGACCGATATCGGAGCCACCGCCTGGGTTCCGGACGGGACAGCTGGTCCGCCGGAATTAGTCGCCGCGGCCGCAGCCGGGGCGAGTGCAGGGGTGGTGGTTGTGACGCCCTCAGTTCCAAGCAGCGTGAGCGACGTCGACCCGAGGCTCACCCGAATGGTCGCCGGTGCAACCACTTGGGTGCCTGAGGCGGTGCCTTGTGCACTTGTTGTAGTGTCTGCCGCATTCGCGGCAGTTGCGCCGAGGGCTATTAGCCCACCGGCAAAGAGGGTGCCAAGCAGCCCCTTGCGAATAATGCTGTGCATTTTGTTTTTCTCCTGAACGAGTAGTTCCTAGAGGCGTAGGCAGAAGCCTGCATGTACGCCCGGATTGGCCATCTGCCGCCGTCCAGAATCGGCTCTGGAAAAAGCGGCTGGAGCTCGGAACTAGTCGGGAGAAGAACCCGGGTCAAACGACACCGGAGCCGGAACTCTACCGGCCGCAGCCGTGGACACGAGGATCCCGGCAAGTGGATAAAACAGATTCATGCTCGGGAGCCAGGCGGTAGCCGCTCCCGAAGGATTGCCTGGAAGAGCCGCCGAGCCGTTTCCGGCGTCGCTGCTGCCGGGAGTCCCGTCCGGGAATATCCCGTCATACGGAGATGCCGGCACCGCAGGATTCCCGTAACCGACGTATTGGACCGTAGCGTTCCAAGGTGCCTTACGCAGGCCAGTCGCGTCATAGGTTCGAGCGAGGCCGACCAGCGGGTCCGCGACGGCCTCCGCAAGAGGCGAGATCGCGGAAGTCGGCGAAGCACCAGCAACGGAAGCAGGGCTCGAGGGTTGCTCGGAAGGCGTCACACCAGTCCCGAGGTTACCGGGGATGGTTACCGGCAGGTTGCCGATGGAAAGCCCCTCCACGGTGGAGCCGACAGCACCCAACGCGGGGGTAATTGTGCCGCCAACCAAGGAGCCGACGCCTGACCCAACCCCATCAACCGCACTGGCTGCCGGAGACAAAGCGGGGGCGATCACGGCGTCAACGGTGCCTTCAGGGATGATTTTGTCGACGATGGGCGTACTGGCCAGCCCCCGGTCGATTGCTTGGGTCAGTCGCGGTAGTTCGTGCACAACGGCCGCTGGTGCCTGGACGACTGCTAGTTTTACCACCGGAACCGGAACCGGAACCGGAACCGGAACCGGAACCGAAGCCACTGCCGGAGCCGGTACGGATGCCCCACTCGCCGAAACGGGGTTGCCGGGGGTTCCGGTAATTCCGGCGGTCACGTTGTGGACAACGTTTGTTACGGCCGATTCTGCGCCGCCCAGTAGTGTGTTGTTGGCGCTACCGGAATCAGCATTGGCCGCTGTGGAAGAGAGGGCCAACCAAACGACGGCTCCGGCGCCAGCCAGCATGACGGAGCGGAGAACATGAAGAACGCGCAGCTTACCTCGCACAACTTCCATCTCGACACCCCCCAGCGTCCGCTTGGATTGACGATCTCTCCCATCGTAGGACTGGACTAGTTAATTAGTCCAGACGTAGACGGGTTTCGTCATTCAGTTCACCGCGCGTCGTTCGGGTAGCGGACTCCAAGCTGGGAGCGGACCCCGTCGAAGAGGCGCATCGTGTTCAGTGAATCGTCCAAGGGCATCACCGGACTCTCAGTCAGCCCTTGCTGGATGCAGCGTGTGACCTCTCGCAGTTCATAGGTGTAGCCGATCCCGATCGCGTCAAAGCGCTCGGTCCGAGGCTCGTCCCAGCCGGTTCGAATCAGTAGCTCGCGCGGATTGTTGATGGACCCTTGCGTCTGGAGGAATCCCAGGGAGCCGGCAACAGAAGCCGATCTTGGCCCGTGGGCCAGCAACGAAGAGGTCAGTTGGGCGATGGCTCCACCGTCGTAAGCCAGCGTGAGCGCATTTTGGGAGTCGACGCCGTCGTCCGTCAGAGTGCCTACTGCGCTGACCGACTGTGGGAAACCAAGGGTGCCCAAAGGCCACAGCAGCGCATACACGGTGAGGTCCAAAAGAGCTCCACCGCCGTCTGCCGGGGCCCAGATTCGGGCCGAGGGGTCGTAGGGGGCGGGGAATCCCAAGTCAGCGCTTACCCACTTGATTTCGCCTAGTTCGCCCGACGCGGCGATGGCGAATGCCCTCTGGATGCTGGGCAGGAATCGACTCCATACCGCCTCCATGAGGAACAATTTCCGTTCCCGCGCCAGGTTGACCAGCTCGGCTGCTTCGCGGCCGTTGATGGTCAAAGCTTTCTCACACAGGACGTGCTTGCCCGCGTTGAGGGCATCCCTTGCGATTTCGAAATGTTGGGCGTGCGGGGTGGCCACGTAGACCACGTCGACAGAGTCATCAGCGAGTAGCCGCTGGTAGCCGGGCACGCCGCCGTCGTCCCCGTAGGACTTTGTGACCCCATGCGCGGCAGCAAAGGCATCCGCGGATTCCTGGCGCCGGGAACTCACGGCGTAAAGGTTTGCGTCCTCAAGCTGGGCGAGGTCGCCGCTCACGGTTTTGGCGATCCCTCCTGTGGCGACAATGCCCCAGTTCAGAGCCTTGCCGGTGGCTGCGCGAGGATCCTGGTTCGGCTGGCTGAACAGCCACGGCTTGGCGATATGCGGACTCATGCGCCCTATCCTCTCATTCCGCCGCACGCGTAATACAGCGGCGCTCAAAGTCCTGAAAGGCAGCCTCCGCGGGAGCATCCCGCGCCCGAAGCCAACTTGTCTGCATAAGTTAACAACTGCCGTCTTTATTGGCCGAGAAGATTCATTTGAGGTTCACCGATTCGCGGTAAATTCCGGGATTTTCGTCATTTTCAACTTGTACGCTCAAGCGGTCACTCAAGCCAGTAGGGCTTGTGGCCTGCGAAGTGGCGGCGCCGAGGCGGCGCGTGCGCCCGCCTCGGTCAAGCACTGGAACGCTGCCACCTGAGCCGGGGACCTCCGGCGCCTGCCCTCTGAGAAGCACCCGTTCGTCCTCAATGAAAGGCACACCGTGAAATTCCTCCGTTCTTCCAGCCGCGCCCTCCAGCTTGCAGCGCTGGCGTCCGTGGCCGCCGTCGCCATGACTGCGTGCGGCTCCGCAGGCGCCTCAGTCCCGTCAGCGGGCGCCGGCACCTTTGCCAAGGACTCAAACACCCTCATCATCGGCATGGTTCCGGACGAAAGTGCCGCGACCTCGACGTGGCAGCCGATCGCGGACTATGTAGGCAAGGTCACCGGCAAGAAGGTCGAGGTCAAGCAGTCCTCGAACTATGCCGCACTCATCGAAGCTTCGATCGCAGGCCAAGTGGACGTCGTCTCCTTCTCCGGTTTCACCTACCTCCAAGCCAAGGCCAAGGGCGCAAAGTTCACTCCGGTTGGTGCGAGCGTCGACGCAAGCACCCACGAGCCGGGCTACTACTCCGACGCAATCGTCCCCGCGAATTCCTCCGTCACCGATGTGGCCGGGTTCAAGGGCAAGAAGGTTTGCTTCGTGAACGAGAACTCCACCTCGGGCTACTTGTTCCCGCAGTACATGCTCAACAAGGCCGGGGTAAAGACGGGCGACTATACGCCGGTCATGGCGGGCAAGCATGACGTCTCCGCGCAGAAGGTTGCCCAGGGGACCGAATGCGAGGTCGGCTTCGCACAGGACATCACCGTCACCACCACCGGACCGGCAGCCGGCCTGTTCAAAGCCTCGGACCTGAAGACCATCAAGCGCGAATTCGTCCCCGGGCCGCCGTTCGCAATCTCCGACACTCTTCCGGATGACGTCAAGAAGGTACTCAAGGACAAGATGTCCACTGTCACCACCGCGGACATCAAGGCCGCCGGCATCACCACCACACCTGCCTTCGACAAGTTCTTCGGTGAAGGCAACAAGCCGGTGGACGACAAGTACTACGACAACCTCCGCGACCTTTGCAAGAAGCTTCCGGACGTCAAGACCTGCGCAGGCATCTAAGGCATGACAAACAATCACGCCGTCATTGAGATCGACGGCCTCGTCAAGGACTTCGGCGCCAAAAGAGCCCTGGACGGCGTGAGCCTGACGGTCGAGGAGGGCGAAGTTCTCGTCCTCCTCGGCCTGTCCGGTTCCGGCAAGTCGACCCTGCTTCGGCACATCGACCAGCTGGAGCTCCCTACCGAGGGCCGCATCCGCGTGCTGGGCAAGGACGTCCCCGAGCTTCGCGGACGCGAGCTGCGCGCCCTACGCTCGCAAGTCGCCGTCGTATTCCAACAGTTCGAACTGGTCGGCTCCCTGTCCGTCCTCGAAAACGTGCTGACCGGCGCGCTGGCGCGCCTCACCGGACCGCGGCTCGGCACCTGGTCCTACCCTAAGGCGCTGCGTACGACGGCGGCGCGGCACCTTGAGCGGGTTGGCCTCCTTGGCCTTGAGCAGCAGCGGGCAGATACCCTCTCGGGCGGTCAGCAACAGCGCGTGGCTGTGGCCCGGGCGTTGATGCAGGAGCCGAAGATCCTCCTTGCGGACGAGCCGGTTGCCTCTTTGGATCCCGAGTCGTCCAAACAGGTCATGGAGCTGATCCGAGAAATAGGCCGCGAGAACGCCCTCACAGTGGTCTGCAGTCTTCACCAGGTTGACCTCGCCCTTTCTTGGGGCGACCGGGTGGTTGGCCTGCGCCGTGGCGCTGTGGTCCTCGACACCCCGACCGCCGGCTTGGGACGGGACGAGGTCATGCGAATCTACAATCAGGTGGCTCCGGCCGAGGCCGAAGCCGAGGCTGTGGCCGGATGACCGTGACCCTCACCCCGCAGGGGCCGGCACCCCATGAACCGGATCCCATGGGTCCGGCGTCGCCAGGTCCCGCTCCGCGCCGGAACGCGTGGACGCGCCGCTACTGGACCCGTCTGTCCATGACAGTCATCCTCGCCGCGCTGGTGCTGGCAGGCCTGGGCTCGTTCCAGCTCCTGGACTTCAGCGGAGCCCGCCTTTCGCGGACGATCCCCGCCGCGGAACGATTCTTCGCCAGGATGGTGCCGCTGGACTTCTCACGGCCGGAGGAACTCCTTTGGTTGACCGTCCTGACCCTGGCAATCGTCATTTGCGGCACACTCCTCTCTGCCGTGCTGTCTGTGCCGGTCGCATACTGGGCCGCACGCAACACCAGCCCACACCCCGCGTTTCGCTGGCTGGGCCGCAGCATCACCGTGCTGGCACGTGCCTTCCCCGAGCTCATCCTCATTATTATCCTGGCCACGATGTTCAGCCTGGGCTCGCTCCCCGGCATCCTTGCACTGGGATTGCACTCCGTCGGGATGGTCGGCAAGCTCTTCGCCGACGCGATCGAACAGATCGACGAAGGCCCTCGCCTGGCCATTCGGGCCGCCGGTGGAACGAAGGCCCAGGAGTTCGTCTCAGGCGTCCTGCCCCAGGTTGCACCTTCGTGGGTCGCCACCGTGTTGCACCGCCAGGACATCAACCTGCGCGCCTCTGCGATCCTCGGCTACGTGGGCATGCCCGGTCTTGGGTATGAGCTCTCCGCCAGTATCCAGCGCCTCGACTACAAGCGGGCCATGGCCGTCGCGCTCATCATCTTCCTGCTGTGCGTCGCCATGGAGGTTCTCTCCTCGACCATCCGCCGAATGGTCCTGCGCGGTGGTGCAACACGCGAACGACGGCGGTGGACCGGCCCCGCGCTCGGCTGGACAGTCGCCGCGGTGATTGGCGCCGCCGTCGTCGTCGCGGCACCCACGTGGAGCGACTTCCTCACCGTCTGGACGGTCCTTCCGCAGCGCCTCGCATCCTTCCTCCCCCTCTCCATCGGCGAATACACCTGGCCGCAGATTCTTGGGATGCTCGGGCAAACGCTTGCGATCGCGCTCGCCGGGACGTTCATCGGCGTCTTTCTCTCCGTCCTGATCGGGTCCTACGCGGCGCGCAATGTGGCCCCGAGCCAGGGTATCCGGCGCGGGGCAAGGCTCGTGCTGCTCGTGGTCCGCGGCATTCCGGAGCTCATTCTGGCCATTGTGCTGATCCTTGTTACGGGCCTCGGCGGGGCTGCTGCGGCGCTCGCCTTGGGCATCGGCACAGTGGGCCTGTTGGGCAAGCTCCTGGCGGACTCGATCGAAGAAGTCGACCCCGGGCCCGAGCGCTCGCTGCGGGCCGCAGGTGCTTCCCGACCGCAGACCTATGCCTCGGCGACGTTCCCACAAGCTGCACCTGCATTCGCTGGTCACATTTTCTATGCCTTGGACGGGAACATCCGCGCCGCCACGGTGCTGGCCGTAGTTGGTGCGGGCGGCCTGGGCCAAGTGATGTTCGAGGCCGCGCAGCTCAGTCGCTACAACGTGGTCTTCACCATGGCTCTCCTCGTAATCGCCATGGTCTTGCTGGTCGAGGCCCTCGCGATGTGGATCCGGAAGGCCCTGGCCGACTGAAACAACGGCGGCCACCCCCTCAGTGGGGATGGCCGCCGTCGTTGTGGTGCTTGAAACGCTAGTACTACTTGGTGAGCGGGCCGAGTACCGGATCGTCCACGTAGGCCGTCTTCACGTTGTCCTTGGTCACGATAACCGGGGGCAGCAGGTATGCCGGGACGGTCTTGACGCCGTTGTTGTAGGACTTGGTGTCGTTGATTTCCAGCTGCTTGCCTGCCTGCAGGTCCTTGGCCATGGTGATGGCGTGCTCAACGAGCTTGCGGGTGTCCTTGTTGATGGTGGAGTACTGCTCACCCGCAAGGATGGACTTGACCGACTCAACTTCCGAGTCCTGGCCAGTCACGATGGGAAGCGGCTTGCCTGCTGCCTTGACCGAGGTCAGGACGGCACGGGCCAGGGTGTCGTTCGGGGACAGCACACCGTCCAGGGAGGCGCTGGTGTACGTGCCCGCAAGCAGGGTGTCCATGCGCTTCTGGGCGTTCTCTGCCTTCCAGCCCTGGGTCACGGCCTGTTCGAACGACTTCTGTCCGGACACCACCTTGAGGGTCCCGTCGTCGATCTTTGGCTTCAGGATGCTCATCGCGCCGTCGAAGAAGACCTTCGCGTTGGCGTCATCAGGGGAGCCTGCAAACAGTTCAATGTTGTAGGGGCCGCTCGCCTTCTTGCCCTTCAGCCCGTCCAGCAGGGCCTGACCCTGCAGCACGCCGACCTTGAAGTTGTCGTAGGCCACGTAGTAGTCCACGTTGGCGGTGTTCAGCAGAAGGCGGTCGTAGGCAATGATCGTGGCGCCGGCGTCCTTGGCCTGCTTGAGCTGTGTACCAAGCTGTGCGCCGTCGATAGCACCGACGATGATGACCTTGTCGCCCTTGGTGACCATGGCGCTGATCTGGTTCTGCTGCTCCGAAACGCCGCCGTTGGCGAACTGCACATCCGGCTTGAAGCCTGCGCTCGTGAGCCCGTCGTTGAACAGCTTCTCCGCCAGGACCCAGTTCTCGCTGGTCTTCTGGGGGAGCGCGACGCCGATCGAGGAACCCTTCGGGAATGCCTCGCCGCCGCTTGATGAACCACCGGAGGTGCCGCTGTCCGTACGGCCGCAGGCCGTCAGCGCCAGTGCCGCGATCGCAGCAACTGCTGCTGCCTTTCCTGCTTTACCAAACATTCGCATAACTTGGGTTCACTTTCTTTGTTGTGGATGGAACAAGTCGTCTTGAAGCTGTTTAGGCTTCCTTGGCGATGACTTCCTTGGTGGAGGTCGTCTCGTCCGGAGCGTTTTCGCTGCTCCGGCCGAAGTTCTTCATCATCATTCCGATGATCGATTTCTTGCCCTGGGTCTTGTTGTAGACGTCGAAGGCGACTGCGGCGAGCAGCACGAGCCCCTTGATGATCTGGGTGAGGTCTGCGCCGACGCCGAGGAGTTGGAGGCCGTTGTTGAGGACAGCCATGACCAGGCCACCGACGATGGAGCCGATCACGGTGCCCACGCCACCGGTGACTGCTGCGCCACCGATGAAGACGGCGGCGATGGCGTCCAGTTCCCAACCGACGCCGTCGAACGGACCTGAAGCGGTGGAGCGGCCGACGAAGATCATGCCGGCGAGTCCGGCAAGGATGGACATGTTCATCATGACCATGAAATTGACCTTCTTGGACTGAACCCCGGAGAGCTCGGCCGCGTGGCGGTTGCCGCCGACTGCGTAGATGTGGCGGCCAATGACCGTCTTGGCGGAAATGAAGCCATAGATCAGGACCAGGACGGCCAGGATGAGGCCGGGGATGGGGAACGACGTGCCGGTGCGGCCAGTGGCGAACAGGTAGGTGGCGTAGAGGATGGCTGCGTTGACGAGCACGAGCTTGGTGATCATCACCCAGCCTTCAGGAACCTCCGCCCCCAATGCCTGGGCGGTGCGGCGGGAACGAATTTCACTGATGATCACGAAGGCAACAGCAATGAGTCCCAAGAGGACCGTCAGGTTGTTGAACCCTGTTTTGGGCCCCACTTCGGGCAGATAACCGGAACCCAAGAACTGGAAGTCTTCGGGGACCGGAACGGTGTTGGACTTGCCGACGAACTGGTTGAAGCCGCGGAACAGCAGCATGCCCGCTAGGGTCACGATGAATGCCGGAATGCCGACGTAAGCCGTCCAGAATCCTTGCCAGGCGCCGATCAGGGCACCGAGCAGGAGTCCGAACAGCACGGCCGCGTACCACGGTAGGTGCCAGTCCCTGATGGCCAGTGCCACCGAGATGCCGACGAAAGCCGCAACCGAACCTACGGAAAGGTCGATGTGGCCGGCGATGATCACCAGGACCATGCCGATGGCCAGGATCAGGATGTAGGAGTTGCCATTGAAGAGGTTGATGACGTTGCCCGGGGTCAGCGTGCGGCCCGAGGTGAAGATCTGGAAGAAGATGACGAGTGCAACCAGGGCGAATATCATGCCGAATTGGCGGGTGTTGCCACCGAATAGCTTCTTGAGCGCGTTCATTGTTTTGGGTCCTTGTGTCCGTGTGGTTCTTGACCGGGGTCAGGCAGCTTTGCGGCTGGATGTCATGAGCTTCATGAGGCTCTCCTGGCTGGCTTCGTCCTTGTTCAGTACGCCAGTGATGGAGCCTTCGAAGATGGTGTAAATGCGGTCCGAGAGGCCCAGCAACTCGGGGAGTTCGGAGGAAATCACGATCACGCCCTTTCCCTGGTTGGCCAGCTGCTGGATGATTCCGTAGATCTCATACTTGGCCCCGACGTCGATTCCGCGGGTGGGTTCATCCAGGATGAGAAGGTCTGGATCGGTGAACATCCATTTGGCGAGCACAACCTTTTGCTGGTTGCCGCCGGAGAGCTTCGATACGCCTTCCTCCACTGACGGGGTCTTGGTCCGAAGCGACTTCCGGTATTGCTCCGCCACCATGAATTCCTTGTTGGTGTCCACCACGATTCCCCGGCTGACCTTCTTCAAGTTGGCAGACACCGTGGTGGTCTTGATGTCGTCCAGGAGGTTTAGCCCCAGGCTCTTGCGGTCCTCTGTGACGTAGCCAAGACCGGCGTCGATCGCTTGGCGGACGCTGCGCATGGTGATCGGCTTGCCGTCCTTGTACACCTGACCCGAGATGAACCGGCCATAGGAGTGGCCGAAGACGGAGCGGGCAAGCTCGGTGCGTCCAGCGCCCATGAGGCCTGCGAATCCCACGATTTCGCCGCGGCGCACATGGAAGTTGGAGTTTTTACAGACCAAGCGGTCTTGGATCTGGGGGTGCCCGACGTTCCAGTCCTTGACTTCGAAGAACACCTCACCGATCTTCGGCGTGTGGTCCGGGAAGCGGGACTCGAGCGTCCGGCCGACCATGCCCTTGATGATCCGGTCCTCGTCGACGCCGTCTTCCTTCACGTTGAGCGTCTCGATGGACTTGCCGTCGCGGATGATGGTGATCTCGTCGGCGATCTGTTCGATCTCGTTGAGCTTGTGGGAAATCATGATGGACGTGATGCCCCGGCCTTTGAGGCCGAGGATGAGGTCCAGGAGGTGCTGGGAATCGGATTCGTTGAGTGCGGCTGTGGGCTCGTCCAAGATGAGCAGCTTGACGGACTTGTTCAGGGCCTTCGCGATTTCCACAAGCTGCTGCTTGCCGACGCCGATTTCCTTGATGGGGGTATCCGGGTCCTCTCGCAAGCCAACCCTGGCGAGGAGCTCAACTGACCGTTTGCGGGCCTCGGCCCAGTTGATGATTCCGCGGCGGACGGGTTCGTTGCCGAGGAAGATGTTCTCCGTGATGGACAGTTCCGGGATGAGCGCGAGTTCCTGGTGGATGATCACGATTCCGGCCTGCTCGCTCGCACGGATGTCCCTGAACTGCTGGACTTCCGCCTGGTACACGATGTCGCCGTCGTAGCTGCCGAAGGGGTAGACCCCTGAAAGCACCTTCATCAACGTGGACTTGCCTGCACCGTTTTCGCCGCAGATAGCGTGGATCTCGCCCACTTTGACCCGGAGGCTAACGTCCGAGAGCGCCTTCACGCCGGGGAATTCCTTGGTGATGGACCGCATCTCGAGAAGGATCGGGTCCTGGTGCGTTATGGGGGTCGACATACCCTTGCGCCTCCAATGTTTGACGTCGTTGTCGGCCCGCGGATGGCGAGCCTATCTGATGTGAAAGTAAACTGGATCACACCGCTTGTCGTCAAGACTTTAACGCAAGACGGCGGTAACAGCGTGGTAACGAAATGTTCAGGACTACTTGATGCCGGCGTGCTGGAACACCAAAGCGGCCGCCCCTAGGGCCTCCGCCCGGGCGCCGAGCGACGACATTGCCAAGTGCGTTGTTTCGCCGATCACAGGCACCGCGTGGCGGACGAGGCCGCGCCGGATCGGGTCAAGGAGGATGTCACCCAGGCCGGCCAGCGGGCCGCCCACCACGATGACTTCGGGGTTTATGAGATTGGCCACATTGCCCAGGGCGCGCCCCACGGCGAGGCCTGCGTCGTCCACCACCCGGAGGGTTGCGGGGTCCCTCGCCAGGGCGTTTCGGACAATGTCCTCAGGCTCGAGGTGTAGCCCCGAACCCTTGCCGAGCAGCTCGATCATGGTGGTGGTGGAGGCCATGGTTTCCAGGCAGCCCCGGTTGCCGCAGCGGCAGATGGCGCCGTATTCGTGGATGGTCGCATGGCCGATCTCTCCCGTGATTCCGACCGCCCCGTAGTAGGGCGCGCCATTGATGATGAGGCCCGCGCCGATGCCGGAACCGATCTTGAGGAACATGAGGTTGCTGATCCCGCTGTGCGGCCCCCACGTGACTTCAGACAGGGCCCCCAGATTGGCGTCGTTGTCAACGTACACGGGCATTTTCAGGGCTTCCTCGAGCCGTTCGAGAATCTGGATTCCCACCCATTCGGGCAAGATGGCACCCTGCGCTACCGTGCCGGAACGGCGGTCGATGGGGCCCGCGATGCCGGCGCCGGCGCCCACCACCGCGCTCCGGTCTACCCCGCTTTCCAATAGCAGTTTGTCAAGGAGCGCGACGGCGGCGCTGATGCCCTGTTCGGCGTGGTGTCCAAGGGGGAGGGTGACGGTTTCCTCGACGATGATGTGATAGCCCAGGGACGCCAGGACGACCCGCAGGTGGCGCCGGCCAAAGTCGATTCCGACAGCCACGGCGCCGTTGCTATTGAGCCTGACGTTCAGGGCCCGGCGTCCGGAACTGGTGATCGGTTCAGTGGAGACAAGCCCGGCGTCCTGCATGATCTTGACGATGTTGGACACTGTGGCCGTGGAAAGGCCGGTTTGCCTGGCGAGCTCGGCCTGGGTGGATGGACCGCTCAGCAGGCATTCGATGAGCCGCTGTTGATTCAGGTGGCGCAGCGCTGATTGTGAGCCGGGGTTTTTGCGGTGGCTCTTCGTCGAGCGCGATGTTGCAGGCATGACATGAAGCGTGCCCCAAATCACAGTTGCAGTCAAGAAGTTAACGCAACGGTCCAAAGTTGCGTCGGCATCATGAACTATGCGCCCGATTTGTACGAACCATCCCCGCGCGGCCCTCCGCAGGTCCATTTGTCCTTCGTGGGCCGTCTGCTGCTGGCTACGCTGGAATTACGAAGGTATCCCGGGTACGTCTCCCAAGAATGCTTGCCGGGGGATGCAAGGTGCTATTGAGGTGGTAAAGATGCTGCTGTCTGTCTTGCAGGCCAACGCTGTTGTCCTGGACATCGACGCCAATCTGGAGGCAATCGACGCGGCGGCACAACGCGCTGCCGCAGCCGGGTCCGCCCTTCTGCTGACCCCGGAGCTCTTTCCCGTGGGCTATGCGCCGCTGCGGCTCCACAGCGAATTTGACCCGGAGACTCTGCCCGGTATCCGGGCGCGCCTTGCGGATATCGCCCGCACACACGCAATCGGACTGGTCTACAGTCTCCCCGCCCCGGCCGCCGACGGCGGCTGGCATGTCTCCGCCACGCTCCTGGACGCGCGCGGAACCGTGCTCTTGGACTACAACAAGGTGCACCTCTTCGGCGAGGAGGAGCGCAAGGCGTTCTCTGCCGCCCAAGCGGCTCCCGCCGTCGTCGACTTCAACGGCATCAAAACGTCGCTGCTGATCTGCTACGACGTCGAATTTCCGGAGGCCGTCCGCGCGGCGGCAACACGGGGCGCCGAACTTCTGCTGGTTCCCACCGCCCTGTCCGCAGGCTTCGAGGCCGTACCCCAGGTACTGATCCGTGCGCGCGCCCTGGAAAGCCAGCTGAACGTTGCCTACGCCAACCACAGCGGGCACGAGGATGGCTGCGACTTCCTCGGCGGAAGCGTGGTCGCCGGTCCTGACGGCTCGCTGCTGGCTGCCGCCGGTGACGGGGCCGCACTGCTGTTCGCTGAGATCTCCACGGAAAGCGTCAAGGCTGCCCGGGAACAGGTGCCGTACCTGCGCGAACGCCGCCCGGAGCTTTACCGCGAGTGGGAAGAATCTTCCCGGAAAGGTTGAGGGCCCGAATGAAGCGGACGGCAGCTCAGTGTTTGACTTCAGGTGGGCGTAGGCCAATCAGCCGGGCCCACCTCCTGATTCCGAATAGGAATCCGCGTCCATCACCGAAGAATGGCAGAAGGAAGATTGCATGCAACAGGAACCAGTACTGCAGGGTTGAACTGGGTATGAGCAGGGCAATCAGCCCTCCGACCAGGCAGGATGCACCCGGGCCCAGTAACGACACGGTTGCGATCTGCCACCCGTAGAGACGTCCGACGGGAATGATGGAGAATCGAAGGACGCCTGCCGATACAACGACATGGGAAACGCCATGAAACAGTCTCATGCCAACAACGTGAAACCACTCGTGCACCAGAAAGCCGCCTAGCAGGCAAAGTACATGCAGGAGCAGCCAGAGGCCCACTTGGAGAAGTGCCGAGTCGCCCGTCTTGGCGGCAAGCGCAGCGCAGGTTGAGAAGCCGAGAACCACGGCCCCCAGGGGCCATCTGCACGACCACATGAGGCGCATGAGTACCAGGCTGGCGGTCGCATCCCGGAGGGCAATCGGGCGAACGGTCAACCCTGGCCTGCTCGCAGAAGGCGCTCCTTGTGGAGCTTCAGTCGTTCCAAGGCTGAGGCAACGGCAATATAAAAAACCAGCAAACCTACGAAGACTATGGCGATGGGCAGGCCGTTAGATATCCCGATTTCCAGGGCCGTGGCTCCGTTGGCCTGTTGATGTGGCTCAAAGAAGAGTGCGCCGAAGAGGCCGAACTTTCTCACGCCTATTTCCGACGCCGAGAACATCGTGGTGATGAAACTCGCGACAACTACGATCATGGTAACAATAAATGAGACCGTCAGCCCAGCAGCGAATCTAAGCAGCCATTTCATGACGAGCGATCCTTTCCATTCTTTGCATACCCAAGATGCTGTAAAAGACGACCAGTAGGTTAAGTGCGGCGAAAATCACGGCACTGATAATCGGGTCGAGATTAAAGACATTTAAGCCGAGTCCTACAATCATGACAATTATCATCGTGAGCAGGATTCCTATGATCACCGTAAATGGATTTCCTTTCTCCGGGGGAAAGCGATCCCAATCAACGTTGATATGAGAATGTTGCTCACGCAGAACCCTGCCACCGGAAGGCACGCTTCGAAAGAAACTCCCTGCACCGTGGAAATCGCCGTGATCGGAATGCCCACGGCCGCTAGGAGGACACTCTGTGAACCCACGAGGCGCAAGTAGTTCGCGATGGTGCTGCCCGGGTAGATGACCATGCGTCGCAAGGGCTCCTGGTTGGGTCCCCGGGTAGGAGTCCAGTGTTTGTGTGAGTTTCGTGTCCGAGAATGGACGCAGGAGGAATTTCACGCATCATGGCACGCAGACACACCCCCGAGCAGGTCATCGCGAAGGTCCGGCAGGGGCAGAAAATGCTCAACGACGGACGCCCGATGGTCGAAGTCATCAAGGAACTCCAGATCACCGAGGCGACCTGGTACCGGTGGCTGAACCAGTACGGTTCCGAGAAGAACGCCGAGGCATCCAGGCGGACCAGGGAACTGGAGAAGGAGAACGCCCGGCTCAAGCGGCTGCTGGCTGAGAAGGAACTGGCCATCGACATCCTGAACGAGGTCGCGAAGGGAAAATTCTGAGCCCCGAACCGCGCCGCCGTGCCGTGCGCATGGCAGTGGAGAAGTTCGGGGCGTCCGAGCGCCTTGCCTGCAGAATTCTGGGCCAGAACCGGTCCGTGTTCCGCAAGAAGAAACCCGACATGGGATTCCAGGAGGCCCAGTTGCGGGCGGACCTGAGGGCCGTGGCCGTGAAGCATCCCGCGTGGGGCTGGCGGAAGGCCCGCTGGCACCTCCT
This sequence comes from Arthrobacter sp. MMS18-M83, assembly GCF_026683955.1. Taxonomy (NCBI): domain Bacteria; kingdom Bacillati; phylum Actinomycetota; class Actinomycetes; order Micrococcales; family Micrococcaceae; genus Arthrobacter; species Arthrobacter sp. MMS18-M83. Next base: position 1,725,576 of record NZ_CP113343.1, on the reverse strand, counting down.
GGCCCAGCCTGCATGGGACGGGGTGGCGCTGAACAGGAAGCGGGTCCGCCGACTCTGGCGTGACGAAGGCCTGGCCTGTAAACCCAGGGCACGGAAGAGGCGCAGGACCGGGCCCGGCGCCGGGGAACAGAAGCGCCTCACCGCCCAGTATCCGATGCACGTGGTCAGCTTCGACTTCCAGTCCGACGTGACCTCCTGCGGCCGGCACATACGGTTCTTCAATGTCATCGACGAATACACCCGCACCGCCCTGGCAGTCATTCCGCGCCGGTCCTTCAAGGCCTCCGACGTGGTCGCCGTGCTGGAGGACATCATCGCCGAGACCGGCACCGCACCGACCTACGTCCGCTGCGACAACGGACCTGAATTCACCGCCGCGGCACTGATTGACTGGTGCAACACCGCCGGGGTCGATACCGCGTTCATCGACCCCGGATCACCCTGGCAGAACGGCTTCATCGAATCCTTCAACGCCCAATTCAGAAGGGAACAACTCACAGGAGAAATCATGGACACCATGGCCGAGGCAAGGTATTTGGCCGAGGAATGGAAAGCTATCTACAATCATGAACGGCCCCACGGATCCCTGGACGGCATGACGCCGAAACGCTACTGGGAGAACTGGACGCAGAAAAATCAACTAGCTATCGCATAGACGCTGGACTGCCAACGGGGGCCCAACCACTCCGAGTTAGAAAATGCGTAGACTCCTTGAAAGGTGATGAGAGCAAGAGCGTAAGGTGGCAACACCAAGTGCTGGATCCAAGCGAAGACCGAATAGACGATGACGAAAGAGACGGCAACCATCGTTTCGAAACTGCGAAATAAGACCAGCACGTGAACCCCGAACTTGCGGGCTGCGAGCCATGAAGGTAGAAAGACGAAGAAGCGCCGCATGGGGACGTAGCTCCTGGGTGCGGCCGCTACCACTGCTGGAATGAGTGCAGCTGATGAGGCAAGCAGCACTAGGGTGGAAAGCCAGAGTCCGATGTCTTTTTGCAGCTTTGCGTAAAGCAGGACCGGCGCAAAATAGTCACGCCCGTAAACGTAGCTTTCGGCGATCTGGGTACTCAGCTCGTTGGTTTGGGGAAAGACCACGGCCAGCCCGAGGGCCAGCACCATCGGAACTACTAGACCGCGGAGCCGGGCAATCCTGAGGGCCAGAAGCGTACGCTCGAGGAGACAGTAGCCGAGACTCAGAAGCAGGTAGGTTGAAATCGCGGGGAACCAGATGGACGTCAGAACTCTCGGAATGTAGTCCGGGCCCTCGATCAGTACGGTTGAGATGGAGAAAGCACCGAAAACGAAGACGGTCATGAGGAGAACGAAGGACGACTCGAAGAGCGCAAATGCCAACGTCCTTTCCTTATTGGTCACTGGCAGATTGAATGAGAGTTTCAGAAGTTCGTCCGCCTTCATGAACAGCACCCGAATCAGCGTGTACGCAATAAGTACCCAGAATCCGACGGACGCATTGGCTACTTGAAGGACAGGCGCAAGTAGACCGGTTCCGCCGAGATACTGCCGGATGACCACATAGCTCAATGCGTTGAATCCAGCGAACGCGGCAAGGGTAAGGAGCAGGGCAGAAAGCCGCGCGGTTGGGCTAGCCAACAATCCTCGTCCGAGAACGCGTCTCACGACGAAGAGCCAGAACAGTTGAAACAGGAGAACTACGCTCTTGAGGCGCATTTACAGTGTTTCCATTGCTTGGATGAATTCGTTGGCAAGATCAGCTATCGTTCCGTGGTCGTGGATGACTTTCCAGACAGGAGCCTGAACCACCAAGGCTCCTTGGATGAGAACTGCTAGCTCATCGGCGATGTGCTCCAACATTGTGAAATCATGACTGCAAAGCAGAACCGATCGGCCTTCTCTGGCGAGTTCGCGGATATCGCGTTCGAAGACGTTGACTGCGTCGATGTCGACGCCGTTGAGCGTCTCATCGATTACCGTGAACCTTCGCTTGAGCATGAATGCGGCGATGAGTTGCAGCTTCTTCCTCATCCCGTGTGAGTAGTCCTCGATCAAATCGCGGTGCCTGTCGCGCATTGAGTACCTGGTGAATTGCATCGTCAATGCGGCGTGGTCCAGGGGTTCTCCATAGAGCCCATGCATGAAGCGCAAATATTCCTCCCCGTGAGGAATTCAGGAAGGTAGTCATTGCTAGACAAGTAGATCGACGCCATCTTGGCGTCGCGGCTCTGGCTCGTGCAGGACCCGATGCAGACGCGGCCGCTTTGAAGTTGAAGCAGATCCAAGATGACCTTAATAAGGGTGGATTTTCCAGACCCATTGGGGCCAATGAGCCCCACCACCTGGTTCTCGGCGATCTTGAACGAGACGTCATGGAGTACTTGGATTCTGGAGTTGTAGGAGTAATTGAGGTTGTCGACGCTGAGTGTCACGAGTGGTGCTTCCGATGCTCAGGCCGTGGTGGCACGTCGTCACCGTGCCACCACGACGGATAGCTTGGCTCTGAGTTACCTGCATTCAACGAACATAGAGACGCCCCATTGGTTCCAACTCCAGTTGCCGGTGAAACGGCCTCTTCCTTGCGTCAGGCACCAGATGGCCATCGCTGCGAGCAAAGAAAAAGCAAGCACCATCAGGACGGCGAGAAGCACAAGAAACCAGCCGTCGTAGCGGACAATCATTTCGTCAATCTTGGTTCGCGCCGTTGTTATTGCGCTTGTTGCGTTCAATGTGGTCATGGCGAGCATTTCTTCCCCCTACTTCGATATGAGCTACTGGTCGATTCCGTGTAGCCCGGCACTCGAAGGCTAGGTCTCGCAAACCCCGTCTAGGTGTAGGCCGGCAAAAAATGAGTGTGAGGAATCAAGAAAATAGGTGCAAAAGCGGCCTTCACCTAGCTCGTTAATGCTCTTTTAGACGCATCCTAGGTGTGTTCGGCAAAAATCACTGGGAAAAAGTGCCGAAGTTATGCTCCGTCCGCCCCGCGCACCAACTCATTCGTGTACTGCAGCGCGATCCAAAGTTCTGCGCGCACCTGGGCCTGGTTCAAGTCGGTATCAAGAAGCTCGGCGAGCAGACCGATCTGACGGCGCACACTGTTGCGGTGCAGGCCCAAGAGTTTGGCGGAGGCGTCCCAGCTGCCGTTCTCACTCAACCAGCCCCGGAGCACGGCCAACAGTGGATCGCGCCTATCGGCTTCCAAGGCGAGCACCGGTTCAAGCAGCCGCGCGGCCAGCATGGACCCGGCCTCACGCCCAAGCAGTCCGGTCACGGACCACGTCACCTCGTCGACCCGGGCGCTCGTGCCGCTCGATTGCACTCGGCTGCGGAGCGACGTGACGCGCTGATGCGCTGCGGCGAGTCCCGTCAGTTCGGTGGGATCCCCGATGACCAGCCGCCAACCGAGTCTTTCGATGTCCGCCAGCAGGGAGTCATCCACCTTGAGCCTCGTGACCGCAGCGAATCCGTAATCGGTGATTTCCACCAGCTTGGTGTCGAAGAGGCGCCGCCACTGCAATAGCTCGCGCACGGGGCTGTCGCCGGCCGGCCATTCGGGAGAGTCCACCTTGATGCCCTGAACGACGCGCAGGGGAGCGGAGCGCGTGGAGGATAAGCTTTGCGCGAGGAGGTCCTTGAGCCCGTTGATGTGCCGCGTACTGCCAGTGGCAAGGCTCTCCGGGTGCAGAAGCAATGCGGTGGCCAGCTGGCTCGGCGCGAGCGAGCCGCTGGTCCGTTGCCGGACCAGCAACTCCAGCAGCCCCACCACGGACTGCACCACGCTGTTCTGGGCGGGAGTCAGTGCAACGTCCGATCCCAGAATCAGGGCGCCCAGGTTGGCATCCTTGGTGCTCCGCAGCGGGTGGCCGAAAACCATCGCTGAGCCCGGCTGCTCAAAGCCGTCCACCTCAACGCGCGGCCCGCTGCCCGAAAGGAGCCGTTCCAGCATTGGCTCCAGCAGCGAATGCTCGACGCCGGTGCTGCCGCCGGCGGCGTGGGCGCGCGCACGGATCCGCCCGTCCGCGCCTACCAGCAGGGCCCAGACTGGCGCCTTTAGGACCAGCGCGGCGAGCAGTTCGTGTTCAGGCCGAGGGGAGAGGACAGCCCGCATGAGTTGCCTGTTGGTGTCGGCGAGTTGGCGGAAGACCTTCGCGTTGTCCGATTCCAGAAGCTGGGAGAACTCCAGTCCGATCGCGGCGAAGGGGATGGATTCCGGGATCTCAATCAAAGTGAGCTTGTGCCGGCGGCAAGCCTTCAGTAGCTCGGACGGAACGGCGTCGAAATACGGCCTGATCCCGAACCCCAGCGCCGCCACCTTGGCCCCCACCAGCCGCTTCACGTAAGCGTCAACGTTCTCCTGGGAACCGCCGTCGCCCAGGAAGGGGAGCCCCGCGGTCAGCAGGAACTCCCCTTCTGGCAGGTAGGGGGTGGGATCGTCCAGTTCGCTGGGCTCAACCCAACGCAGCAACTCCTCGCCGCTGCCGCCGTCGTGGAGTATCTCCAACTCGGGCGGCAGCTGCTTGAGGAACTGATCGAGCGTGACAAAACTCAGGCGGCCCTGGCTCGGCTCAGGCGACATCGCTCGGCGCCTCCCTGGCTGCGAGACCCTGGTAGTCGGGGCATTCGTAGGCACCGGACTCATAAACACGAGGGAGTCTGGGTGCGATCCGGTTGATGATCTCGTCGCCATGGCTTCCGATCGCAGCGCCCCAATCGTCTGCGCTCGCAGCCCCTCCGGCCGGATCGCCGAACAGTACCGCCGTGTCTCCGACCTCGATCCCGGACGCATCGGGCCCCAGGTCCACCATGAACTGGTCCATGCACACCTTGCCGATCACGGGGACTTTCCGTCCGGCGATCTGGACCAGGCTGCGGCCGCTGATGCCCTTGGGGATGCCGTCGGCGTAGCCCAAGGGAATGAGACCGAGATAGCGCGGCTCGTGGGTGATGGCCTGGTGTTCGTAACTGACGCCGGTTCCTGCGGGGACCTTCTTGACCATGACGAGAGGTGCGGTGACGCTCAGGGCGGGGCGCAGTCCGAAGTCGGCCGGATCCAGGTGATCCGCGGGCGCCAGCCCGTAGATGGCCAGGCCCGCACGGACCATGTCGAAATGGAATTCGGGCCGGTCCAGGATGTTGGCCGAGCTGGAGACGTGCCGTAGTTGCGGGTCCAGTCCGGCGGCCCGCGCATCGCGCACGGCATCCTCGAATTCCGCCACGGCGGCTGCGTTGCCCGGGTGCGCGGGAACATCGGCCCAGGCAAGGTGGGTCCAGATGCCGCGGACCAGCACGGTGCCATCTTGTTCGGCCTTGCGCGCGTGGGCCACCAGTTCTGGCCAGTCTTCCTTTCGTGCGCCGCCGCGGCTGAGGCCGCTGTCCAGTTCCAGGTGTACGACGGCGGGCCGCCCCAGCTGCCTCGCGATACCCGCCAGGACCTCAAGCTGGCCGACGCTCCCAAGCGAAACGTCGACGTCGTACTCGAGTGCCTCTCGGATTGTTGCGCTGGTCTGGGATGCCAGATAAAGCCAGGACAAGACCGGCACGGTGATGCCCGCCTTGCGGAGCGCGATGGCCTCGCTGAGCTGCGCTGTTCCAAGCCAGTCAGCTCCTGCCTCCACCGCCGTGCGGGCCACATCGACCAGCCCGTGCCCGTAGCCGTTACCTTTGACGACGGCCATGAAATACGGCGCGGCGGTGCGCTTCTTGAGGGCCTTGATGTTGTCTGAAATCGCAGACAGATCAACGCTGACCTGCCCGGAAAGAGCCGCTTCCGGCGTCTGTTCTGATTGTGCAATACGTCTCATGGTTGATCACTATAGGTCATTTTGCACCGCCGTGAGAGCTGGCTCACAGGCTTACGGTGGACACGGGAAACCGCAAACTACTCTGAAGGGACGTCAACGGTGACTGTGCCTACCTCCACCCAGACCGAGCCAATACACGCCACACCTACAGATGCGAGCAACGCCGCCCGCCGTCCGGGGCTCGGTGCGCAACTGCTGCGCCGCAAGCCGATCGGGCAAATGGTCAGGGAAGCCGGAAGCAGCGAAAGCGGGACGCCGCTGGTCCGCAGCTTCGGTGTCCTCCAGCTGACGATGATCAGTGTCGGCGCCACCCTGGGCACGGGCATCCTGGTGATCCTCGGCGAGTCCGTGCCGCTGGCCGGACCCGCAGTCTGGATCTCCTTCGTGGTGGCCGGCCTCGCTGCCCTGTTCTCCGCCGTGTCCTACGCGGAAATGGCGGGCCTGGTGCCCGTTGCCGGCTCCAGCTACTCCTACTCCTACGCCACCATGGGCGAAGGCATGGCCTGGATCTGTGGTTGGTGCCTCGTCCTCGAATACGCGGTCTCCGTGGCTGCCGTGGCCGTCGGCGCAGGGCAATACGTGAACGAGACGCTCGCGGCGTTCGGGCAATTCCTGCCGGACGCCATGTCCCAGCCGCCGGGCAGCGGCGGGGTGGTCAACGTCCCCGCCATGGCGATTGTGGTCCTCGCGATGATCCTCCTGGTGCGCGGGGCCAAGGAGAGCGCCTGGATCAACACCGTGATCGTGGCCATCAAGATTGTCATCCTGCTGTTCTTCTGCGCCGTTGCCTTCACCGCGTTCAATGCCGGGAACTTCGAACCCCTCATGCCGATGGGTGCCGCGGGCGTCTCGGCGGCCGCCTCCCGGGTCTTCTTCTCCTACATCGGCTTCGACGCCGCTTCCACCGCCGGCGAAGAGGCCCGCAACCCCAAGCGCGACCTGCCGCGGGCCATCCTGCTTTCAATGGTGATCGTGACCAGCATCTATGTCCTGGTCGCAGTGGCCGCCATCGGCGCCCGCCCCTGGGAATGGTTCGGCGGCACCGAGGCAGCCCTCGTGCAGATCCTCGAGGAAACCACCCACCAGCCATGGATCGCGCTCGTCTTCTCCATCGGAGCCGTGCTCGCGATCGCCAGCATCGTGCTGACCGTGCTTTACGGCCAGACCCGCATCCTGCTCTCCATGTCCCGCGACGGACTGGTTCCTGAAGTCTTCGGCCGTATCTCCCCGCGCACCGGCACCCCGGTGGCTGGAACGCTCATCGTGGGCACCGCCGTCGCACTCACCGCAGGGCTTGTCCCGCTCGGCGCGCTGGCCGACGCCACCAGCATCGGCACGCTCTTTGCGTTCGCGCTGGTGAACGTCGCCGTCATCTACTTACGGCGCAACCGCCCGGACCTCAAGCGCAGCTTCCGCGTACCGCTCTACCCGATCACCCCGGTCCTCGGCACGCTGATGTGCGCCTACCTCATGGCCAACTTGGGCGCAGACACATGGGTGGTGTTCGGCGGCTGGATGCTCGTGGGGATCGCACTCTACTTCGGTTATGGACGCCGGAACTCCAAGGTAGCGGCCCTGACCGAACAGGAATACCGTGAACTATCCGCAAGGGTCCACGACCCGGAAACTGTGAAGGCAGAACTTTCATGACCACCGCCACCGAATTGCCCACGGAACCCACACCCCGCACGGGGGACACGGGGATTTCCCGAGCAACGCCGGCCGACGCTCCCATCACCATGCTGAATCCGGACTTCCCCTTCAGCTACGACCACTACCTGGCCCACCCGGACGGCCTGGCAGTTGTTCCGCCGGAACTGTACGGCACCGAGGTCGCGGTGATCGGTGCCGGCCTCTCGGGACTCGTCACGGCCTACGAGCTCATGAAACTCGGACTGCGCCCCGTGGTCTACGAGGCTGACCAGATCGGCGGGCGGCTCCGTACCGCGAGCTTCCCTTCGGCTCCCGGAGTGGTCGCAGACCTTGGCGGCATGCGGTTCCCGGTGTCCGGCAAGGCTTTCTACCACTACGTCGATCTCCTCGGCCTGGACACCCAGGAATTCCCCAACCCGCTCGCGCCTGCAACATCAAGCACGGTGATCGAGCTGGCCGGGCAGAAGCATTATGCGGCAACGTCCGCGGACCTGCCGGAGTTCTTCCACGAAGTTGCCGCAGCCTGGAAGGCCGCAGTGAATGACGGTGCCTCGTTCCAGGAAATGCAGGAAGCCATCCGCGCCCGTGACACCAAGCGCATCAAGGAGCTATGGAACGAACTGCTCCCGCTCCTGGACGAACAGACCTTCTACGGCTTCATCGCCGCAAGCAAGTCCTTCAAAAAGGCCGGATTCGCGCACCGGGAGGCCTTCGGGCAGGTAGGTTTCGGCACCGGCGGCTGGGACACCGACTTCCCCAACTCCATCCTCGAAATCCTGCGTGTTGTCTACACCGACGCCGATGACCAGCACCGGCTCATCACTGGGGGAGCGCAACGGCTCCCCGAGGCACTGTGGCACCACGCGCCGTCGGGCATGGCTCACTGGCCCGAGGGCACCTCGCTGGCATCCCTGCATTCCGGTTCCCCGCGCGGAGCCGTAGACCGCATTGAGCGCGACAGTGTTGACGGCCCTTCGGGCGAACTCATGGTGCGCGAACGCTGGGGCCGGAAAACCGGCTACCCCGCTGTCGTGACCACGTGCCAATCCTGGTTGCTGTCCACACGCATCCACACCCAGGAATCGTTGTTCCCGTCGGAGCTGTGGACCGCGATCGAGCGCTCGCACTACATGCAGTCGTCCAAGACCTTTGTGATGGTGGACCGCCCATTCTGGAAGGACATCGACCCGGAAACGGGCCGCGAAATATTGTCCATGACCCTGACCGACCGGCTCAACCGGGCAACGTACCTGCTCGACGACGGTCCGGACAAGCCCGCCGTCATCCTGCTTTCCTACACGTGGAACGACGATGCCCTGAAGTGGCTTTCGCTCACCGCCGAGGAACGCGTCAAGCTCATGCTGCACTCGCTGGAGCAGATCTACCCGGGGGTGGACATCGCGAGCCACATTGTGGGCCAGCCCATCACGGTTTCCTGGGAGGCCGACCCCAACTTCATGGGTGCCTTCAAGGCCAACTTGCCCGGGCACTACCGTTACCAGCAGCGCCTGTTCACGCACTTCAAGCAGGACAAACTGCCGGAGAGCCAGCGTGGCATCTTCCTGGCCGGCGACGACGTCTCGTTCACCGCAGGTTGGGCAGAAGGCGCCGTCACCACAGGCCTGAACGCTGTGTGGGGCGTGGTGAACCACCTGGGCGGTTCCTCCGTGGCTGGCAACCCTGGTCCCGGTGAACTGTTGGACGAGCTGGGTCCGATCAGCCTGGACTAACTCTCCGCGTGCATCTCACGGTGCGCCGCAGCCAGTTCCCGGTAGTGGGCGGCGTTGCGCTTCACGCCGTCGAGTTCTTCCTCGCTCAGTTCGCGGCGCACTTTGGCGGGCACTCCGGCAACCAAGGAACGCGGCGGGATGACAGTTCCCTCAAGCACGACGGCGCCAGCGGCCACGAGGGAACCGGTACCGATCACCGCGCCGTTCAGGATGGTGGCGCTCATGCCGATAAGGCAGTCGTCCTCCACCGTGCAACCGTGCACGACGGCGCTGTGTCCGACGCTGACGCGCTCGCCTACGGTGCAGGGGAAACCGGGATCTGCGTGCAAGACTACGTTGTCCTGCAGGTTCGAGCCGGCACCGACGCTGATTGCGGCGGTGTCGGCACGAACCGACACACCATAGAAGGCGCTGGAGTCCGCGCCGAGGGTGGCCTTGCCGATGATGGATGCCGTGGGAGCCACGAAGGCGGTGTCATGAATGGCCGGGGTGTCCCCGGCAAAGGTGTAAATGGGAGCCATGGGCCAAGCCTAGAACACGCCGGCCCCAACCCAACTAGCAGTAGGTGTCGTTATCAGCCCGCATTGCGACACCTACTGGCGGTGGGGACTACATTCGGCCGGAAGGCGTCCGGAGGACCAGGAACTGGTAGTGCTGCGTCCAATTCCCCGCACCCGGCCCAGACTCGGCACCCGTGCCTTCGGGCCAGGTCTCAAAGTGTTCCACCGCGCCGTGCGCCCCGAAGATGCGCCTCACGGCGTCGTCGCTCCGCCGGCTGAAGAACCGCCGCGGTTCGTCTTCGTCCTCCGGGTTGAGTACTTCCTCATCGTCACCTGACCAGAGCCCGACGGCGATTGGCGCGCCGGGCGCGGCGACCCGCACGAGTTCGCTGACGACGTCGTGGATTCGAGTGTTAGGGACATGCAACAAAGTGCTCATGGTCCACACTGCGGGGAAAACGGCGTCGGCGAATGGCAGGGACCGGCCGCTGGCCACACTGGCGTCCAAGCCTTTGGTCCGTGCCAGATGGACGCTCTCCTCGGATAGGTCGACGCCGGTGTAGTGCAGGCCTGCCCGCACGAATTCCAATCCTTCGACGCCGGTGCCGCAGCCCAGTTCGAACAGCGAGTGCCTGTGTTCGTCCTTAAGCAGGCGGATGAACCAATCGCGGCATTCAACCCGATGCGGCGTCAGCGCCCGGGTGTTCTCTGTGGGGGCCTGCCGGTCGTAGAAAGAGGCGAGGTCCGCCTCGTGATCGGTTTCGTCGCTGAAGGCCCTCCGGGTGCCGTCCATGCACCCAGCCTAGAACACCCAACTGGCTGGCAATAGATGCCGTTATAGGCGCCCAAAACGACATCAACTGCGAGTCAGTTGGGCGGGAACGTTAGTTGAAGACCACCGTGCGGGTGCCGTCCAGGAGGACGCGGTGTTCGGCGTGCCACTGCACGGCCTGCGCGAGGGTGCGGCCCTCGACGTCGCGGCCCATCTGCACGAATTGCTCGGCGGTACGTGCGTGGTCCACGCGGATGACTTCCTGCTCGATGATGGGACCCTCATCGAGGTCCGCCGTGACGTAGTGGGCGGTGGCGCCGATGATCTTCACGCCCCGGGCATGCGCCTGGTGGTAAGGCTTGGCACCCTTGAAGGACGGCAGGAAGGAGTGATGAATGTTGATGGCCTTGCCGTTGAGCTCTTTGCAGAGCTCGTTGGAGAGGACCTGCATGTAGCGCGCCAGGACAGTCAGCTCGATGCCGTGCTCATGGATGAGCCCAAGGAGTTTCGCCTCGGCCTCGGGCTTGGTGTCCGGGGTGACGGGGATGTGGTGGAAGGGAATGCCATAGAACTCGGCCAGCCCTTCGAGGTCCCGGTGGTTGGACACGATGGCCGGCACTTCGATGGGGAGGGTTCCGGAACGCTGTTGGAAGAGCAGATCGTTGAGGCAGTGTGCGTCCTTTGAACCCAGAATCAGGGTCCGGACCTTCTGGCCCACCGGGTTGATCTGCCACTTCATCCCGAATGCTTCGGCCACCGGGGCAAGCGCCGAGCTCAGTTCAGCCTTGGTCGAGGAGGTGGTGGCTTCCACCCGCATGAAGAAGTTTCCCGTGCTGGGGCTGCCGTATTGCTGGGAATCGGCGATGTTGCAGCCAGCCTCCAACAAGGCGCCTGCAACGGCGTGCACAATTCCGGGCCGGTCCGGGCAGGACAGGGTTACAACAAAAGACGTGGGCAGGGTGGAGTCAGTCACACGGTCAAGCCTACCGTTGCGCACCTGTTGTACTGTTTAAGTCGTCGCGACTGGCGTTGGGTGGTGTACCACCAGGGAGCGGCATTGATGAAGACCACGGATCGTACGCCTGGGCCGAGGGTCACGTTTTACTGTCGCTGTGCCATGCCCCGTAATCAAAAGGCATGGAAAAAACCCAGCCGGTAGCCTGACCTGTAGAAATACCCGTTGCCTATCCAGGAGATCTTCGTGACCACCACCATCACCTCCGCGACCATCAGCAACCAGCCGCTTTCCGAACTCGACCCCGAGATCGCAGCGGTTCTGGAACAGGAACTCGGCCGCCAGCGCGGCACCCTGGAAATGATCGCTTCCGAGAACTTTGCGCCCCGCGCCGTCATGGAGGCCCAGGGTTCTGTCCTGACCAACAAATACGCCGAAGGCTACCCGGGCAAGCGCTACTACGGTGGCTGCGAATACGTGGACATCGCCGAGCAGCTGGCCATCGACCGCGTGAAGGCTCTCTTCGGTGCCGAGTACGCCAACGTGCAGCCGCACTCGGGTGCACAGGCCAACGCCGCTGCCCTCTCCGCCTTGATCAACCCGGGCGACAAGATCCTGGGCCTGTCCCTGGCCCACGGTGGTCACCTGACCCACGGCATGAAGCTGAACTTCTCCGGCAAGCTGTACAAGGTTGCCGCCTACCAGGTTGAAGCAGACACCTTCCGCGTGGACATGGACAAGCTCCGCGAGCAGGCCATTGCCGAGAAGCCGCAGGTGATCATCGCCGGTTGGTCCGCTTACCCGCGCCACCTCGACTTTGAGGCCTTCCGCTCCATCGCCGACGAGGTTGGCGCGCTTCTCTGGACGGACATGGCCCACTTCGCCGGCCTTGTGGCAGCAGGCCTGCACCCGAGCCCGGTGCCGCATTCCGACGTCGTGACCTCCACGGTGCACAAGACGCTGTCCGGTCCGCGTTCCGGTGTGATCCTCGCCAAGGAAGAATGGGCGAAGAAGCTCAACTCCAACGTTTTCCCGGGCCAGCAGGGCGGTCCGCTCATGCACGTGATCGCCGCCAAGGCCGTTGCCTTCAAGATCGCCGCGGGCGAGGAATTCAAGGAACGCCAGGAACGAGTCATCGAAGGCGCCAAGATCATCGCGGACCGCCTGAACCAGGCTGATGTTGCCGGAGCCGGCATTTCCGTCCTGACCGGCGGCACCGATGTTCACTTGGTCCTCGTGGACCTGCGCAACTCGCAGCTGGACGGCCAGCAGGCCGAAGACCTCCTGCACTCGGTGGGCATCACCGTCAACCGCAACGCCGTTCCGTTCGACCCCCGCCCGCCGATGGTCACCTCCGGCCTGCGTATCGGTACTCCGGCCTTGGCCACCCGCGGATTCAGTGCTGCCGAGTTCACCGAGGTTGCCGAGATCATCGCTTCCGCGTTGAAGGCCGGTTCCGCCACCGACGTTGAAGCCCTGCAGGCCCGTGTCGACAAGCTCGCCGCCGATTTCCCGCTGTACCCGCAGCACGAGCAGTGGTGAACCCGTCCATGGCGCAGACCGCGAAGATCCTTGACGGCAAGGCCGCCGCCGCCGCCATCAAATCCGAGCTCACTGAGCGCGTCGCTGCCCTGAAGGCCCGCGGCGTGACTCCGGGCATTGCCACTGTGCTCGTAGGCGCGGACCCTGCTTCGCAGCTTTACGTGTCCATGAAGCACAAGCAGTCTGTGGAGATCGGGATGAACTCGATCCAGCGTGAGCTTCCGGCGGATGCCACCCAGACTCAGGTTGAGGCCCTCATCGATGAACTCAATGCGGACCCCACCTGCCACGGTTACATCGTGCAGCTGCCGCTGCCCAAGCATCTGGACACCGACGCCATCCTTGAGCGGATCGACCCCGCCAAGGATGCCGACGGCCTGCACCCGACCAACCTGGGCCGGCTGGTGCTCAACGTCAACGGAGAGATCACCTCGCCGCTGCCGTGCACGCCCCGCGGCGTCATCGAGCTCCTGGAGCGCAACGGCTACAGCCTCGCTGGCAAGCACGTTGTGGTGGTCGGCCGCGGCGTCACGATCGGCCGCTCGATCGGCCTGCTGCTCACCCGGCGGGCCGTGAACGCTACCGTGACGCTGACGCACACCGGCACCAAGAACCTCTCGGAGCTGCTGCGGCAGGCGGACGTGATTGTGGGCGCGGCGGGTGCCAAGCACATCGTCAAGGCTGCGGACGTGAAGCCGGGCGCGGCCGTGCTCGACGTCGGTGTAACCCGTGAAACCGACCCCGAGACGGGCAAGAGCAAGGTCCACGGCGACATCGATCCCGCCGTTGCCGATGTGGCCGGCTGGATTTCGCCGAACCCCGGCGGCGTCGGTCCCATGACAGTGGCGCTGCTCATGACCAACGTGGTCGAAGCCGCGGAACGCCAATTGGCAGCGGGAAGCGTCTCCGGCGTCGCCTGATTTTGCTCCCCACCGCCGTGTAGGACGCCTACTCCCTCGGGAGTAGGCGTCCTACATCGTTAACCCGACGACGCCGGAGCCCGCCGCGGCTAGGCTCGGAGCATGCAGCGGCGTTTCCAGGGTCCCCCTACGAGTTTCATCGTGATCGCGGTGGCCTTGATCCAAGTCCTGGGGACCGTCTTTTCGGCGGGCCACCAGGCTGCGCTGCGCCCCTTGGACCCACTGGCCTTCATCCTGTTGCTGGCAGGACCCGCGGCGCTGGCTTTCCGGTCGAGCAGGCCCGTGGTCATGCTTCCGGTCACCTTGGCGGCCACTTTCAGCTATGTGCTCCTCGGTTACGCCTGGGGCCCGATCGTGCTGTCCCTGGCGTTGTCGATCATCCTGACCGCGGCCGCGGGGCTGCGCTGGCAGGCGTGGCTTGGGGCAGGGATCTGCGCCGTCGCCGTCGTGCTGTTCTCAGTCCTGACGGGGGGTGAGACCGGGCTTGTCCGGGCGTCCGCCGGCATCGCGTGGGTGGCGATCCTGGTCCTGATCGGTGAGGGCTTCCGACGTCGGGGCGAGCGGATGGCCGAATACCGGCGACGGCGGGAGGCCGCGAAACAGGCCGAACGGGACGAGTATCGGCTCACGCTCGCCCGGGACATCCACGATGTGGTGGCCCACTCCCTGTCGATGATCAACGTCCAGGCTTCCGTGGCTCTCCATCTGGGCACCAACGATCCCGAGAAGCTCCGCCCGGCGCTGGAAGCCATCAAGGCGGCGAGCAAGGAGTCCTTGGCCGAGGTCCGTCAGCTCCTTGGCGTACTGCGAGACGACGCTCCGTTGAGTCCTGCCGCAGCGCCAAGTTTGGCGCGGATCCCGGAACTCGTGGAGGACGCCCGGCGCGGCGGCTTGGAGGTGCGGTTCGAGAACTCAGTAGACCCGGAACGAGTAGACCCAGAGCGAGTAGCCACAGCACAGCAGGAGACGGCTTACCGGATTGTCCAGGAAGCCCTGAGCAACGTGCGCAGGCACTCAGGCGCGGCGTCCGCCGTCGTACTTCTGGAATTGGCGGGGAACGCGCTCAAGGTGAGGGTCGACGACGACGGTGCAGGCATGCGGGGAGCGGCCGCCGGCAACGGACTGACAGGTATGCACGAGCGCGTCCAGGCTCTCGGCGGCACGCTTGGCTTGACCCCGCTGGAACCCGGGCTGCGCGTTGAAGCGATGCTTCCGCTGAACCTTACCCAAGGAGAACACCGCCCATGATCCGCTTGCTGCTTGCCGACGACCAGACCCTCATCCGGGCGGGATTCAGGGCGCTCCTGGATGCTGAACCGGACATGGAAGTGGTGGCGGAAGCGGGTACCGGCAAGGACGCGGTGAGGCTGGCCGAGCGTGAAGCACCCGACGTCATCCTCATGGATATCCGCATGCCCGATGGCGACGGGCTGGCCGCAACCCGGCAGATCCTGGCTGACCCTCGCCTCGCGCACACCCGCATCATCATCCTCACCACGTTCGAACTGGACGAATACATCGCCGAGGCTGTGCGCGCCGGTGCGGCCGGCTTCCTCGTCAAGGACACCGAACCGGAGGAACTGATCCGCGCAGTGCGGGTGGTGCACGACGGCGACGCCCTCCTTTCGCCGTCGGTGACCCGCCGCATCATGGCCCAGCTGGCCCTGCACAGCAAAGCGGCGTCCAAGACAGTTCCCTTGGACCAGATCACCGAACGCGAACGGGAAGTCCTGGCGCTGGTGGGCGAAGGCTTGAACAACGCCGAGATCGCCGAGCGGCTGTTCATCACCCCTCTGACGGCCAAGACGCACGTTTCCCGGATCATGACGAAATTGCTGGTGCGGGACCGGGCGCAATTGGTGGTCCTGGCTTACGAATCCGGTCTGGTCCGGCCCGGCTGGAGCAGCTAGCCGTTCCGCGCAGTCTCCCGGGGGAGTAGGCGGGCGGACGCAAGTGACTCCCGGTGGCCGACGCGTTTCGATGGGCGAAAAACCAGACTGGAAACAGAGCCGAGATACGGCCTGTTAAGAGTTTGGACTGGACATGTTGACATCACTGAGCACCACCATCGGCGCCGCGGCCGCGCAGCTTCCCGCCGACGTCGTCCATGGACCGGGGGACGGATTCGTCTTCTGGCCGTTTTTCCTCCTGATTCCATTGTTTTGGATCCTGGTTATCGGATTCTTCATCTTCTTTGGCCGCCGCATGTGGCGCCGGAACCACGACTGGGCCGCGACCCAGGGCGCCGAAAGCGTGCTGAGGGAGCGCTACGCACGTGGCGAAATCGATGAGACCGAGTACCGCCAACGCCTCGAAGTGCTGCGGGCACATCCCACGAAGTGAGGGACCGGCGGATTTTGCTGGATCATTCGTCTGGACAAACCGTCAGGCCTTGGAATCATGCGGTTCCAGGGCCTGATGCTTGGAATGATCCAGCAGAATCCTCCGCAGTCTGGTTTCCTGGGCGGGCCAGGCCCCGGGTTATTCCAGAAAATTGCGGAATACCTCTTTCACGTATTCCTTGGCTCTACTAGTCTGCTGGGGTGCACAATGAAGCCACCCGCTCTTTCTCCACGTCAGCCAGCTTCCAGATGAACCCACCCGCAGTCATCACAGCCGAGAATCTCACCAAGAGCTACGGCGAGCTCACAGCCGTCGACGGTATCTCCTTCGAAGTCTCGGCGGGGGAGTCCTTCGGCCTGCTTGGCCCGAACGGCGCCGGTAAATCGACCACCATGAAAATGATTGGCGGAGTCTCCCAGCGCACGTCCGGGAAGCTCAGCATCATGGGCCTGGACCCGGAAACCCACGGGCCGGAAGTCCGCGCGCACCTGGGCGTGGTGCCCCAGCAGGACAACCTGGACGAGGAGCTGAAGGTCCGCGAAAACCTGATTGTCTATGGGCGCTACTTCGGCCTCCCTTTGAGCTACTTGCGCCCGAAGGCCGATGAGCTGCTCGAGTTTGCCCAGCTGACAGACAAAGCCAAGTCCAGGGTCGATGCCCTCTCGGGCGGCATGAAACGACGCCTGACGATCGCCCGCTCACTGATCAACGAGCCCAAGATCCTGCTCTTGGATGAGCCCACCACGGGACTGGATCCCCAAGCCCGACACATCCTCTGGGACCGGCTGTTCAGGCTGAAGGAACAGGGGGTCACGCTGATCCTCACCACGCATTACATGGATGAGGCCGAACAGCTTTGCGACCGGCTGATCGTCGTGGACAAAGGCCGCATCATGGCCGAAGGATCGCCGGCCAGCCTGATCCGCGAATATTCGACGCGCGAGGTTTTGGAGCTCCGCTTCGGCTCGGAACGGAATACCACGATCGGCGTCGAACTCGAAGGCGTCGGAGAACGGGTGGAGACGCTGCCGGATCGTGTGCTTATCTACGCGGACGACGGCGAATCGGCCTTGGAGCAAGTCTCGGCGCGCCGGCTCCGCCCCCTGACCTCGCTGGTGCGGCGTTCTTCGCTGGAGGACGTCTTCCTCCGGCTGACCGGACGGAGCCTTGTTGATTAGCCGACAGTTGACTGGCGGACAGCAGTTGAGCGGGAGGACGTATGGCTGACGCACAGCTCCCGACGGCGGACCATCCCTTGCGCGCTCACTCGCCGGCCGTCTCGGCCAGCCGGGCGCGGCGCTGGGGATCGTTCTTCTACGCCGAGCAGGCCCTTCGTGTGATGCGTGGTTACGGCTGGTCCGTGTTCCTCTACAGCGTGGGGCAGCCGGTGGCATACCTGTTTGCCATGGGCATCGGGCTGGCGAGCCTGGTGGATGCGAACCGTACGGCGGTGTTCGGCGGTGTGAGCTACCTGGCGTTCATTGCGCCGGCATTGCTCGTCTCATCCGCGGTCATGACGGCGTCGGGGGACTTCTCGTACCCGATCATGGACGGCTTCAAGTGGCGCCGGGTGTTCTACGGGCCGCACGCTTCTCCGCTCGTTCCGCAGCAGATTGCCGCGGGCCACATCATGGCCAGCACTCTGAAGTTCCTCGTGCAATCCGTGGTCTATTTCGTCATCGTGGCCATGTTCGGTGCCTCGCCGAGTCCTTGGGGGTGGGTGTCGGCGGTGGTTGCCACGGTGGCCGGGCTGTCCTTCGGGCTGCCGCTCATGGCCTATGCCTCGAGCATCACCAAAGACTCCGGCCAGTTCGCCCTGGTGCAGCGGTTCGTCGTGGTGCCGTTGTTCCTGTTTTCGGGGACCTTTTTCCCGCTGGACTCGCTGCCGCTGGGGGTGCGCTGGATCGGCTGGATCTCGCCGGTGTGGCACGGTACGCAGTTGGGGCGCGTCTTCACCTATGGACTCGAGGAGAGCCCCGTGTTAACCCTGACCCACGTCTTGTTCCTTCTTGGGGCAGTTGCCGCCGGCTGGACGCTGACACGGCGGCAGTTCGTTAAGAGGATGGGGGCATGAGCACCTTGACCGGGGGCCACAGCGCTACAGAAGCAGCCCGCGAGCGAACGTTCGGCCCGCTGTATTCCCGCAATGCGCTTGCTGTTGTGGCCCGGGGCCTCATGGCGGCAAAAAGCAGTACCTGGCTGATCCTGGTGTCTGGGTTCTTCGAGCCGGTGCTGTACCTGATCTCCATGGGAGTGGGGCTGGGCCCGATCGTAGGCACCGTGGCCGGACCTGGTGGCCAAGAAATCAGTTACGCGGCCTACATTGCGCCGGCGCTTCTGGCGGTGTCCGCCATGAACGGCGCAGTCTACGACTCCACGTGGAACGTCTTCTTCAAGATGAACTTCGCCAAGCTGTACCAAGGCATGCTCTACACCTCCCTTGGGCCTTTGGATGTAGCCATGGGGGAGATTTTCCTCGCCTTGCTTCGTGGACTCCTGTACGCGACCGGCTTCACCGCAGTCATGGCCGTCATGGGCCTCATCAAGACGCCGTGGGCCATCCTGGTCATCCCGGCGTCCGTGCTGATTGCTTTCGGCTTTGCAAGCTTCGGCATGGGCATCACGAGCTTCATGAAGACTTTCCAGCAGATGGACTGGATCAACTTTTTCATGCTGCCCATGTTCCTGTTCAGCGCGACGTTCTACCCGATAACCGTCTATCCGCAATACATTCAGTGGCTCATCCAGGCGATGCCCCTGTGGCATGGCGTGGAGCTCCTGCGGCAGATCAGCATTGGCTCCTTCAGTCCGGCCACGGCAGTCCATATCGCCTACTACCTTGTGATGATCGCACTCGGCATCATGCTCACCACGGGACGGCTACGCAAGCTCTTCCTGAAATAGAACCAGGCTGTTCGCCGGGGGTGGAAGCGGCTGGCTCGTCCTGTGGAGTTTGCGACAATGGGTGCATGCAATCTCTCGGCGACTCCCCGTCATCTGTTCCTCCGTCCGCTTCCGCCAAGAGCCCTTTCAAGGGCTTCCGCATTGGTGGACTGGGCATGACGGTGGTGCTCATCGCTTTCCTGGTGGCCGTGATCTTCGCGGCAAACCAGAACGACGTGGTCGGTTGGATCGTCGCCGTTGTGTCCTTCGGCTGGCTCGCCCTGGCCGCCTTCGTGGTCTTCAGCATCCAGAGGGCTGCCAAGCGGGCTGGAGAAAAACTCACCGAAGCACAGAACGCGTTCAATGCGGCAACCGGCCGGGCGCCGTCGTCGTCGAGCGCCGACCACGGCGGCACCCGCGTGGTCTCGGAACGCAGCGAATCGGATGAAATCCGCGACCTCAAACTGGACCACTCGTTCAAGATTGTGCAGGTGCAGGTTCGCGTGGTGGAGGCGGAGCGCGCCAAGGGCGAATCTGCCGATCAAGACACCATCAACCGCGCCTTGGAGACCATCGCCATCACGTCAAGCAACGCGCGGGACATGATCAAGTCCTCCGGTGGCGGCGACGAGCCCGTCTCGGGCACCATCATCGACTAGAGTAGGCGGGGTGAGCTCGGCATTGAAGAAGGACTTCCTTCGCATCGCAACGGTCAACGTCAACGGCATTCGCGCCGCCTATAAGAAGGGCATGGCGGAGTGGCTGGAACCGCGCGACGTCGACATCCTGTGCCTGCAGGAGGTCCGTGCGCCTGATGAGGTGGTTCACCAACTCATCGGCGAAGGCTGGCACATCCTCCACGCCGAAGCCGAGGCCAAGGGCCGCGCCGGCGTTGCGATTGCCTCCCGTCAGGAACCCACGGCCACCCGTGTGGGTATCGGTGACGATTACTTTGCCACCACCGGACGCTGGGTGGAGGCCGATTACGTCGTTCGGGACGGCGGTGGCAAGGACACTACCCTGACCGTCGTCAGCGCCTATGTGCACTCCGGCGAGGTGGATACCCCCAAGCAGGTGGACAAGTACCGCTTCCTGGACGTCATGATCACTCGGCTCCCGGAGCTCGCCAAGCACAGTGGGCATGCCCTGGTGGTTGGCGACCTCAACGTGGGCCACACTGAACTCGACATCAAGAATTGGAAGGGCAACACCAAGCGTGCCGGTTTCCTTCCTGAAGAGCGTGCGTACTTCGACCGCTTCTTTGGCGACGAGATCGGATGGAGGGATGTCCACAGGGGCCTGGCAGGAAATGTCGATGGCCCCTACACCTGGTGGTCCCAGCGCGGTAAGGCCTTTGACACTGACACTGGCTGGCGCATCGACTACCACATGGCCACTCCCGGACTCGCGGCAGCCGCTCTTTCGGCCGTCGTGGACCGGGCGCCGTCGTGGGACACCCGTTTCTCCGACCACGCACCGCTGGTAGTCGACTACCAGCTCTAAGCTTTCGAAAGTTTCCCCATGACCAGTTCCACCACAACTGAACCCGCTGCGGCCGCAACCATGGCAACATCCACAAAACTGGCTGCCGGCGCCAAGCACCGTGTCCTGTCCGGCATGCAGCCATCTGCCGACTCCCTCCATCTGGGGAACTACCTCGGTGCCTTGGTCAACTGGGTCCGCATGCAGGACGAGTATGACGCCATCTTCTTCATCCCGGACTTGCACGCCATCACGGTGCCGCAGGATCCTGCCGAGCTTGCCCGCCGTACACGCGTCACTGCTGCTCAGTACATCGCCGGCGGAGTAGACGTCAACAAGTGCACACTGTTTGTCCAGTCCCAGGTTCCTGAACACGCCCAGCTCGCTTGGGTCCTAGGCTGCATTACGGGCTTCGGCGAGGCCTCGCGCATGATCCAGTTCAAGGACAAGTCCTTGCAACACGGTTCGGATCACGCCAGCGTCGGGCTCTTCACGTACCCGATCCTGCAGGCAGCCGACATCCTGCTGTACCAGCCGCACGGCGTACCCGTTGGTGAGGACCAGCGGCAGCACATTGAGCTCAGCCGCGATCTCGCCCAGCGTTTCAACAGCCGCTATGGCGAGACGTTCCAGGTGCCGCAGGCCTTCATCCAGAAGGAATCGGCCAAGATCTACGATCTCCAGCACCCCACGGCCAAGATGTCCAAGTCCGCAGAGTCGCCGGCTGGTTTGATCAACCTGCTGGATGACCCGAAGATCACGGCCAAGCGCATCAAGTCGGCGGTCACGGACACTGAGACGGAAATCCGTTTCGACCGTGAAGCCAAGCCCGGCGTGTCCAACCTGCTGAGCATTTACTCATCCATCAGCGGGCAGCCGGTGGAAAAGATCGTCGCGGATTACCAGGGCAAGATGTACGGCCATCTGAAGGTCGATCTCGCCGAGCTCGTCGCCGGGCACCTCGGACCTATCCGGGACCGCGCAAACGAGCTGCTGGCTGACCCGGCCGAGCTCGATCGACTCCTGGCCCATGGGGCGGACAAAGCCCGCGAGATCGCCTCCGCCACTCTTGCCGACGTCTACGCCAAGGTGGGCTTCCTGCCTTACGGCGGAGCACCAGGAATCCGCTAAAACCATGTGCGCAGCTGGCAAGCTCAGCGTCCAGGCCGGCTCCCCTGCAGGGGGAGCCGGCCGGTCCACTGATGCCCGCCGGGACGCGGATGCAAACCAGTCCGCCAGCGCGTGCGGCGACAGCATGTGCGTGGGCGTCATCCTGGGCTTTCCCCCGGATGTGGCGCAGGAGCTGCAGCAATGGCGTGCCTCCTTCGGTGATCCCATGGCCGAGGCCATCCCCGCCCACATCACGCTGGTCACCACCACGCCTGCGCGGGATTGGGAAGCTACGCGGGAGCATGTTCGGGAGGTCGCCCGGGGCCAGGCGCCGTTCAAAATCACGATTTCCGGCACGGGCTCCTTCCGTCCGGTATCCCCGGTGGTGTTCCTGAAGGTCGAAGACGGTTTCGAGGAGTGTGTGGGCCTGCATGAACAACTGCAGACCGGGCCCCTGGAACGCGATCTTCCTTTCCCCTACCACCCGCACGTGACGGTAGCCCACGACGTCGCTCCCGAAAGCTTGGACGAGGCCGAAACGGCGCTCAAGAACTACACCGCCACCTTCCCCGTGGTTAGCATGGGACTTTACGAGCACGACGACAATGGCATTTGGCAGCTACGGGAAGAGCTCGACTTTGGCGGCGACACAGATCAAGCACGGGAAAGCACAGCCAACAGCGGAGATTCCGCCGCAACCAACTGAGCTCGCCAAACTAAAGCTGCAACTCATCCATCGCAGGCTCGATTGGGGCCATGCACGGCACTCCAACGCCGGCACGGTCGCCACGCTGATGGCCTTCGTGCAGCTGCTCCTTGCCCGGCTGAACACCTTCCGGCCCATGCGGGCGTGGCAGCACTACTCGCTGCGCCATGGGCCGCTCATGAGCGCCGGCATCGGGTTCACGATGTTCTTCTCCATCACAGGTTTGCTGACCACCGGGTTTTCCATTGCAGGCCTCGTCCTGAGCGGCCAGCCTTTCTTGGTGGACGCCATCATTGCGAACATCGCCAAGAGTGCGCCGGGGCTCTTGAAGGTGGACGGCGGCGAGGGCCTGGTCAATCCCCATGAGCTGCTCAATCCGAATGGCCTGGGCTGGACGGCGGTCATCGCCGCAGTAGTCACCGTGTTTACCTCTTTGGGCTGGATCGCGAGCGTGCGCGAGGGTCTGCGTGGGGTCATGGAATTGCCGCCGCTGCCCCGCAACCCGGTCCTGGCTAAATTGTTCGACGCCGGGACGCTCCTGTTGCTTGGCGCGGCGCTGGTTCTGAGCGCAGGCGTCTCCCTGGTCTTTGGAACGGCCGCCAGCTGGGTGATTGGCCTCCTCGGCAAGAATGAAGGCATCGCGGGACCCGTGATTGGCATCGTGAAGCTGGTGGTGCCGTTGCTGCTGAACTGGGCGACGGCGGCCATCCTCTTCCGGCTTGCGGGGAGCCTTCCACTGGGGCGGCAGGCCTTCATTGAGGGAACCATCATTGCGGCGGTGGGCACTACCGCGCTCCAAGTCTTCAGCACCGAGTTGTTGGCGCGCGCGGGCCAGAATCCTGTCCTCGCGCCCTTCGCCATCATCATCGGGCTTCTCATTTGGTTCAACCTGGTCAGCCAGGTCTATCTGGTGTCCGCCGCGTGGTCGGCCATCAGGGAGGCCGACGGGGACGCCCACGAGTCCCACCGCAAGGCTGCCCTCGGATCGCGGCACCTTCCGATCCATTCCTTCCCCGCGAAGGGAAAGTAGGGCGCTAGTCGCCGAGGTACTGCCCGGCCCAGGCCGAGATGATCCGGGCAACCCGGGCTGCCTGTCCCTTGCCTGTCAACAGGTGGTCGCTGCCTTCGAGCGAGACGAAGCTCCGCGGGTGCCGCGCCGTTTGGAAGATCTCGCTGGCATTGTCGATGCCCACGGTGTTGTCCGTGGGGGAGTGCAGCACCATGAGGGGTCTGTGCAGGGTACGGATGCAGTCCCTGAGGTCGGCCTGCTCCACGTCCTCCACAAAGTGGCGGCGAACCTCCATCCGCCTTCCGCCCAGGTTGACCTCTGCGCTGCCTTCGCTGAGGATCGTGCTCACTTCGGCGTCGAACATGTGCTCCACGTGTTTGGGTTCGAACGGGGCGCCCACAGTCGCAACGGCCCGTACCTCGGGAAGGCTGAGGGCCGCCGCTAGTACAGCCGCTCCGCCGAAGGAGTGGCCCACCAGCAGGGAGATTTCCTTGTCATCGGCACGCATGAACCCGGCGGCTCGGATGGTGTCTGCCACTTTCACGCTGAACGATCCAGCGGACCATTCGCCGGCGGAGTCGCCCAGCCCAAGGTTGTCGAAGCGCAGCATACCGACGCCAAGGTCCGCCAAGCCCTTGCAGATACGCGAGGCGGAGGGGCTGTCCTTGCCGAGGGTCAGACCATGGGAAAACACACCCCAGCCCCGGACCGGGCCCTCAGGCACGTCCACGATTCCTGCCAGGAGGTCTCCGGTGCTGCCTTCGAAGCTGATCTTCACGGATTTGGACACCCTGTCCGCCTTTCGCTTTGCGAGTCGCCCGGCTTTTCCTGAACGACTCTTAAACAACGACGACGGCGTACCCCACAAAGGGGGACACCGTCGTCGTACTCTGACTTCGGAAACTAGATCTTACGTGCCAGGATGGCCTGCTTGACCTCGGCGATAGCCTGGGTCACCTGGATGCCACGGGGGCAAGCCTCCGAGCAGTTGAAGGTGGTGCGGCAACGCCACACGCCTTCCTTGTCGTTGAGGATCTCCAGGCGCATGTCGCCAGCGTCGTCACGGGAATCGAAGATGAAGCGGTGCGCGTTCACAATCGCGGCCGGACCGAAGTACTGGCCGTCCGTCCAGAACACCGGGCAAGACGAGGTACACGCAGCGCACAGGATGCACTTGGTGGTGTCGTCAAAGCGTTCACGGTCTTTGACCGACTGGAGCCGCTCCTTGGTGGGCTCGTGGCCCTTGTTGATCAAGAAGGGCATGACCTCGCGGAAGGACTGGAAGAACGGCTCCATGTCCACGATCAGGTCCTTCTCCACGGGGAGGCCCTTGATCGGCTCAACAGTGATGGGCTTGGACGTGTCCAAGTCCTTCAGCAGGGTCTTGCAGGCGAGGCGGTTGCGGCCGTTGATCCGCATGGCATCGGAACCACAAATGCCGTGCGCACAAGAGCGACGGAAGGACAGCGAACCGTCGATCTCCCACTTGACCTTGTGCAGGGCGTCCAGCACGCGGTCCGTGCCGTACATGGTTAGCTGGTGGTCTTCCCAGGCGGCCTCTTCCGAGACTTCCGGGTTGTAGCGACGCACGCGCAGGGTGATGTTGAAGGTGGGAATTTCCCCGCCTCCGCCAATGCCTGCGGGAAGCTCGATCTTGGAGGCCGGCTCAGCCATTTCGGTCGTCATTAGTACTTACGCTCCATTGGCTCGTAACGGGTAAAGACAACGGGCTTGGTCTCGAGACGGATGCCCGCTACGGATTCGGCTGACGATTCGGTGGTGACCGAGCTGTCCTTGTAAGCCATGGAGTGCTTCATGAACTTCTCGTCGTCGCGGTCCGGGAAGTCCTCGCGGTAGTGGCCGCCGCGGGACTCTTCACGGTGCAGTGCACCGACCGTCATGACCTTCGCCATGTCGAGGAGGAAGCCCAGTTCCACGGCCTCCAGTAGATCCAGGTTGAAGCGTTTGCCCTTGTCCTGGACAACCACGTTCTTGTAGCGCGCTTCGAATTCGGCGATGTCGCTGAGGACCTGCTCCAAGGATTCCTTGGTGCGGAACACCTGCATGTTGGTGTCCATGGTTTCCTGCAGTTCCTTGCGGATCTGCGCGACACGCTCGGTTCCGTTGCCGTCCAGCAGCCCGGACAGCATGGCGCGGGTGTGCGCTTCGGGATCCTCGGGCAGTTCGACGAAATCGGCAGTCTTGGAGTATTCCGCCGCGGCAACGCCGGCACGCTTGCCGAAGACGTTGATGTCCAGGAGGGAGTTTGTGCCAAGACGGTTGGAGCCGTGGACCGAAACGCAGGCAACCTCGCCGGCGGCGTACAGGCCGGGCACGATCGTCTGGTTGTCCTGCAGCACCTCGGTGGTGATGTTCGTCGGGATGCCGCCCATGGCGTAGTGCGCCGTCGGGAACACGGGAACAGGCTCCGTGAAGGGTTCCACACCCAGGTAGGTGCGGGCGAACTCGGTGATGTCCGGCAGCTTGGCCTCGATGTGCGCGGGCTCAAGGTGGGTCAGGTCCAAGAGGACGTAGTCCTTGTTCGGGCCGCAACCACGGCCTTCGCGGACTTCATTCGCCATGGCGCGGGCCACGATGTCGCGGGGGGCGAGGTCCTTGATGGTTGGGGCGTAGCGCTCCATGAAGCGTTCACCCTCCGAGTTGCGGAGGATAGCGCCTTCGCCACGTGCACCTTCGGTCAGGAGGATGCCCAGGCCTGCAAGGCCGGTCGGGTGGAACTGGAAGAACTCCATGTCTTCCAGCGGGATGCCACGGCGGAAAGCGATGCCCATGCCGTCACCGGTCAGAGTGTGGGCGTTGGAGGTGGTCTTGAAGACCTTGCCGGCGCCGCCGGAGGCGAAGACTACGGACTTCGCTTGGAAGACGTGGAGTTCGCCGGACGCGAGGTCGTAGGACACAACACCGGCAACGCGCTTCTGCTTGTACGGCGTGCCGTCTTCGCGTACTGCGTCTTCTTCGACGAGCAGCAGGTCCAGGACGTAGTACTCGTTGTAGAACTCAACGTTGTGCTTGACGCAGTTTTGGTACAGCGTCTGCAGGATCATGTGTCCCGTGCGGTCAGCCGCATAGCAGGCGCGGCGAACCGGAGCCTTGCCGTGGTCACGGGTGTGCCCACCGAAACGGCGCTGGTCAATGCGGCCTTCGGGCGTGCGGTTGAACGGCAGGCCCATCTTTTCCAGGTCCAGCACGGCGTCGATGGCTTCTTTCGCCATGACCTCGGCTGCGTCCTGGTCAACCAGGTAGTCGCCGCCCTTGATGGTGTCGAACGTGTGCCACTCCCAGTTGTCCTCTTCGACGTTGGCCAGGGCTGCACACATGCCGCCCTGGGCTGCACCGGTGTGGGAACGGGTGGGGTAGAGCTTGGTCAGTACTGCGGTGCGTGCGCGCTGACCGGATTCGATCGCGGCGCGCATGCCGGCGCCGCCGGCACCGACAATAACGACGTCGTACTTGTGGACCTGCATACCAGATGCTCTTTCTCTCTAAGTCAGATGGTCGGCGGAGCCTGCTCCGCGTGTTGTGCACTGCCGGACATTGCCAGCGGTGCAGCGGAGCCGCTACGGCGCCGGGCAGAACCCGCCCGGCAGCTGAACGCCGTTGACGACGGGGCACGGGTTGAACGTGAAGATCACCAGGGTGCCCAGAACGATGATGACGAAGCTGGCCGCGTACAGGACCACCTTGAGCCAGAAGCGCGTGGCGTCCTTTTCGGCGTAGTCGTTGATGATGGTGCGAACACCGTTGGTGCCGTGAAGCATCGCGAGCCACAGCATGGCCAGGTCCCAGAACTGCCAGAACGGGTCTGCCCACTTGCCAGCCACGAAACCGAAGTCGATGGCGTGGATGCCCTCTCCCACCAGCAGGTTCACGAAGAGGTGGCCGAAGATCAGCACCACGAGCACGACGCCGGAGAGCCGCATGAACAGCCATGCGAGCATCTCGAAGTTCCCCTTGGAACCGGTGCCGCGACGGTATTGCGGGGCGATCTTTCCGCTGCGGGGACTCTGAATATCAGTACTCATGGCTTAGTGGCCTCCCAGAGCGAGGGACAGGTGGCGAATAGCGAAGGCCGCGAAAGTAACCAGCCAGAGTGCCAGGACGACCCACAGCATTTGGCGCTGGTACTTGGCGCCCTTCTTCCAGAAGTCAACGGCGATGATGCGCAAGCCATTGAAGGCGTGGAAAACGATCGCTGCGACGAGGCCCGTTTCGCCGAGGGCCATGATGGGGTTCTTGTAGGCGCCGATGACGGCCGTATAGGCCTCCGGGGACACACGCACCAATGAGGTGTCCAGCACATGGACCAACAAGAAGAAAAAGATCACAACACCGGTAATGCGATGTCCAACCCAGGACCACATGCCTTCACGGCCGCGGTACAAGGTGCCAGCTGGTTTTGTCGGCACTGAATAAACCTTCCTGCAACACAGCGGCGCTGGCACGGGATCCATGCGGGGGGAACGCCAGCTGCGAGAGCACTCGTAGCTCAGCCTAAATCTAGGCTTCGCTCACAGCTTATTCAATTTAGGCGCCCCTTCTTGTAACGAGATTGCGGGTGTTCGCCTGAATTCCGGTCTTTTCGCCGCGAGGGTGAGACGAAGACCACAAAGTGGGACTTGCGCGGGTGTCGGATAAGGTGTTGCGGTGAGTATAGAAAACGCTGCGAGCCTCGAATCGCCATTGCGCCACTTCCATGCGGTTATTCCGGCCGGCGGAGTGGGCACGCGCCTCTGGCCGCTTTCGCGTGCTGCTGCGCCAAAATTCCTACACGACCTCACCGGTTCGGGGAGCACCCTCCTGCGGGCTACATACGACCGGCTCGAACCACTGGCCGGCAACCGGGTCCTGGTTGTTACGGGTGTGGCGCACCGGACGGCTGTCTGCCGCCAGCTTCCCGAAGTGGGCGACGACGAGTTGGTCCTGGAAAGTGAACCGAAGGACTCAGGAGCGGCGATCGGCCTCGCCGCCGCCATCCTGTACCGTCGCGATCCGGACACCATCATGGGTTCGTTCGCAGCCGACCACGTCATCAGCCCGGACAACCTCTTCCAGGAAACCGTGCGCGAGGCGATCCACACTGCTGCAGCCGGAAAAATCGTCACTATTGGCATTAAGCCCACCCATCCCTCAACCGGGTTCGGCTACATCCGCACCGGCGACTTGCTCAATATCGACGACGCGCCGAACGCGCATGCGGTGATCGAATTCGTCGAGAAGCCGAGCGAAGACATTGCGAAGAAGTACCTAGAGACCGGCGATTACGTCTGGAACGCCGGAATGTTCGTTGCCCCGGTGGCGCTCATGCTCAAGCATCTTGAAGCAAACCAGCCGGTCCTGTTCGCCGGTCTGCAGGAAATTGCGGAAGCCTGGGACACTCCGGAGCGCGATGAAGTGACGGCTCGCGTGTGGCCTACGCTGCCCAAGATCGCCATTGACTACGCTGTGGCAGAACCCGCGGCAGCGGCGGGGGATGTCGCCGTCGTGCCCGGTACCTTCCGTTGGGACGACGTCGGAGACTTTGCGGCGATCGGCCGCCTCAACAATGCCGGGGACGTCGACGAAGTGACGGTCCTCGGCGAAGGCGCACGTGTCTTCACCGAAAACGCCAGCGGCGTGGTTGTCTCCGACACCAAGCGTGTGATCGCGCTTATCGGTATCAAGGACGTGGTGATCGTGGACACTCCGGACGCCCTGCTTGTCACCACCAAGGAGCACGCTCAACGGGTCAAGGGAGCGGTGGACGCGCTCAAGGCCAGCGGGGACACCGACGTACTCTAAACAAAGTCCTTGAGGCGCAGTCCGTAACCAAGAGACCCCTTTCGTTATTCGAGGGGCGCGGATGGCTAGAGTTGTGAGGTGCGCAATTTCACTACTGAAACCGAGCCGACTCCCGTGGTGAGGCCGTGGCTTGACGATCTTTTGCCGGAACTCATCGAATTCCGGCGGGATTTGCATGCGCACCCGGAACTGTCCTTCAAGGAGTTCCGCACCACGGACAAGCTCGTGGAGCGGCTTGAAGCCGCGGGACTGGAGCCACGCCGGCTGGAAGGCTCGGGCGTGACGGTCGACGTCGGCGAAGGGCCCATCGCAACGGCGTTGCGCGGTGACATCGATGCCCTCCCCATCATCGAGGAGACCGGGCTTCCGTTCGCGTCGAAGAACCACGGCGTGACCCACGCCTGCGGGCATGACGTCCACACCACCAGCATGCTCGGAATCGCCCTGGTGCTGCACGCCATGCACCAGGAATCGCCGCTGGGCGGCACGGTGCGCATCATCTTCCAACCGGCCGAGGAAACCATGCCCGGCGGTGCGTTGTCCTGCATCGAGCAGGGCGTCCTTCAGGGTGTCCCGCGGATTCTGGCGCTGCACTGTGATCCGCGCATCAACGTTGGCCAGATCGGCACGCGGATCGGGGCGATCACCTCAGCCTCGGACACCATCAAAATCGAACTGACCGGACGTGGCGGACACACTTCCCGGCCGCATCTGACCGAGGACCTGGTCTTCGCACTGGCCCAGATCGCCATCAACGTCCCGGCCGTGCTTTCCCGTCGCGTGGATGTCCGCAGCGGAGTCTCTGTGGTGTGGGGCCAGATCACGGCAGGATCCGCGCCCAATGCCATCCCTGCCAATGGTTATATGGCAGGGACCATGCGCTGCCTGGACCGCGATGCATGGCATAGCGCGGGGGAGTTGTTGGACGATGTCGTCCAGCAAGTTGCCGCGCCGTACGGGGTGGACGTCCACCTCGAGCACACGCGGGGGGTTCCTCCCGTGGTCAACTCAGAACACGAAACTGCCCTCATCGAGGCCGCGGCCAGGGCTGAACTCGGTGAGCATGCCGTCGTCCTGACCCCCCAGTCCATGGGCGGCGAGGACTTCGCCTGGTTCCTGGCCGACCTGCCCGGTGCCATGATGCGGCTCGGCACCCACACGCCGGGCGGCGAAGAATACGATCTCCACCGGGGTGACTTCATCGTGGACGAACGGGCCCTTGGCTTCGCCATCCAAGTCTTGGCTGCCGCCGCATTGCGCACCATGCGGGATCTCTAAAACTGCGACGCTCGCTCACTTTTGGCCGAAAGGCCGGGGATCCTCCTGCAGATCATCTGCAGGAGGATCCCGTCGTTTGGGCTTGTTTGTGAGCGAGGGCCGCCGGGGAAGGGCTTGTTTGTGAGCGAGCGTTATTGATTCACTTGGGTTGTGCACAATCTAATTGTGGGCTATTGTTATTTCCATGAGTGAAGCCCCCCGTCTCAACCACCAGGTCTGTTTTGCCCTCTACTCCGCGTCGAAGGCGGCCACGGCGGTCTACAGGCCGGTGCTGGATGAGCTTGGGCTGACGTATCCGCAGTACCTCGTGATGCTGGTTCTTTGGGAAAACGAGCCGCGAAGCGTAAGGGAACTGGGCGTCGAGCTCGGACTTGACTCGGGCACGTTGTCACCCCTGCTCAAGAGGCTTGAAGCCTTGGGCCTGGTAGAGCGCCGACGTTCGGCCGAAGACGAGCGCCGCGTCGAAATCCACCTGACGGACCCGGGGCTTGCCCTGAGTGCTCAGGCAGGCGCCGTGCCACAGCGGCTCGCCGACGCCGCGGGCTTGAGTGCCGACGAGCTTGCTCAGCTTCACGACACCCTGGGCAGGCTTACCGCCGCCCTCCATTCAGCCATCTGATCGTCCATCCCTCCAAAGGAAAAGGAACCATAGTGAAGACTTTGTACACAGCCGAGGCGCTTGCTTCCGGCGAAGGCCGCGAAGGCAACGCACGCACCAGTGACGGCAAGCTGGACGTAGCACTCGCCAGCCCGGTGGAACTGGGCGGAAACGGCCAGGGCACCAACCCTGAGCAACTTTTTGCCGCCGGTTACGCGGCCTGCTTCCACTCGGCACTCCGGCTGGTAGGACGCAAGGCGCGGGCGGATCTCAGTGATTCGGCCGTGGCAGCCAAGATCCATTTCGGCGCCCTGGAAGGCCGCGAGGGATACGGACTTGCCGCCGAGCTTGAGATCGCGTTGCCGGCCCTCGACCGGGAAACCGCCGAGCAGCTCGTGGCCAAGGCACACGAGATCTGCCCCTACTCCAACGCGACCCGCGGCAACATCGCCGTCGACATCAAGCTTGTGGAGGTGGCCGCATGAGCGTCGCACTTCCCAGCCGTACCCGCGAAATCCAGCTGGCATCCCGCCCGCAGGGACGTCCTGTCCAGGAGAATTTCCGCCTGGCGGAGGCCGAACTGCCGGAGCTGCAGGACGGCCAGATCCTGGTCCGCAACGAGTTCATGTCGGTTGATCCCTACATGCGCGGCCGCATGAACGACGCGAAGTCCTATTCGGCACCCTTCCGCCTCAATGAAGCGCTCGACGGCGGCGCGGTCGGTGAGGTGATCGCGTCCCGTTCCGAAGCGCACAAGGTGGGCGACGTCGTCGTGCACCAGCTCGGCTGGCGCGAGTTCTCCGTGGTGGACGGCACACATGTGACGCCGGTCCCGGCCGGCCTCGCGCCGTCGTCGGCGTTCCTTGGCGCCCTCGGCATGACGGGACTGACTGCGTATGCCGGGCTGCTCAAGGTGGCCGAGTTCAAAACGGGCGACGTCGTTTTCGTTTCCGGCGCGGCAGGAGCCGTCGGCTCGATCGTGGGCCAGATCGCCAAGGCCATGGGCGCCTCCAAGGTGATCGGCAGTGCCGGTTCCCCCGAGAAGGTGGCGCGCTTGCTGGAACTCGGCTTCGACGCTGCCTTCGACTACCACGACGGTCCGGTGGTGGCCCAACTCCGTGAGGCGGCGGGGGAGCGAGGGATCGACGTCTACTTCGACAACGTGGGCGGCGAGCACCTTGAGGCTGCCCTCGCAGTCCTCACGGTGGGCGGCCGCGTGGCGATGTGCGGTGCGATCTCCCAGTACAACTCCAAGGAGCCCGCAGCTGCCCCCCGCAACCTGGCTGTGGCCATTGGAAAGCAACTGACCCTCCGGGGCTTCCTCGTGAGTGGGCAGCGCCAGCACGCCGCCGAGTTTGCCGGGAAGATGGCCGGATGGCTCGCCGATGGAACCGTCCGCTACGACGAGACGATCGTAGACGGGCTGGAAAACGCGCCGCAGGCCTTCATTGATCTCCTGGACGGGGCCAACACCGGCAAAATGCTGGTCCGCATACACTGAGCACCTCTGCGCGGGTTACCCCAGCGCGATAGGGCCCATCTGCTCCGGCCCGGATGCTAGGACCGATGGCTGGGAGTTCCACTACTGCTTGGTAACAAAAGCCCAACGATCTTAGGATTGTTGGGCTTTTGTGTTACCGGGGTGTGTTCCATCCCACTAAAGTTGTGGCATCAGTGCGCCCCAGGCGCAGTGCTGCGAAGCATCAGTGAAAACAGAATTTCAGCCTCGAGTTTTCGAAACGGACACTCATTGACCAACTGTCGTAGCATCAATCACTTTCTTCTTGGAGGAAAATTGAAGCAATCACTGCGTGCCACCCTGAAGCGCGGTTCATTTGCAGGCGTCGCAACTGCGGGCGCCGCGGCTCTTTTGCTGGCAGGCTGCGGTAGCGCACCGTCTGCGTCGAGCTCGGGCAGCGCCACGAAGTCGGACTACACCGCTTGCATGGTGTCCGACTCCGGTGGCTTCGACGACAAGTCGTTCAACCAGTCAGGCTATGAAGGACTTCAGGCAGCCGCCAAGGATCTTGCCATCCAGGAGAAGCACGTCCAGTCCAAAGCCGACACGGACTACGACCCCAACCTTCGTTCCATGGTCCAGCAGGGCTGCAAGTTGACGGTTACCGTCGGC
The DNA here is from genome assembly GCF_026683955.1 of Arthrobacter sp. MMS18-M83. NCBI lineage: Bacteria > Bacillati > Actinomycetota > Actinomycetes > Micrococcales > Micrococcaceae > Arthrobacter > Arthrobacter sp. MMS18-M83. The sequence continues at coordinate 1,692,388 of NZ_CP113343.1, read as the reverse complement.
TTCCTCCTGGGCGATGCGACCAAGTCGATTGCCACGGCAAACCAGAACAGCCACTTCGCCATCATCGACTACTCGGACCCCACCTTCCCGAAGAACGTCAAGCCGATTGTCTATGACACGGCCCAGGCCTCGTTCCTGGCCGGCTACCTGGCGGCAGGTACCTCCAAGACGGGCAAGGTTGCCACCTTCGGTGGTCTCAACATTCCCACCGTGAGCATCTTCATGGACGGCTTCGCTGACGGCGTGAAGTACTACAACCAGAAGAAGGGCAAGTCCGTCCAGCTGCTTGGCTGGGATAAGGACAAGCAGGACGGAACGTTCGTAGGCGACTTCAAGCAGGTCGACAAGGGCAAGGTCCTCACCCAGGGATTCCTGGACCAGGGCGCCGACGTCGTCCTTCCCGTCGCTGGTCCCGTTGGTGCGGGTGCCGGCAGTGCCATCCTTGACGCCAAGGCAAAGGGCACGGACGCCAAGCTGATCTGGGTCGACTCGGACGGCTACCTGACGGCACCCGCCTACAAGTCGGTCATCCTGACCTCGGTCCAGAAGACCATGGCCACTGCTGTCGAAACGGTCATCAAGGCGGACAAGGACGGCAAGTTCGACCCCAGCCCCTACGTTGGAACGCTCGACAACGGGGGCGTGGCACTTGCCCCGTTCCACGATCTCGACTCCTCGGTGCCGGCTGACATGAAGAGCGATCTTGACCAGCTGAAGAAGGACATTATCTCCGGCGCAGTAAAGGTCCAATCAAAGTCCAGCCCCAAGTAATAGTCCGGGCTAAACCACGCCGCGCTGCCCTTCAGCCGAGTTTTGGCAGAAGGGCAGCGCGTTCTGCGTTGCCTTCAATTTTGCTCTTCGACACTCCTTTGCCGAGCACTATGCTGGGAGCACGGTGATGACGAAGGGCCATCCTTTATAGATGGGTTGGAGTTTTGAAACTCGAACTGAAAGGGATCACGAAGCGCTTCGGATCCCTCGTAGCCAATGACCACATCGACCTCGTGGTTGAACCCGGCCAAGTCCATTGCCTTTTGGGCGAAAACGGTGCCGGTAAATCCACCCTGATGAATGTCCTTTACGGACTTTACGACCCCAGTGACGGTGAAATCCTGGTCGACGGCAAGCCTGTGGTTTTCAAAGGTCCCGGCGACGCCATGGCGGCAGGAATCGGCATGGTCCACCAGCACTTCATGTTGATTCCGGTCTTCACCGTGGCCGAAAATGTCGCATTGGGAAACGAAGCCACCAAGGCAGCCGGTTTCCTGAACTTGGATGAAACGCGCCGCAAGATTTCAGAGATTTCAAAGCAATACGGTTTCCACGTGGACCCCGATGCCCTCGTGGAAGACCTTCCCGTCGGAGTGCAGCAACGGGTCGAGATCATCAAGGCGCTAGTGCGCGACGCCGAAGTCCTGATTCTGGATGAACCGACTGCCGTTCTCACTCCGCAGGAAACAGACGAGCTCCTGGATATCATTCGGCAGCTCAAGGCTGCCGGAAAATCCATTGTCTTCATTTCGCACAAACTGCGTGAGGTCAAGGAAATTTCGGACATCATCACGGTGATCCGACGGGGGAAAGTGGTTGGCTCGGCTGACCCCTCGGCGTCCCCGACGGAACTCGCCTCGGCGATGGTGGGCCGGGCAGTCAGCCTGACCTTGGAAAAGAAGCCTGCCCAACCCGGTGAGGCGACCTTCAAGGTCCGGGACCTCACCGTTGTTGACCACAATGGCCAGCACGTCGTGGACGGGCTGAGTTTCGACATCGCCAAGGGTGAAGTGCTTGCCATCGCCGGAGTCCAAGGCAACGGCCAGACCGAGCTGACCGAAGCCATCCTGGGCGTCCAGCCCCATGTCACCGGATCCATCATCCTCGACGACGTCGAACTGCTCGGCAAGAGCGTCAAGCAAGTCCTTTCCGCCGGCGTCGGGTTCGTCCCCGAGGACCGGAAGATCGACGGTCTGGTGGGGACGTTCTCCATTTCCGAGAACATGATCCTGGACCTGTACGACAAGCCGCCTTTCGCCCAGGGCATTGGCATGAAACCTGCCCTGATTGCTGCCCATGCGGAGAAAAAGGTCGAAGAGTTCGATGTGCGCACGCCGTCGATCGACGTGGCCGTGGGTACGCTCTCCGGCGGAAACCAGCAAAAGGTGGTGCTGGCAAGGGAGCTGTCCAGGCCATTGAGGCTCTTTATCGCATCGCAGCCCACCCGGGGGCTCGACGTCGGCTCCATCGAATTCGTGCACAAACGGGTCATTGCCGAACGGGACAACGGAACTCCGGTGATGATCGTCTCCACAGAGCTCGATGAAGTGCTTGAGCTCGCTGACAGGATCGCCGTTCTCTACCGCGGAAGGCTCGTAGGGATTGTCCCTGCAGGTACCTCCCGCGATGTTTTGGGCTTGATGATGGCAGGCGTTCCGGAACACGAGGCAGAACTGGCTGCGCACAAAACCCTCGAGGGAGGAACACATGTCTGAGTCCAACACCCCTCGACACAAACACGGGGTCAAACCGGTACTCCCGGAAACATCGATTGACGACGACGTCGTAGCGGATGTCGCGCTGGACACTGCGGACGGTGCGATGGCCCCGTCAGCGGTTCCGGCTACCAGTCAAGGCGGACGGATCCCGCACGCCGCCGGTGGTTCGGTCTTCCGGCAGATCGTGACCGGAAACGCCATGGTGTCGGTACTGTCAGTACTCCTCGCGATTGTGCTCGGCGGAATCCTGATGGCCGTGACCAACCCCAAAGTGGCCGAAGCGGCAGGATATTTCTTCGCGCAGCCGGGGGACATGCTCACCGAGGTGTTCAGGCCGTACGTAGCGCTAGTCCAGGGCTCGCTGTTCAACTGGGCCGGGGCGGACGCAGCAGCCCAGCTGTACCCGATTACTGAAACACTGACGGTGTCCACACCGTTGATTTGCGCCGGACTTGGCGTGGCATTGGCGTTCCGTGCGGGACTGTTCAACATCGGCGCACAAGGTCAAATCATCTTTGGTGCCCTGTTCGGCGCCTACGTTGGCTTCACGTGGCACTTGCCGTTCCTGGTCCACCTCCTGGTGGTCATCGTTGCCGGACTCGTGGGCGGCGCGGTGTGGGGCGCCGTCGTCGGTCTCCTCAAGGCGAGGACCGGCGCGCATGAGGTCATCGTGACCATCATGCTGAACTACATCGCCAACTTCCTGCTCCTTTTCCTCCTGACCACTCCGGCTTTCCAGCGCAAGGGCTCGACCAACCCGATCTCGCCCTTCCTGGACCAGTCGGCGCTGTTTCCGGAGTTGCTCGGTCCGCAGTTCAGGCTCCACGCCGGCTTCCTCTTGGCCGTGGTGGCAACCGTCTTCGTCTGGTGGCTCCTGAACCGCTCTACCCTTGGCTTTGAATTCCGGGCCGTCGGCGCCAACCAGAGCGCCGCACGCACCGCCGGGATCAATGTGCCACGGGCCGTGATCCTGGTCATGGCGATTGCCGGTGCGCTTGCGGGCCTGGCCGGCATTGCGCAGGTATCAGGGACGGAGAAATACCTCTCGGGAGGCGTCGCGGCTTCCATCGGATTCGATGCCATCACGGTTGCCCTGTTGGGCCGTTCGACGCCGTGGGGAACCTTCTTCGCCGGTCTCCTGTTCGGTGCGTTCAGGGCGGGAGGGGTCGCAATGCAGGCACAGACGCAGACCCCGATCGACATCGTTTTGGTCATCCAGTCGCTGATCGTCCTGTTCATTGCGGCGCCGCCATTGGTGCGCGCGATCTTCGGGCTGAATCCCCGGAAAAAGAAGAAGGCCCCGGGCGGCCCTGGCTCCGGAACGGTCCCCTCCGGAAAAATTGAGAGCGGAGCGGCAACAGCATGAGCACCACAACAACAACATCCGGCAGTGGCACGCCCGCCGGCAACGCCCCTGCGCGCTCCGGAAAACCGGGTGTCAGCGAACTGGTGAGCTGGAAGGCCGGAATCGGACTGTCCCTGCTCGCAATCCTGGGAACCGTGCTGTTCGGATTCATGTCCAATTCGAAATCGGCAGGTTTCGGCATCGCCGAGGCAGCCAATGAAGCGGCGTCCAATGTAGCTGCGTGGGTCACGCTGGTCCTGGCCCTTCTGCTTTCAGCGTGGCTCGGATACCTGTGGTTCGTCCGCCGTCGTTCAGGCCAGGTGCCCGGCTGGCTGCCCGCAGCCACTGTCGCCGCTGTGGTGGTTCTCGGCCTTGCCGCGCTCGGAGTCGCGAAGGTTGTCCGGATCACGGTTCCTTCCGCGGCCATAGGCTGGATCTGCGCAGTCGTTCTGCTGGGCCTGGCAGGCTATACGGTGTACCTCACGCAAGCAAAGCGGACCATTCCCCGGTGGGTGGGAGGTACCTTCGCCGCCCTTTTCCTGATCGGCTTCATGGTCTGGATCGTGGCCCACGGAAATGACGCCGAGCCGTCCATCTCCCTCGCCGGCCTGATCGCAGGATCCGTGACCTTGGCCGTGCCGCTGGTGTTCGGTTCCCTTTCCGGGGTCCTGTGCGAACGCGTCGGCGTGGTCAACATCGCCATTGAAGGACAGCTCCTTTTGGGTGCGTTTTCCGCGGCCGTTGTCGCTACGGTGACGCACAACGTCTACGCCGGGCTGGTCGCCGCGGCGGTGGCCGGGGCGCTTGTTTCCCTGGTTCTGGCCGTGGTCAGTATCAAGTACCTCGTCAACCAGATCATCGTGGGCGTCGTCCTCAACGTCCTCATCAGTGGACTGACGAGCTTCCTGTTCTCGACGCTGCTGACAGCCGACCCGGAAGGCCTCAACAAGCCCGGCCGCTTGCCGCCGGTGGATATCCCCTTCCTGTCCGATATCCCCATCATTGGTCCCATCCTGTTCCACCAGTCCCTCGTGGGCTATTTGATGTACATCGCCGTGATCGTGGTCTACCTCGGCCTATTCCACACGAAATGGGGCCTCCGTGTGAGGGCCGTCGGCGAGCACCCTCAAGCCGCCGACACCGTGGGCATCAATGTCAACCGGACCCGTTTCTGGAACGTGCTGATGGGCGGCGCGATCGCAGGAATTGGCGGCTCCTTCTTCACGCTGGTCTCCGTGGACGCCTTCAGCAAGGACATGTCCGGAGGCCGCGGGTACATCGCGCTGGCAGCGTTGATCTTCGGGCGGTGGAACCCGATCGGCGCGTTCCTGGCCGCGTTGCTGTTCGGCTTCGCGGACAACCTCCAAAGCGTCATCACCATCATCGGATCGCCCGTGCCGAGCCAGTTCATGGCCATGCTGCCCTACGCCTTGACGGTCTTCGCCGTCGCCGGATTGGTAGGCAGGTCCCGGCCGCCGGCGGCAAGCGGCATACCGTACGTGAAGGGTTGACCGTGGCTGTCACGGATACCGGAGGCGTGGACTGGGCGGCCCTGGAGGCTGCTGCGGTCGCTGCCATGGGTAAGGCCTACGCTCCGTACTCGAAGTTCCCGGTGGGGGCTGCCGCACTCACCGATGACGGACGGATTGTCAGCGGCTGCAATGTCGAGAACGCCAGCTATGGCCTGACCTTGTGTGCTGAGTGCGCCCTGGTGGGTGACCTCCACATGGGTGGCGGCGGCAGATTGCGGGCGTTCTATTGCGTCGATGCGAAGGGGAACGTCCTCATGCCGTGCGGCCGGTGCAGGCAGTTGCTGTATGAATTCCGGGCGCCCGGCATGCAGCTCATGACAACACAGGGCATCAAGACCATGGACCAAGTGCTGCCCGATGCCTTCGGTCCCGACAACCTCGAGGAGAACCGGTGACACAGACTGAAGCGTTTGATGCCGTACAGATCATCAGCATCAAGCGGGACAAGGGCACCCTGAGCCCGGAACAGATCGACTGGACCATCGACGCCTACACCCGGGGTGTCATCGCCGACGAGCAGATGGCCGCCCTGAATATGGCGATCCTGCTCAACGGGATGGACCGCGACGAGATCTCGCGCTGGACCGCGGCGATGATCGCCTCGGGCGAGCGAATGGACTTCTCCAGCCTTCGGCGTCCCGACGGCGGCATGAAGGCCACCACTGACAAGCACTCCACCGGGGGAGTCGGGGACAAGATCACCCTTCCGCTGGCGCCGTTGGTGGCGGTCTTCGGAGTGGCGGTTCCCCAGCTTTCGGGTAGGGGACTGGGCCACACCGGCGGCACCCTCGACAAACTGGAAGCAATTCCCGGGTGGCGTGCAGATCTGAGCAACGAGGAAATCCTGGCCCAACTGCAGGACGTCGGAGCGGTCATTTGCGCTGCCGGCACGGGATTGGCACCGGCAGACAAGAAGCTCTACGCCCTCCGGGACGTTACGGGCACCGTGGAAGCCATCCCGCTGATTGCCTCGTCCATCATGAGCAAGAAGATCGCCGAGGGCACGGGTTCCCTGGTGCTTGACGTGAAGGTGGGCTCGGGGGCTTTCATGAAGGACGAAGCACGTGCCCGTGAGCTGGCCGAGACCATGGTGGCGCTGGGCAAGGATGCCGGCGTGAACACGGTGGCCCTCCTGACAAACATGAGCACTCCGCTGGGTTTGACTGCGGGAAATGCCATCGAGGTGGAGGAATCGGTGGAGGTGCTTGCCGGTGGCGGTCCGGAGGACGTCGTCGAGCTGACCATCAGGCTCGCCGAAGAGATGCTCGCCTGTGCTGGTGTGCGCGACGCCGACCCCGCGGCCGCGCTCAAGGACGGCCGGGCAATGGACGTCTGGAACCGCATGATTGAAGCGCAGGGCGGCGATCCGCGTGCGGCGTTGCCCGTGGCCAAGGAATCCGAGGTCATCCCTGCGCCGGCAGACGGCGTGCTGGTGGAACTGGACGCATTGTCCGTGGGCGTGGCTGCGTGGCGGCTCGGAGCTGGCCGGGCCCGGAAGGAAGACATTGTCCAAGCCGGTGCAGGGGTACGCATGCATGCCAAGCCGGGAGCCTTGGTGCGGGCGGGGGAGCCGCTGATGACCCTCCTGACCGACACCCCTGAAAAGTTCGAAAGAGCCAAGGAAGCATTGGAAGGAGCCGTGCTGATAGCGCCGGAAGGCTCACGGCCGGCACAGCGGCTCATTATCGACCGGATCTCCTAGGCTGGTTTCCCGGGCATTTTCGGATGCCCGGGAGACAATCCCCACGGCCATTCGTTAGGAAGACCGTGCAAGCAATCAACGACTTCATCCTCGCCGCCGCAGGGCAGCCCTGGGTCCTGCTTCTGGTCTTTGCCTGCTGCGTGATCGATGGTTTCTTTCCGCCCATTCCCAGCGAGTCGGTAGTGGTTGGATTGGCTGCCGTCGCCGCAACTGCCGGAGTGCCCAACGCGTGGTTGCTGATTCTGGTGGGCGCGCTGGGGGCTTTCTCCGGCGACAACATCGCCTACTTGATCGGCCGCCAAATAGGTGTTCGCCGCTGGCGGTGGATGCGTTCCCAAAGGATGCAGGGCGCCTTCCGTTGGGCTGGACGGGAACTTCGACGTCGGGCCGCGTCGCTGATCATGGTGGCCCGGTTCATCCCCATCGGCCGTGTGGCGGTCAACCTCACCGCCGGAGCCACGCGCTTCTCGCACGGCACGTTTGTGGCGCTTACAGCCATGTCTGCCGTTCTGTGGGCCAGCTACTCGGTGGCGATCGGTTTGTTCTTCGGGCAGTGGTTCGAACACAACCACTTGCTTGGGGCGATCATCGCGATCGTCGCGGCAGTCATCCTCGGAATCATCGTGGACCGCGTCATCAGCGCGGTTCGCGGCTCCACGCCCTCTCCAGAAGAGGTCGAGGCGGTCGAAGATGCGGGGGAGACCGAAGAGGAACCCGTCACCTAGCCAAGTTTCGAGCTAGCGTTAAGTTGTGTTCCTCTCTGACCGGGGCGTAGCGAACGATGCTCCGGCCGTGGGACACTGGATAGCGATCTGTGTCACGCAACCGCGTGACTTTCCTTGAGGAGCAATGCCTGCGTGGAATTCATGAACCACATGCTCGAGCACGCCGCCGGGCAACCGTGGATCTACCCGGTGCTCCTGGTTTTCTTCTTCATCGACGGCTTTGCCACGATCCTTCCCAGTGAGACCGCGATCGTGGGGCTCTCGGCCTTAGCAATGCACCGGGGCGAGCCCAATCTGTGGATCCTCGGCGCTACGGCGCTGGTCGGGGCCATGGCCGGCGACAACACGGCCTACATGCTGGGCCGCAAGATCGGCTTGGACCGCTGGAAATGGATGCGCAAGCCGAAGGTCCGGAAGATGTTCGCCTGGGCACACTACGAGCTGGACAAACGCGGCGCCGTGCTCATCTTCACCGCACGGTATATTCCGTGGGGCCGTGTGGCAGTGAACTACGTCGCTGGACAAACCGGGTTCCGCCACAAGACCTTCTTCTGGCTGGATGCCTTCGCCTGCTTCACCTGGGTAGGATATTCGATCGGGATTGGATCGCTGGCCGGCCACTGGGTGCACAACAACCCGCTGCTCGGCGTGGGGATTGCCGTGGCGTTCGCCGTGGTGCTCGGTGTCATTGTGGACCACACCCTCCGTTGGTGGCACAAGCACCTTGAGAAGAAGGATGCTGAGAAGAAGGAAGCAGCTTCCGCGGAAGCAGCCGCGGCAGATTCAGGTACCGCAGTCAAGGCGATTGCCGGCGTCGAGCGCTCAAACCCTGCTGGCTAAGCTCCTTCCGTCCCCCTAGAGTTGGACACGTGACTGAGCCTATTGTTGATGCCGCCCCTGCCCTTGATTTCGACCTGAAGAGCCTCCCGAAGGTTTCCCTTCACGACCATTTGGACGGGGGACTGCGCCCGGCCACCATCATCGAGCTGGCGGATGCCGTCGGCCACACCCTGCCTTCCACGGATCCTGTAGCTCTTGGCCAGTGGTTCCGGGAGTCCGCAGATTCCGGTTCCTTGGTCCGTTATCTCGAAACCTTTGACCACACGATTGCCGTCATGCAGACCAAGGAAGGCCTGGCGCGGGTCGCCAAGGAGTTCGTGGAGGACTTGGCGGACGACGGCGTTGTGTACGGCGAGATCCGCTGGGCACCTGAGCAGCACCTGCAGAAGGGCCTCACCTTGGACGAGGTTGTGGACGCTGTCCAGGAAGGGCTCGACGCCGGCGTGGATGCCGTTGAGGAGTCCGGCCGCCAGATCCAGGTGGGCCAGCTCATCACGGCGATGCGCCACGCGGACCGCGGCCAGGAGATCGCCGAGCTCGCCGTGCGGCACCGGCACAACGGCGCGGTCGGTTTCGACATCGCCGGAGCCGAAGCTGGCTTCCTGCCTTCCCGTTTCAAGGACGCTTTCACCTACCTCGCAGAACACAACTTCCCGGCTACCGTGCACGCCGGCGAAGCAGCAGGCCTGGACAGCATCCAGTCCGCCCTGGTGGACGGGCGCGCCCTGCGCTTGGGTCACGGCGTCCGTATCGCCGAGGACATCACCGTTGAATACGAAGATGCCGAGGGCGAAGAAGCCGACGACGACTCCGATGACACCGTTGGCATGGTCACCTTGGGTGAGGTGGCCGGCTGGGTCCGCGACCGCGGAATTGCGCTGGAAATCTGCCCCTCGTCCAACCTGCAGACCGGAGCGATCGCGAACTTCGGCGAAGGAATCGAGAACCACCCGTTGGACATGCTCTACCAGCTGGGCTTCAACGTCACCATCAACACTGACAACCGGCTCATGAGCGGCGTCACGCTCACCGACGAGTTCGAGCTTCTCGTGGAGACCTTCGACTACGATCTCGACGACCTCCTGGAACTGACCCTTAACGCGGCCGAGTCGTCGTTCCTGCCGTTGGACGAAAAAGAAGCGTTGGTGGAGTACATCAACGACGCCTACGCCAACCTTGCCTGAGCAAACTCTTGCAGGCGCGGCCTCCGGAAGTCCCATGACGGTGCTTGTGCAAAAGATCGCCTCTTTGCGCGAGCACTGTCCCTGGATGGGTGCGCTGACCCACGAATCCCTGGTCGAGTACTTGATCGAGGAAGCGTACGAGGTGGTCGACTCGATCGAGGCGGGGGCCTCCGGCTCCGATACTTCGGATGAACTTCGCGGCGAGCTGGGCGATGTGCTGCTTCAAGTGGTGCTCCACGCCCGGCTCGCCGAGGAGCAAGGACGGTTCACGTTCGACGACGTCGCGCGCGCCATTACAGAGAAGATGGTGCGGCGCAACCCCCATGTCTTCAGGCCGGACGGATCCTTGCAGGATTCCTTCCCGGCCACCGTGGAGGAGATTGTCGAAAAGTGGGATGCAGTGAAGAAGGCCGAAAAGCCCGAGCGCTCGGATCCCTTCGAAGGCATTCCACCCCACCTTCCGGCCCTAGCCTTGGCGCAGAAGTCCCTTGACCGTGCCGAGCGCGCTGCTCGCTCAGGCGGTCCGGAACGGCCTGGCCGCCCGGTTGCGGCGGTGGAGGTTCCAGACTCGGAAGCTGCGCTTGGAGACTTACTGCTTGCCGTCGTCGCGGGCTCGAAAGAAAAGGGATTCGACGCCGAACGGGCCTTGCGTGCCGCTGTCCGCCGCTACCAAGGACGCGACGGCGGAGCCACATAACGTGAGGGGTCCGACGCTGTTCCGTAACGTTGGCAGCTCTCGACTAGGCTAGTGGCGACGAGGACGTCGAGAATTTCCCTCTAGATTCCCAGTAAATCGCTTCACCATAAGGAGCAGTCCATGGCGCTTATCGATGCCATCCACGCCCGCGAGATCCTTGATTCCCGCGGAAACCCGACAGTAGAAGTTGAAGTTCTGCTTTCCGATGGCCAGATCGGCCGCGCGGCAGTTCCCTCCGGTGCTTCCACCGGCGAGCACGAAGCCGTTGAACTGCGCGACGGCGACAAGGGCCGTTACCTCGGCAAGGGCGTCCAGAAGGCCGTTGACGCGGTCATCGACGAAATCGCCCCGGCCCTCATTGGCTTCGACGCGACGGACCAGCGCAGCATCGACCAGGCCATGATCGACCTCGACGGCACCCCGAACAAGGGCAAGCTCGGCGCCAACGCCATCCTTGGTGTTTCCCTCGCCGTGGCCAGCGCCGCCGCCGCATCCGCAGACCTGCCCCTGTACAAGTACCTGGGCGGTCCGAACGCCCACGTCCTTCCCGTCCCGCTGATGAACATCCTCAACGGTGGCTCCCACGCCGACTCGGACGTCGACATCCAGGAATTCATGATCGTCCCGATCGGCGCCGAGACCTTCTCCGAAGGCCTGCGCTGGGGCGTTGAGGTCTACCACAACCTCAAGTCCGTCCTGCAGGCCAAGGGCCTGTCCACGGGCCTCGGCGACGAAGGCGGCTTCGCGCCGAACCTCCCGTCCAACCGCGCCGCGCTGGACCTGATCCAGGAAGCCATCAAGAACGCCGGCTACACCCCGGGCAAGGACATCGCCCTCGCGCTGGACGTCGCCTCCTCCGAGTTCTACAAGGATGGCGCCTACCAGTTCGAAGGCAAGGCCCTCTCGGCCACCGAGATGAGCGCCTACTACGCCGAGCTCGTTGCAGACTACCCGCTGGTCTCCATTGAGGACCCGCTGGACGAGAACGACTGGGAAGGCTGGAAGACCCTCACCGAGACCATCGGTGACAAGGTCCAGCTGGTTGGCGACGACCTCTTCGTGACCAACCCTGTCCGCCTGCAGCAGGGCATCGACGCCGCCACCGCGAACTCGCTGCTCGTCAAGGTCAACCAGATTGGCTCCCTGACCGAAACCCTGGACGCCGTTTCCCTGGCCCAGCGTTCCGGCTACACCACCATCACCTCGCACCGCTCCGGCGAAACCGAGGACACCACCATTGCTGACATCGCCGTTGCCACCAACGCGGGCCAGATCAAGACAGGTGCCCCGGCCCGCTCCGAGCGCGTCGCGAAGTACAACCAGCTGCTGCGCATCGAAGAAGAACTCGATGACGCCGCACGCTACGCCGGCCGCAGCGCTTTCCCGCGTTTCAAGGGCTAGTATCCGTTGAAACAGCTGACCGGTGGCTATGGTGGAAAGACCGTAGCCACCGGTTCTGTTTAACGAAACGTGAGAGCACTTCGGCAAGACCGCAGGCTCCATGAGGCAGACAAAGCGCAGCAACCCGCCAGGCAAGCACCAGGCATTACAGGAGTGTCATGGCCACCCGCCGTCCCAAGGTCCCCCGAGCCGACGCACTGGGGCGGTCGCCCCAAAAGAACCCTGACGGCGGCCATGTCATCCGTGCCGACTTCGGCGAGTCCCGTAAGGCAACGCCTACGCCGCAGGAGGCCCCGGCTCACGCTGGTTCCAAGACGTCGTCCACCGCCAAGCCCGAAGGCAGCGCCCAAAGCAAACCCAAGCCTGCCTCAAAGGCCCACCCCGGCAAGGACAAAGCGACCGGCCCCGTGCCCGCAAAGGCCTTCTCAGGGCGCATGCTTGCACTCGCCGTGGTGATGGTCGCGATCACCATCATGCTCGCGCCCACGGTCAAGATTTTCCTGGAAAAAAAGGCGGAAATCTCCGCCCTGGAGGCCGACATCGCGAGCAAGCAGGCCGAGCAAGCAGGCCTCAAGAAGCAGATCACCCGCTGGCAGGACCCCAACTACGTGAAACAACAGGCCCGCGACCGCATTAACATGGTTATGCCGGGTGAAGCAGGCTACTGGGTGTTTGGCGGCGGAGTTCCCGCCGGCACACCGGGCGGACGCACCGGCTCAGGAGCTTCCGGAAGCCCCGCCAATCTGCCGTGGGTGGATGGGCTGTGGGAATCCATCAGACGCTCGGCAACAGACTAGACGCGGTGCCCGCCGCCGTCGCGCCCTGATAGGCACGGCCAAAACAGGGCAGGAAGGATGGCAGCGCCAGTGGAAAACAACTCGGCACCTGCATCGCAGGAGTCCCGCAAGCCATCAGCTCACGACCTGGAAGTACTCAGCCGCCAGCTCGGACGGCCTGTCCGCGACGTTGTCGAAATCCCCGCCCGCTGCGTGTGCGGCAACCCGTTGGTCGCGGCGACTGCTCCGCGTTTGAGCAATGGCACACCGTTTCCGACGACGTTCTACCTGACGCACCCCGTCATTACCGCCGCAGTGTCGCGGCTGGAAGCGGGCGGGCTCATGAATGAAATGAATGAACGGCTCACGGCAGACAAGCCCTTGGCAACGGCCTACCAGGGCGCCCACGAGGCCTATCTTCGCGCGCGTGACGAAATTGCCGGACGTGCCGGGACTGGACCTGTCCCGGAGATCGCGGGGGTCTCCGCCGGCGGAATGCCCACGCGCGTCAAATGCCTCCACGTCTTGGTTGGCCATTCCCTGGCAGCCGGCCCCGGAGTCAATCCGCTCGGCGACGAGGCCATTGAAGCGATCAGCGAATGGTGGACCGCGGACCGCTGCTACTGCGACGGCGCTTGGGACAGCGCGGGCGAGGCCCCGTCCAAGGACCTCAGTCGCCACGGCCCGCAGGGGCTTCCGGACATCGTGGGCCGTCCGGCACCTGTCCGCAAGTCCAAGACCGCCGATGCATTTTCGGACGAGCCGATTGCAGGGGAGCACGACGCATGAGCCGCGTAGCCGCCATCGATTGTGGCACTAATTCGATTCGCCTCCTCATCGCGGACGCCAGCGGTGCCGATGCGGGGTCTCCGCTGCGCGACATTGTCCGCGAGATGCGCGTGGTTCGCCTCGGTCAAGGAGTGGACGCCACCGGCGAACTTGCCCCTGAGGCGCTCGAACGCACCTTTGCGGCAACGGGCGACTACGCCGAACTGATCCGCCATCACGGTGTAGGGAGTGTCCGCTTCGTGGCGACATCCGCCAGCCGCGACGCTCGCAACCGGGACGTCTTCGTTGACGGCATACGGGACCTGCTGGGGGTCGAACCCGAGGTCATCTCAGGCGATGAAGAAGCCGCCCTGTCCTTCGCCGGGGCAAGCAGCGTGCTTCCTTCGCGTGGCAAGGATCCGCTGCTCGTCGTGGACCTCGGCGGTGGAAGCACCGAGTTCGTCCTTGGAGACTCCGATGGCGTCATTGCCGCCAAATCCGTTGATATCGGCTGCGTGCGGCTGACCGAACGCCACCTCCGCAACGACCCCCCGACGCCGGAGCAGATCGCCGCCGCGGAAGCCGATGTCGACGCAGCCATTGACCTCGCCGGCCGAACGGTCCCGCTGGGCCGGGCCACCGCCGTCGTGGGTGTTGCGGGTTCCATCACCACCATCACGGCACACGCCCTGGGCCTGAGCGAGTACGATCCCGCACTGATCCACGGCGCCAGCCTGGATCTGGAGACCATCAGCGACGCCGCCACGAGCCTGCTGGAAATGAGCCGCGAAGAGCGGGCCCGGCTGCCCTACATGCACCCCGGGCGTGTCGACGTCATCGGAGCCGGAGCACTCGTATGGCGCCGCATACTCCAGCGCCTGGCTGAGCTCGGGGATGGATCCATCAGCGTGGCCACCTCCAGCGAGCATGACATCCTCGACGGCATCGCGCTGAGTATTCGCTGATGACGCTGCCGCACCGTTGGCGCCGCCGAACCGCATCGGCCGCGCTGGCCGCCATGTTGGCCGGGGGAAGCCTGGCAGGGGCCCTGCTGGCTGCGCCTGCGGCGTTCGCCGACTCCTGGCGGGACAAGGAATACTGGCTCAACGAATACGGCATCTCCGCTGCCTGGCAGGTATCCAAGGGCGCCGGGGTGAAAGTGGCCATCATTGACAGCGGGGTAGACGGGCAACACCCCGATCTCAAGGGTGCCGTAGTCGGCGGAACTGACGTTTCCGGTTCGGGCGATCCAAACGGGCAGAAGAGCATCGGCGCCAAACCCGAGCACGGGACCCTCGTCGCTACGCTCCTGGCTGGCCGTGGACACGCTTCAGCCAGCCCTTCGGCGTCTCCGTCGCCCTCGCCCTCGCCCTCGCCCTCCTCCGGATCCATTGGCCCGGACGGAATCGTCGGCGTCGCCCCCGAGGCCGAGATCCTGTCTGTCTCGGCTTGGCTCGGTTCGCCGAACCCTGCCGGAAAGACAGACCAGGAGCAGATTCCGCAGGCTGTGCGGTGGGCGGTGGACAACGGTGCCAAAGTCATCAACATTTCCCTCGGGAGCACCTCGCCGGATTGGCCCCAGAGTTGGGATGCGGCGTTCCTCTATGCCGAACAGAAGGACGTGGTGATCGTGGCCGCGGCGGGCAACCGCATTGGCGGGAACGTCCAGGTGGGCGCGCCGGCCACGATTCCCGGCGTATTGACCGTGGCAGGCCTTGACCGAAACCGTACGGCCAGCGTCGATGCTTCTTCGCAGGGGATCAGCATCGGCATCTCCGCGCCCGCGGAAAAGCTGGTGGGCGGCCTGCCCGGGGGAGCTATGAAGACTGGGCCGGAACCTCCGGCTCCGCGCCCCTTGTCTCCGGTGTCGCGGCCCTGATCCGTTCGAAATGGCCGGATATGAGCGCCAAGCAGGTCATCAACCGGATTGTGTCCACGGCAGAGGACGCTGGAGCGCCTGGCAAGGACCCCATCTATGGCTACGGCATTCTCAACGCCGAAGCGGCATTGAAAGCCGATGTGCCCGAGGCAACGAGCAATCCGGTGGGTTCCATCGTGGACTGGATCCGGGTCCATCGACGCGGGGACCTCAGTAGCCCCACACCAGAGCCGGTGTCCAAGCCCAGCAGCCCCGCAGCCACCTTGGCGGATCCCACGGTTCCCGTGGCGAAGGCGCCCTCCCAGGCGGACACAGCCGTTCCCGCTGCGGTGGTCATCGGCTTCGGATCGCTCTTCGTGGCCATCGTCGCGGGCGCCTCGGTCCAATTGAGGCGCGCCTACCGGAGCAGTCCGGAACTGCCCGAAGAACCAGCCACTGGCGCGGCAGACGTTGTGGATCCGAGTACCCCGAAATAGCCCGTGGCGCCGGTGCGGCGGCGCCGGGAAATAGTTAGTGAAGATTTTCACAAGGTGCTGTACTCTATTCTTATGGCAACCACCCCTGAGCTCATTGACCGTCCCCGTGTTCTCGTTGTCGGCGGCGGATACGTCGGCCTGTACGTAGCACTCAAGCTGCAGAAGAAGATCGCGAATGCCGGCGGAATCGTTACCGTCGTTGATCCGCTTCCCTACATGACCTACCAGCCCTTCCTCCCTGAAGTGGCCGGCGGAAACATCGAGGCACGCCACGCCGTCGTCTCCCACCGCCAGCACCTCAAGCAGACGGAACTCATCCAGGGCCGCGTCACCAGCATCGACCACCAGAACCGGACCGCAGTTGTTGCCCCGGCTGACGGTGGCGAGCCTTTCGAGATTCCTTACTTCGACGTCGTGGTTGCCGCCGGCGCCATCACCCGCACCTTCCCGATCAAGGGCCTCGCCGATGAAGGCATCGGCCTGAAGACCATCGAAGAAGCAGTAGCGCTACGCAACAAGGTCCTCGAGCGCATCGAGGTCGCCTCCACCATGACGGACCCGGCTGAGCGAGCCAAGGCCCTGACCTTCGTGGTTGTGGGTGGCGGCTTCGCCGGTATCGAGTGCATCACCGAGATGGAAGACCTCGCCCGCGCCGCCGTCAAGAACAACTCCCGCATCCGCCAGGAAGAAATCCGCTTCGTTCTCGTCGAAGCCATGGGCCGCATCATGCCCGAGGTCACCGCTGCCCAGGCCGAATGGGTAGTTGAACACCTGCGCAGCCGCGGCATCGAGGTCCTGCTCAACACCTCCCTCGACAACGCCGAGGGTAGCCTGAAGCTCATCAACCTGCCGGACAAGACTCCCGCCCAGGAATTCGAAGCCGACACCCTCGTGTGGACGGCAGGTGTGCAGGCCAACCCGATGATCCGTTCCACCGACTTCCCGCTGGAGCCCCGCGGACGAGTCCGTGTTCTGCCGGACCTCCGCATCGCGGGCGACGAAGGCATCATCGACAACGCCTGGGCCGCCGGCGACATCGCCGCCGTCCCGGACCTCACTGGCAGCGGCCTGCCGGACGGTACCTGCGTTCCGAACGCCCAGCACGCACTCCGCCAGGCCAAGCGCCTCGCCAAGAACTTGTGGGCCTCCCGCTGGGACAAACCCATGGGCGATTACAAGCACAAGAACCTCGGTGCGGTTGCCGGTTTCGGCGAATGGAAGGGCGTTGCCAACATCAACCTCCTGGGCCGGATCGGCCTCAAGGGCGGTCTCGCCTGGCTGGCCCACCGCGGCTACCACGGCTTGGCCATCCCCACCGGTGAGCGCAAGGTCCGTGTCATCTTCAACTGGCTCCTGGGCATGATCATGGGACGCGACACCACCCAGCTGATGGACCTCGACAACCCGCGCGGCGCGTTCGTGTCCGCAGCGACCCCGGCCCCCAAGCCGGCTGCTGCGCCGGCTCCCGCTCCGGCTGCTGAGCCAGCCGAGGCCAAGGCCCCGGTTACGGCTGACGCCAAGTAGCGATACCGAAGCAGTCCTGACGACGGCGGCCGTCTCCCACCCGGAGGCGGCCGCCGTCGCCGTTAAGTCCAGGCCTCCGCGACGGCGGGGCCGGTTCTGTCAGCGACTCCGCATCCTAGACTTGTCAGCATGGCTGGCGAAAGCGATCTGACAACCCTTCTGACATCCATGCACCCTGTGGTTCGCGACGGCGACTATGTGTACGCGTTGTGGCCACATGGCAAACCGCTTGAGGGCAACATCGAAGCCGCTGTCCGCGAAGCGGAGGGCCTCACAGTGGTGGTGCGCCGCGAGGAAGCCGAGCGTCTCGGACTGTCCTACGACTTCGAGGCCGCCTGGATCACCCTTCAGATTCACTCCGCGCTGGATGCGGTGGGCCTGACGGCAGCCGTCAGTTCCGCCCTGACCGCAGCCGGTATCAGCTGCAACGTCCTGGCAGGGTTCCATCACGACCACCTGCTGGTTCCATCCGCCGAACGCGGGCACGCCATGGAGGTGCTGCAGCGGCTGTCACAAGGGCTGGTCCTGCGGACGGAGATGCCAGCTGACCGTGAGGAGATCCTGGAGCTGACAGCCAGCGCGTTCTCGATCAGCCCGGTCACCGGACTGCCGGTCGGAGGAATCCCGGCGGAAGTGAAGCTGTTGCGCGAACTATTCGACTGCGACGGGTATCTTCCCGAGTTCAGCATCGTGGCCGAGATCGGCGGGGAGATCGTGGGGCACATCATCAGCACCCGCGCTTGGCTCGGAAATCTCGAACTTTTGGGACTCGGCCCCATCAGCGTCCAGCCGCACCTGCAGCGGCGCGGCATCGGATCTGCGCTCTTGAAGGAGACCGCCCGACGGGCCGAGGACGCGGGCGAACCGGGCATCGCCTTGCTGGGCAGCGCTGATTTCTATCCGCGCTTCGGATATCTTCCGGCCAGCCAACTGGGCGTGACGGCGCCCGACCCCGTGTGGGGAGACCATTTCCAGTTGTTGCCTCTTACGACATGGCCCGACGGCGTCAGCGGCACCTTCCGCTATGCAGAGCCGTTCGAAGCGCTCCAGGGGCGCCGGACTCCTGGCCTTTGACGCGTACCCGGCCGCGGGCTGGGTTACCATTATCCGGGCGCCCCAGTAGCCCAATCGGCAGAGGCAGCGGACTTAAAATCCGCTCAGTCCGGGTTCGAGTCCCGGCTGGGGCACGCTTGCATTCCTTGCGACGGCGCGGATGGCCGTGGACTCGCCGCAAGGGTCCGAAGGTACTCCCGGCTGACCATAAGATTTCCCCCATGCAACGAGTGTTATAGGGCTGTGACCTGAATCACTTATGTTCCCGGTTCAATTGCATTAGTTTGAGTCTTATTCAGGAACACCTGATCAATCGCATTTAAAGGTAGATCGCACCTCTCTCGATCGAGGAGACAATTCATGTTTGATCTTTCCCATGCGGCGCCCCGTGCGGCCAAGCTCACCGCGCTTGGCATCGGCGTCGCTCTTCTAGCCACGGCCTGTGGTGGATCATCCACACCGAGCTCCACTGGAAGCAGCTCCGCCGCGCCTGCAGGCGTCTCTTGTCCCGCACCCAGTGCGGGAGCAGGCGCTGGCGCAAGCCAGACCGCAACCACTACCGGTCCCGTGCCTCCCTCGACCACCACTTCCGCAGCGCCATTGAAGATCGGTTCGCTTCTGCCTACGACCGGCTCACTGGCCTTCCTCGGCCCGCCCGAAATCGCTGGCGTGAACCTTGCCATCAAGCAGATCAATGACGCAGGCGGGGTCCTCGGCCACCCGGTCGAGGTGATCCACCGTGATTCCGGTGACACGAAGACAGATATCGCTACCCAATCGACCACGGCCCTTCTCGGCCAGGGAGTCAGCGCTATCGTCGGTGCAGCGTCTTCGGGCGTTTCCAAGACCGTGATCAACCAGATCACTGGCGCTGGCGTCATCCAGTTCTCCCCGGCCAACACCTCGCCGGACTTCAGTACCTGGGACGACAAGGGCCTCTACTGGCGCACCGCCCCCTCTGACGTCCTACAGGGCAAGGTCCTCGGAAACTACATGGCATCCTGCGGTGCCCAGACCCTGGGCATGATCGTCTTGAACGACGCCTATGGTACTGGCCTGCAGAAGAACGTGAAGTCCGCGTTCGAAGCGGCCGGTGGAAAGGTTGTTGCGGAGGAACTCTTCAATGAAGGCGACTCCCAGTTCAGCAGCCAGGTGGACAAGGTAATTGCAGCCAAGCCGGACGCGATCGCCCTGATTTCCTTCGACCAGGCCAAGAGCATCGTTCCCCTCCTGACAGGCAAGGGCGTCAAGCCAACGCAGTTGTTCATGGTTGACGGCAACACCTCCGACTACAGCAAGGACTTCAAGCCAGGCACGATGACCGGAGCCCAGGGCACCATCCCGGGCACCTTCGCGAAGGATGACTTCAAGAAGCAGCTCCTGGCCATTGACCCGAGCCTGAAGGACTACAGCTACGCGGGTGAATCCTGGGACGCTGTCAACCTGATCGCCCTGGCAACGGAAGAAGCGAAGAGCACGAAGGGCGTGGACATTGCCAAGCACCTCCAGGACGTCTCCAAGGACGGCGTGAAGTGCTATGACTTCCCAAGCTGCGTGACGTTGCTTCGCCAAGGCAAGGACATCGACTACGACGGCAAGTCTGGTCCCGTGACCTTTGCTGCCAACGGCGACCCGACCGAGGCCTACATCGGTATCTACAAGTACCAGGACGACAACACCTACAAGCCGGTCCGCGAAGAATTCGGCAAGCTCTAAGCCGCAGGCTGAAGCAGACTGAACAATAACGAAGCGAAGTAAGCAGGACCCCCGGAATCTCCGGGGGTCCTTTGCTTTGCCCTCTTCGCTGCCGGAGCGCGCCAAAGTGAGCGGTCGGAAAGCGCGCCAGAGCGAGCGGTCGGAGAGCGCGCCAAAGCGGGGCAGTCGAAGGGCGCGCCAAAACGGGCAGCAAAAAGCCCGGCACCGCAGTGCCGGGCTTTGAGCTTAGTGTCCGTCGCCCTCCACGGTGTCGGCCAGGGTGCCGAGGTAGAGCTGGATGACTTTGGGGTCCTTCATGAGCTCCCTGCCTGTGCCGGTGTACGCGTCCTTGCCCTGGTCCAGGACGTAGCCGCGATCGCAGATCTGGAGGCACCGGCGGGCGTTCTGTTCCACCATGATCACCGAGACACCTGCTCGGTTGATCTCGTGGACGCGCAGGAAGGTCTCATCTTGTTTGACAGGGGAGAGGCCTGCGGACGGCTCGTCCAGCAACAGGACGGCCGGATCCATCATGAGGGCGCGTCCCATGGCCACCATCTGGCGTTCACCGCCGGAGAGAGAGCCCGCACGCTGGGCGCGGCGCTTGCCCAACTCCGGGAAGAGCTCGGTCACAAAATCGAAGCGCTCGGCAAAAGCCTTGGGCTTCTGAAACATGCCCATCTGGAGGTTCTCTTCGATGGTCAGCGTGGCAAACACGTTGTTGTTCTGTGGGACGAAACCGACTCCCTTCGTCACCAGCTTGTTTGCCTTCAGCCCGGTGAGGTCCTGCCCCCGGACCACCACCGAGCCGGAGTGGACCTTCACAAGCCCGAACATCGCCTTCAGGAGGGTGGATTTACCTGCTCCGTTGGGTCCGATGATGCCGATCAGTTCACCCTTGCGGGCTTCGATGCTGCAGCCGTTGAGGATGTTGACGCCGGGCAGGTACCCCGCCACCAGGTTGGTGACGCTCACCACGGCCTCGTCGGCCGGTGTGCTGCCGGCTGCCGGCATTGCGCTGGTTGCACTCATTTGCCATCCTCCTCCAGACGGGCGATGACGACTTCGGGGGCGATCATGCCTGCATTTTCCGTGCCCACGATCGATTCCTCGTCTGCCTCGAGTTCGGCCTCGAGTTCCTTGATGCCCTCGGCGTCGCCGAGATCGACGTCGTGGTGGGCGCCCAGGTAGGCATCGATCACGGCCGGGTTCTTCATGACTTCCCCTGGTGGGCCTTCGGCGACGATCCGCCCTTCGGCCATGACCACCACCCAGTCGGCGATGTGCCGGACCATGTTCATGTCGTGCTCCACGAAGAGCACGGTCATGCCTTCCGCCTTCAGGTTCTTGATGTGGTCAAGAAGGGACTGGGTCAGCGCCGGGTTGACGCCTGCCATGGGTTCGTCCAGCATGACGAGCTTCGGCCGGACCATGAGCGAACGGGCCATCTCCAGGAGCTTGCGCTGGCCTCCGGAGAGGGAAGCTGCGTAGTCGTCCTTCTTGGCGTCCAGCTTGAACTTCTCCAGCAGGACATCTGCCTGGGCCGTGATTTCCTTTTCCCGGCCGCCCCAGATGCCTTTGAACAGGGCTTTCGAGAGACGCTCGCCTGGCTGGTTTGCGGCACCGAGCCGCATGTTTTCCATGACGGTGAGCTTCCCCATGACTTTTGTCAGTTGGAACGTGCGCACCATGCCCATGCGGGCCACCTTGTAGGAAGACACTCCCGCGATATTGTTTCCTTCGAACTTCCACT
Organism: Arthrobacter sp. MMS18-M83; assembly: GCF_026683955.1. Classification (NCBI taxonomy): domain Bacteria; kingdom Bacillati; phylum Actinomycetota; class Actinomycetes; order Micrococcales; family Micrococcaceae; genus Arthrobacter; species Arthrobacter sp. MMS18-M83. The sequence goes on along the minus strand of NZ_CP113343.1, from coordinate 1,670,549 downwards.
CACCGGAATTAGGCGTGTCAAAGCCTGTCAGGAGGTTGAATAGGGTGGTTTTGCCGGCTCCGTTGGGGCCGATGAGTGCCGTGATCTTGTGCCGCGGGATCTCGAGGTACTCGACGTCGACGGCGTTGATGCCGCCAAAGCTGCGCGTGACGTTTTCCGCCACCACGATCGGGTCCCTCTTCTTGCAGCCCGGTAGGTTCTCGCCGATGGCGATCGGCCGTGAATCAGTCATGTAGTTGAGTTCTTCTGTTTTCACATCATGCGAGTTGTCGCGAGGCTCAGTCATGCGAATGCGAGCTCCTTCTTGTTGCCGAAGACGCCCTGCGGGCGGAAGATCATCAGGAGCATGAGGGCCACACCCACCAGGATGTAGCGCAGTTGACCGGCCTGGACCGTAGTGAGCCATGTCACCGCTCCAGACTCGATCAGGCCGTACAGGATGCTCTGGGTCAGGGACAAGACCACCCAGAAGATCATGGCGCCGATCACGGGTCCGAGGACCGTTGCCATTCCGCCCAAGAGCAGGCATGTCCACAGGAAGAAGGTCAGCTCCGTACCGTAGTTGGATGGCTGGACCGCGCCTCGGGGGAGGGTGAAGATCATGCCCGACAGGGCGCCAAGCACGCCACCGATCATCAGGGCCTGCATCTTGTAGGAATAGACGTTCTTTCCGAGCGAACGGACAGCATTCTCGTCCTCACGAATTCCCTTCAGGACGCGTCCCCAAGGGCTGCGCATGAGGAGCCACACCAGGACGCAGCAGACGACGACCAGGCCCCAGCCGACAACCCTGATGAAGAAGTCACGGTTGTTCATGCCCAGGTATGTGCCGGGCGGGAACGGATTCATCACAAAGAAATCGCCTTCGAAGGCCGCCAGACCGTTAGCCGAACCCGTAAAGCCGGTCAGCTGGTTGGTGGTGACGATGTATCGCAGGATTTCCGCGGAAGCGATAGTCACGATGGCGAGGTAGTCCGCGCGAAGCCGCAGTGTGGGAATACCCAGGATGAACGCAAATGCCACTGAACAGATGACCGCGATGAGCAAACCGACAAAGAACGGAACCTTGAAGGTCAGGGTCGAGATGGCGAAGCCGTACGCGCCGACCGCCATGAATCCTGCCTGGCCGAAGTTCAGTAGGCCCGAGTAGCCGAAGTGCACGGCGAGGCCGAGCGCGGCAAGGGCGTATGCCGCCGTCGTCGGGCTGATCAATTCGCCCGCGGCGCTGGAGAAAATAAATCCAAAGTCCATAGCCGTTTCCTAACCCACGCGCTCACGCCGGCCGAGGATACCCTGCGGTCGGAACAAGAGGACAACAATCATGATGAACAGGGCACCGACGTATTTGAGGTCGGCGGCGAGGCCGAACACTGTAGTCAGCTCGACGAAGATTCCGACGACGATCGAACCGATCAGTGCGCCGAAGACGGTTCCAAGACCGCCAAGGGTCACGCCGGCGAAGATGAGCAGAAGGATTTGCGAACCCATGTCGAAGGTGACCCCTGGCCGGTAGTAGGCCCAGAGGATGCCACCGAGGGATGCCAACATGCCCCCGACGATCCACACGATGCGAATGACAGAGTCAACGTCGATGCCGGAGGCTGCGGCCAGGGCGGGGTTGTCCGCCACTGCGCGCGTTGCCTTGCCGAGCCTTGTCTTGAGCAGGACGATGCCGATCAGGGCAATGACCACGGCACTGATGACGAGGGACCAAAGGTTGTTGGGCGAGATGGACACTGGCCCAATCTGGATTTCCGAACTCTGGGCGTAGGGCAGCTGCTGCGTGGCGCCGCCGAAAAAGAATTGGATGACGTAGCGGATCGCCAAGGCGAGGCCGATACTGACGATCATCATGGGCACCAGGCTGGTTCCGCGCCGCCGCAGCGGGCGCCAGAGTCCGGCGTCTTGAACGTAGCCAAAGAGTCCACCGCCGAGCAACGCGAGCACGATAGCCAGCCAGAACGGCAGGTTCATCGCATTGAAGGTGAAGACCAACACGGCTCCGAGCGTGACCATCTCGCCATGTGCGAAGTTCGTCAGGCCGGTGGTGCCGAAGATCAAGGACAGGCCGACGGCGGCCAGCGCGAGCAGCAGCCCGAAGCTCAGGCCCGCAACCAGGCGGTTGAGCAGGTTCTGGCCGAAGTCCTGCTGTGTGACCACGATGCCCTTGCCAAAGGCGAAGATCACCGAGAGGTTGGAGGTCTGGCTAAAGGTGACTTTGCGGGGATTCTCCTGGCCTTCGGCAAGTTTGATGCCGTTGGGCAAGGTGGAGGTGTCCAGTTTGACCTCGTAGGTCCCTTGCACGGGGACCCCGATGCTCCATGCTCCATTGGCACCCGATGTCGCGGATCCCTCGAAGCCGTTGCCGGTTGCAGTGATCTTGACACCGGGGATGGGGGCGCGGGCATCGTCGCGCAGGAAGCCGCTGATGCTGTTCTGGAACTGTTCCGGGGCGGGCGATGGCGATGGGGTGTCTGCCTGTGCCGCCGGGGCTGCGAGCAGTGCCGCCAAGAGGACGGCGAATAGCGCCCCCATGACTTTCTGCAGTCCCATGGACGGTCTCTTGGACCGGTCTCTGGATGTGCTTCTCAAGATGGAAAACCTTCCACATTGGGGGGTGGTCCCGGCTGCGCCATTGCGGCCGGTGCGAACGGTCATGGGCTCCGCGGCAACATCTCACTGCAGTGACACTGCCTTTGTGACATTCGTCACCCATATCCGCTTATGCTACCGCTCACTCAGCCTTAAAAATGCCCCCCAGGGGGCGCGGGACGTCGCGATCAGATAACAACTGTGAAGCTGCAGGCAACTATTTGGTTAGTCCAGCTAATGTGAACCTTTGTTGATCCCGGGTGTATCTAAAGAGTCTGTGAACATGTGGAACTTTCGCTGCCGACCAGGCGTGGGAATTGGTAGCGTGAACTATCACTTCGCCCCCTTACCAAGAAGGACATCCACCATGGCACTCGGAGGCAACCCGGTCTTCAACGGAAAGAATTTCCGTGGAGCTACGCAGGCACCGCCTGTTCCCAGCTATTCGCACGGCCAGAACCAGTACGGCCAGCCCGCGTGGGCGGCACAACCGCAGATGAGCAGCGATCAGCTGCAGCAGATGTACAACCAGCCTTCAGCCGGTCCGGCCGAAACCGGCCGCATGACTTTCGACGACGTCATCGTCAAGACTGCCGCCTGCCTCGCCGTGCTGTTGCTTGGCGCGGCCATCACCTTGTTCGTGGCCCCTGGCACGGCCAATCTCCTCATGGTGGTCGGTGCGTTGGGCGGCTTCGTGCTGGCTATGGTCAACACCTTCAAGAAGCAGCCGTCTCCGGCACTGATCCTCACATACGCCGGACTTGAGGGCTTGTTCCTCGGCGGCCTGACGCGCCTCCTGGATGGTTTGTACCCGGGAGTCGGACTGCAAGCCGTCATCGGCACGCTCGCCGTGTTCGGGGTGACGCTGGCTCTCTTCAAGAGCGGCAAGGTGCGGGCAACCCCCAAAGCGGTGCGCTTCTTCATGATTGCCACCCTCGGCTACCTCGTCTTCGCCGTGATCAACATGGTCATGGTGTGGACCGGCGTCGTCCACTCGCCATTCGGCTTGAGCACCAGCGTGCACATCTTCGGCATCCCGCTGGGCGTCTTCATCGGAGTCCTGGCGATTGGCCTGGCTGCTTTCTCGCTGGTCATGGACTTCACGAGCATCGCGCAGGGGGTCCAGCAGGGTGCTCCCCAGGCGTACTCCTGGACTGCCGCCTTTGGCTTGACCGTCACCCTAGTCTGGCTTTACGTGGAGATCATCCGCCTGCTCGCGATCCTGCGCGGGGACGACTAACCACCCACTCCGGGGCCCAGGACAGCCGGGGCCTAGGACAGCCGTTCGAAGACCACCGCCATGCCCTGTCCGCCACCGACGCATAGGGTTGCCAGTCCCAAGGAGCCATCCCGTTCGCGGAGGCCGTTGAGCAGGGTGGTGGTCATTCGGGCACCAGTCATGCCGAAAGGGTGCCCGAGGGCGATCGCGCCACCATGCACGTTGAGTTTCTCCGGATCGATGCCGAGTTCGCGGGAGCTCGCCACCACCTGGACGGCGAAGGCCTCGTTGAGTTCCACGAGGTCAATGTCTGCCATGCTCAGCCCCGCCAAGGCCAGGGCCCGGCGCGAGGACTCCACCGGTCCCATGCCCATGAGTTCCGGGGAAAGGGCACTGACTCCGGTCGAGACAATACGTGCCAGCGGTTCGAGGCCAAGCTCCCGGGCCCTGAAATCGCTCATGATTACGACGGCGGCAGCGCCATCGTTAAGGGGGCACGCGTTTCCGGCCGTTACTGTTCCCTCTTTGCGGAAGACCGGCTCCAATGCGCTGACCGCTTCAAGGGTGACGCCGGCACGGGGTGAATCGTCCCGGTCCACCACGGTGCCGTCTTTGCGGGTGTACGGCGTGATCTCCCGGGCATAGAAGCCGGAGGCTATGGCCGCCTCGGTACGGTTCTGGCTCAGCACCGCCCACCGATCCTGTTCCTCCCGGCTGATTCCGTGGCTTGTCGCGACGTTTTCCGCGGTCTGTCCCATTGCGATGTACACGTCGGGCATCCGTCCACCCATGCGCGGATCCGTCCATGGGGTGTTGGAGGCGGCCCGGGCGGCGGTGCGGGCACGCGCCCCTTCAAACCGAGGGTTATGCAGGCTGGTGTCAGTTTCCCCGGCCCCGACCCAGTTCTGGTAGCGGGACACGGATTCGACCCCCGCCGAGACAAAGGTGTGGCCCTCACCGGAGCTGATGGCGTGGAAGGCCATCCGGAGGGTCTGCAGGCTCGAGGCGCAAAAACGGTTGATCGTGGCCGCGGGCACGGTGTCCAGGCCGGCCAAGACGGTCACCACGCGCGCAATGTTCGAACCCGCCTCGCCGCTTGGTTCGGCGCAGCCAAGGTAAAGGTCGTCGAGGCCTCGGCCATCCAGCGCTCCCGGATCGAAAGCGGGAATTTTTGCCAGCGCGGCGGTCACCATCGCCGCCGCGAGGTCATCCGGACGTTCGTCTTTCAGGGACCCTTTGAAGGCCCGTCCTATGGGGCTTCTGGCAGTGGCAACGATGACAGCCTCAGTCATGTCCCCAGCTTACGCCGGGGCCAGCGAGCCGAATGCGGGCGGATGCCCGGGATTCAGGCCAGGCGTGTGGCTCCGGCAGCCGGGGTCACGGTGAAGATGTCCGGCGTCGTAAAACCGGCCGCGGCGAAGGCGCGTACGACGGCGTCGCGCACCTCCTGCTCATGGCCCACCGGGGTGAGGGCGATGGCTGAGCCGCCGAATCCGCCTCCCGTCATGCGGGCACCGATTGCGCCGTGGGCGCGGGACGTTTCCACCGCAAGATCCAGTTCCGGGCAGGAGATCTCGAAGTCGTCGCGCATGGATACGTGGCTAGCGTCCAACAGCAGGCCGATGTGGGCTGGACCGTCCGTGGTGAGGCGCTCCACGGTCTGAAGCACGCGGTCATTCTCGGTGACAATGTGCCTCACCCGACGGAAAGTCGTGCTGTCCAGGAGCCCGCTGGCTTCTTCCAAATCCCCGATTCCGACGTCGCGAAGGGCTGTGACTCCCAGCACCTGGGCGCCCAGTTCGCAGGAGGCCCGGCGGGAGGCATAGCCGCCATCCGCATGCGAATGGGAGACCTTGGTGTCGATAACCAGCAGGACGAGGCCGGCTTCCTGGGCGTCGAAGGGAACCAGCTGCACGCTTTGGTCGCGGCAGTCCAGGAAGACTGCGTGGCCTGAGGATCCGCGGAGCGAGGCCGACTGGTCCATGATTCCGGTCGGGGCGCCGACGAAGTCGTTTTCAGCCTTCTGCGTTGCGAGCACCATGTCTTCGGCGCCGAGTCCCGCGGCGGTGAGGTCGTTGAGTGCCGAGATGACGGCGCATTCGATGGCGTGTGAGGATGACAGCCCCGCGCCTAGGGGGACATCGGAATCCATGAGCAGATCGAAACCGGGGACCTGGATCCCGCGCTGTTGCAGGGCCCAGGCCACACCGAGCGGATACTTCGTCCAGCCCTTGGCGGCTCCAGGGGCAAGCGTTGTGATGTCCGCTTCCACCAGGCCCTGCTCGCCGAAAGTGGACAGCAGGCGGATGCGTGAATCATCGCGGATCCGGACCGCAACCTTCGCGGTCTTGTCGATCGCGAAGGGCAGCACGAAGCCTTCGTTGTAATCGGTGTGCTCCCCGATGAGGTTCACGCGTCCCGGTGCCTGCCACACGCCGTCGGGCTCTGAACCGAAAATCGACTCGAAGCGTCCGAACAGGGCGCCCAGCGCGGGAGCGTCGGGAGTGGAGGTCATGCTGTGGCCCCTTCCGGAACAGCTTGTGGGGAATCGCTGGCGACGGCGCGCAGCCGTTCGGCGACGGATTCGGGCGTGGTGTCGTTGATGAAGGCTCCCATGGCGGCCTCGGAGCCGGCAAGGTACTTGAGTTTGTCGGCGGCACGGCGCGGGGAGGTGAGCTGCAGGTGCAGGTGGCCGGACGGGCGCAAGGCGGCATCCAAGGGTGCCTGGTGCCACGCCGAAATGTACGGCGTTGGCGTTGGATAGAGGGCGTCCATGCGCCTGAGCAACTCAAGGTAGACGTGGGCCAGTTCGTCGCGTTCTTCGCCACTCAAGGCGGCGAGGTCGGGGACTTGCCGGTGCGGGACCAGGTGCACTTCCAGCGGCCAGCGGGCGGCGAACGGTACGTAGGCACTGAAGTGCTCGGCCTCGAGCACCATGCGGCTTCCGTCCTGCCGTTCGGCTTTGAGGATCGAGGACGTCAGCGATTCCCTTCCTTTGACGTCGTCGAAGTGCCGGACGGCGGCGGCGCCAAGGCTTGCCGCCCGCGGGGTGACGTAGGGGTAGGCGTAGATCTGCCCGTGCGGGTGGTGGAGCGTTACCCCGATGTCGGCGCCGCGGTTCTCGAACGGAAACACCTGCTGGATTCCCGGGAGGGCGCTGAGGGCCTCGGTCCGGTGTGCCCAGGCCTCGATCACGGTACGTGCCCTCGTTTCGCCAAGTTCAGCGAAGGATCCAGTGTGGCTGGGGGTGAACGAGACAACTTCGCAGCGGCCATAGGCGGCGCCTGATGTTCCCCAAGAGGGTGCGCCGGGGATTGTGCCGACTGCAGGGCCCAGCGAGGGGAAGCGGTTCTCGAAAACCACGACGTCGTAGTCCGGTGCGGGGATTTCCGAAGGGTTCGCGGGGGTGGTGGGGCAGATCGGGCATTGGTCCGCAGGCGGCAGGTGCGTGCGGCTTTGGCGGTGCGCCGCGACAGCAACCCATTCGCCGCTCAGCGCGTCATAACGCAACTCGCCTGGATCGGCCCGTGGAGGGAGGTCCCGGTGATCTGTCAGCGACCCGGGTTCACGCTCCGGTGAGCCGGCGTCGTCGAAATAGATCAGCTCCCGACCGTCGGCGAGGCGTGTACTGGTAAGGCGAGTCATGGATTCATGGTGGCATAAGGCACTCAAAAAGGCAAAATATCTAACAAAATTGAACATTAAGCGACGAGGCCGAGTGTCACGCGGGATGCAGTACGGTGGTGCCATGCCTCCCACAACACCCTATTCCGCACCGGGCGAAGAGACCGTATCCCGGCGATTTGCCAGCGGCCGCCAATTCGAAATCCGCCGGGGCGACGCGCTCGCCGTTATCACCGAGCTCGCTGCCGGCTTGCGCCTGTTCAGCCGCGCCGGTGTCCAGCTCACGGAAAGTTACGGTGACGATCAACTCCCGCCTGGCGCCACTGGAATCACCTTGGCGCCGTGGGCCAATCGGGTGGAGGACGGGGTCTGGTACCTCGATGGGAAGAAGCAGCAGCTGGACATCACCGAGGTGTCCCGCAACAACGCGAGCCACGGGCTCCTGCGCAACTCGTCTTACGCCCTCGTGGAGGAAGACGAATTCTCGGTCACCCTCGAAGCGGTGATCTTCCCACAGCACGGCTACCCGTTCCTGGCCCGCCATCAGGTCCGGTACGGGATTGATGCCGAGCTCGCACTGCGCGTATCCCAGACGCTCATCAATGATTCGGTGGCCCCCGCACCGTTCGTGCTGGGAGCCCACCCCTATCTGCGCGTTGGAGACGTTCCGCCTGAAGAGATGGTGCTGACGGTTCACGCGGGTACCAGGCTCGTGGCCGACCAACGGCTGATCCCACGTAGCTCGGTGCCGGTCGACGGCGATTTTGATCTTGGCGGCGGCCGCACCGTAGGCAGCCTCGATATCGATGTGGCGTTCAAGGATTTGGACTTCGACGGCGGCGTTGCCCGGCACACGCTGTCAGCGCCCGATGGGCGGAGCGTCAGCTTGGAGCAGGACGAAAACTGCGCCTATGTCCATGTTTTCGTCACCGACACCTTTCCTGGCCGTTCGAAAGCCGTTGCGATCGAGCCCATGACCGGTCCTGCGAACGCCTTCAACTCCGGTGAGGGCCTCCGATGGCTTGAACCGGGGGAGGCCTTCACCATGAAGTGGGGAATTGTGGGCGCGCTGTAGCTGGTTTCCTTATCCGGCACGCCCTGGGGAATTATGGGGGCATGACGCCAGCACAGGACGCCACGCCAGGAAGTGGCACCGATTCAACGGGGCACGGGCCGCTCTCGGAGCACCGCATTGCACAGGACATCCCTTACGGAGTCCGGATTGCCGCTGCCTGGGCATGGCGGGTGGGACTGATCATGCTGGTTGCGGGAGCCCTCATCTGGTTGTTAGGGAAGGTCAGCTTCCTGATCATCCCGCTCATGGTCGCCTCCCTTCTTGCGGGCTTGCTCTACCCAGTCACGGGGTGGCTCAGGAAGCTCAAGATGCCGTAAGGAGTGGCTGTCGCCATCACCGTGGTGGGGTTCCTCGGAGTCATTGCGGGAGCCTTGGCCCTGGTGGGCAGGCAACTGGCTGTGGGATTCGGCGAACTGTGGCAGGAAGCGCTCGCCGGCATCCAGCAAATCCAGGCATGGCTCGCCGAAGGGCCGCTGCATCTGACCGCGGACCAGATCGACAAGTACGTCCAGGACGCCACGTCGGCCTTGCAGAACAACAGCAGCAGCATCCTCAGCGGGGCCCTCTCGTTTGGCAGTACTGCCGGGCATTTTGCTGCCGGCATGGTCCTTGCCCTCTTCATCCTCATCTTCTTCCTTCTGGAAGGATCCAGGATCTGGCGGTTCTTGGTGCGCCTCCTGCCCCGGGCCGCGCGCGCAGCCGCCGACGGCGCGGGCCGGCGCGGTTGGTCGTCCATGGTCAGCTACGTCCGCATCCAGATGTTCGTGGCGTTCGTGGACGCGGTGGGCATCGGAGTCGGCGCCGCAATCATCCAGGTTCCCCTCGCCTTGCCCTTGGGTGTCCTGGTGTTCATCGGTTCATTCATCCCCGTGGTGGGTGCCCTCGTGACCGGAGCCATAGCAGTGCTCCTGGCCTTGGTAGCCAACGGCCCCGTCAACGCGCTCATCATGCTGGGCATCGTGCTTTTGGTACAGCAGCTTGAGAGCCACATCCTGCAGCCGCTTGTCATGGGCAAGGCTGTATCGCTGCATCCCGTTGCCGTGATCCTGTCCGTTGCCGCCGGTTCCTACCTTGCTGGAATCCCGGGAGCGCTCTTTGCCGTTCCGCTCCTCGCCGTAGCAAATACGGCGATTCGCTATATTGCCGCCCGGACGTGGGAACATGATGAAGGACTGACGCCGGCGTACGCTGGCGCGGGGACCGTAACACGGGACTCCGATGGGGATCCCACCATCAAGGAAATCCACTTTCCCGGCGCCATGACCGGCGCGCGGTCCAACAGCGGCAAGGGTGCCGCCAGCCAGAACGCGGCTGCGGAACGGACTTCCCCCAAGGATGCCGCAGACCACACCAACAAAGGAGAATAACCCGTGAATACCCTCGATACCCTGCCCGTCACGCTGGACGATGTCCTTAAGGCGCAGGAGCTGCTCGAGGGCATCATTACCAAGACACCCATCGAGTCCTCACGGGCTCTGGGAGCGATGGTAGGCGGCGAGGTCTTTTTCAAATGCGAGAACCTCCAACGGGCCGGTTCCTTCAAGGTCCGCGGAGCCTACGTCCGGATGGCACGGCTGTCTCCCGAGGAAAAGAAGCGCGGCGTCGTCGCGGCTTCGGCAGGCAACCACGCCCAAGGCGTTGCGGTGGCTGCGAAGAGCCTCGGAATCAAGGCGCGCATCTACATGCCCCTCGGCGTCGCGCTTCCGAAGCTCGCTGCGACCCGCAGCCACGGGGCCGAAGTGATCCTCCATGGACACAATGTGGACGAGGCCCTTGCCGAAGCGCAGCGCTACGCGAATGAGACGGGCGCCGTCTTCGTCCACCCCTTCGACAACGTCGACGTCGTGGCTGGCCAAGGCACCGTTGGGCTCGAAATCCTGGACCAGGTTCCCAATGTCGACACCGTCCTTATGGGCGTGGGCGGTGGCGGCCTGCTGGCCGGTGTGGCCGTCGCGATCAAAGCGAGGGCCAAGGAACTGGGGCGCGAGATCCGGATCATCGGGGTGCAGGCCGAGAATGCCGCCGCCTACCCGCCGTCGCTCGCCGCCGATGCCTTGGTGCCGCTCAAGAAGGTTTCCACCATGGCGGACGGCATCGCCGTCGGACGTCCTGGCCAGCTGCCCTTCAGCATCATCCGCGAACTCGTAGACGACGTCGTCACCGTCAGCGAGGACTCCTTGGCGCGCGCACTCATCTTCCTGCTGGAGCGGGCCAAGATGGTGGTTGAGCCCGCCGGTGCGGTCGGCGTCGCTGCGCTCATGGATGGCAAGATCGAAAACCCGGGAACCACTGTCGTCATCCTCTCCGGCGGCAACATCGACCCCATGTTGATGCTAAAAGTGATCCAGCGCGGCCTCTCAGCGGCCGGACGGTACATGACTGTCCGAATGATGCTTGATGACCGGCCGGGTTCCTTGGCCACGATCGCCCGTATCATCGCCGAAAACGATGCCAATGTGACCGGCTTGGACCACACCCGGGTGGGCGGCTCGATCAGCATGGGCGATGTCTCCATCACCGTCAACCTGGAAACCAAAGGCCACGAGCACAGCGAGCAGGTCCTGGCGGCCCTTCGAGCCGAAGGCTTCCACCCGATCGTGGTGCACTGACAGGCAGCTGAAATGGCGCTCTACACGAACGGAGACGGGCGGGCACCGGCAAAGGAGTCCCTGGCCACCCGAGCCCGGAGCGGGTTGCTGTTCATGGGTGGCTTCGTAGTGCTGCTGGCTGTGATCGAGTTGGTCAACACCTTGATGTTGCATAGCCTCAACAGCGTGTTCGGGCTGCGCTCCCGGAGCCTGGACGGTGTATTCGACATCCTGACCTTCCCGCTGCTCCACGCCAATTTCGGACATCTCCTGTCCAATGTGCTGCCGCTGGTCATCTTCGGTTTCCTGGTGTTTCTCTCCGGTCTCCGGGTGTTCCTGACGGCGTTGGCGTTCAGTTGGCTGGGTTCAGGCGTTACGGTTTGGTTGATCGGCGGGGGAGGCGTGACCGTGGGCGCCTCGGGCCTGGTCTTCGGACTCTTTGCCTTCCTGTTGGTGCGGGGCTTCTTCAACCGCAGCTGGTGGCAGATCCTGCTCTCGGTCGTGCTGTTCCTGGCCTACGGCAGCATCTTGTTCGGCGTGCTGCCCACCGTGATGGGTTTCGTCTCGTGGCAAGCGCACCTCGGCGGGGCCATCGGGGGAGTGGCGGCCGCGGTGCTGCTGCGCCCGCGCCCCCGTGCCCAGGCGCAGCCCAACTAGCTCGCAGTTGTTGTCGTTCTGAGCCATCAAAACGACTGTGGAGTCTCATGACTTAATGGACACTTATGTCTCATGACTTCGTGGACAGTGTGTCTCAGGACCTCGTAGACAGACGGGGCGGGTTTGCTCTGGTTCATGAGCAAACCCGCCCCGAAGATCAGTGTCCGTCATGCCGTTGCTACGTGGCCGGCCGATGCGCCACGCGGTGCCGTGAGCGCGTTCTGCACCGAACACGGTGTCTCGCGTGCCTGGTTCTACAAGGTCCGCACGGCGGCCGGACGCGTCGGGCCGGTGAAGGCCCTGGAGATCAAGCGCCCGGTGCCGTTGACCAGCCCGAAAGCCACGGCACCGGCGATGGTCGAACTCCTGCTGGCCACCCGGGCGGATCTTGAGGCCAAGGGGCTGGATCACGGCCCGTTGTCGGTAATCGCAAAGCTGTCCCGGCAAGGCTTCGCCCCGCCGTCCCGGGCGACGGTGGCCAGGATCTTCGACCGGGCCGGTGTCGTGGTGCCCGAGCCGCGGAAGAAGCCCCGCAGCGCCTACCAGCGGTTCGTCTACCCGCAACCGAACGCGTGCTGGCAGATCGACGCGACCGAGTGGCGGCTGGCCGACGGGAAGACCGTGGCGGTCTTCCAGCTCCTCGATGACCACTCCCGCCTGGCCCTGGCCTCCCTGGCGGCCACCGGGGAAACGAGCGAGGCCGCGATCGCCGTCGTCGCCCTGGCCATCGAACGCCACGGCGTGCCGGAGAAATTCCTCTCCGACAACGGCGCGGCCCTGAACCCGACCCGCCGCGGACGCACCGGCGCACTCGTGGAGTTCCTCAAATCCCACGGTGTGGAACCGATCACCGGCAGACCGGGCAAACCCACCACCCAGGGCAAGAACGAACGCTTCCACCGCACCCTGCACCAGTACCTGCACCGCCAGCCGCCGGCCCCGTCGATTCCCGTCCTGCAAGCCCAGATCGATACCTTCGACCACTACTACAACACCGAACGCGAACACCAGGCCCTGCCCGGGGCCCTGACCCCGCAGGAAGCCTGGGACGCGACCCCGAAAACACCCGCACCGGCCCTCCCGGAACCCGCCATGACCGTCCCGGCAACGGCCCGGAGCACGCAACGGCTCGTCAGGAACGACGGCCGCGTTACCGTGCTGGGAACCGCGTTCAACATCGGCCAGGACCTGGCCGGGAGCACCGTGCACATCGTTTACGACCACGCCGAGATCATGTTCTTCGACACCCGCGGCACCGAGATCACCACCCACCCCCTGCCTGTCAAAGGCACCCGCTACGTCGGCAACGGCAAACCCTCAGGCATCGCAGCAGACCCCGCCGGAGCACGCCGGAAACGGACACGCTACCCGCGCCTCAAACCACCCACGGACGAAGTGTCCACGAAATCATGAGACATCAACCGTCCACAAGGTCATGAGACATGAACTGTCCACGAGGTCCCGAGACATGACAAGCCATCAAAACGACAACAACTGCGAGTCAGTTGGGAAAGCTAAAGCAAAACGCCGGCCCTCCGCGCGAAGGGGAGGGCCGGCGTTGTTGTTTGCGGACTATCAGCCGGCGTACGGCTTGGCGGAAACGATCTCCACGGGGATTTCCTTGCCGTTGGGGGCGACGTAGCTGATCTTGTCGCCTTCCTTATGGCCCATGATCGCCACGCCCAGCGGAGACTTCTCGCTGAAGACGTTGAGATCGGAATCGCCAGCGATTTCGCGGGATCCGAGCAGGAAGGTCTCTTCGTCACCGGCGATGCGAGCTACGACGAGCATGCCCTGCTCGACGATTCCGTCGTCGGCCGGAGCCTCGCCAACCTGGGCATCGCGCAGGAGCGCGGTCAGCTGGCGGATACGGGCCTCGATCTTGCCCTGCTCTTCCTTCGCGGCGTGATAACCGCCGTTTTCCTTGAGGTCGCCTTCCTGACGGGCGGCTTCGATCTTCTGTACGATCTCCGCACGGCCAGGGCCGGAAAGGTGGTCCAGCTCTGCCTTCAAGCGGTCAAATGCGTCCTGGGTAAGCCAAGCTGCAGGCGCGCTGTTGGTGGTCGACACGGACTTCTCCTTATGGATCTGACAAGCAAAGACCCCGCCGGTGCAGGCCACTCGTGGAACTCAGCAACCAACTCAGCGGGGTTAAGGTATTGATCCAGTGTAGTCAATCCTGTGGACAAACCCAAGCTCGCTGAGTCGCGGGTCACACGTTTGTTATTTGCCGTTGTCGACAATCCAGCAGTTGTCCACGACGGCGGACACTGCCCCGGACTCTGTGTGCAGGATGGTCCTTTGGACAGTTGTCTGGCCGCCGTCGGCGCCGTCCTTGGGGGCATTCGGGCCAATCTGGACGACTTTCCAGCCGACCACCGCGAACTTCGAGTCCATGGCCTTGACGGCGCACTTTGCCGTGGCAGCAGGGTTCTTGGTGACCTGGAAATCGACCTCGGACTGGGTGGCGTCCGTGGAGCTGTAGCCGAGATCCTTATATGACACAGACGATTGCGAGGAAGACGTGGTGACCCAAGCCAGGAACCCGATTCCAAGGACGAGGGCGGCGATCACGATGTTGCGTTTGGTCTTCCCGCCGAAGGCGCGCTTTTGGCTGCCGTAGCGATTGGCTAGGCTGTTAGTTGCCGGCAGCGCCGTGCCCGATGGGTCCTCCGAAGTCACCCACCTAGTTTAGTGGGCTTCCGGCACCTCGTTGCACACAGCGGAGACGCCTGAGCGGCAACCAGCCATCAGCAACCCCAGAAGAGTATTACCCGGAAAGAGGAACCGTACCGGATGAGCACATCCAGCAGCCCCGACACACAGCTCCGGCTGCTCGCCGTCCACGCGCATCCGGACGACGAATCAAGCAAGGGCGCGGCAACCATGGCGATGTACGCGGCATCCGGCGTCGAGGTCATGGTGGCCACGTGCACTGACGGTTCGCGGGGCGACATCCAGAACCCGGCCATGGAATCGGCCCCGCACCCGAAGCGGGACATGGCGGGCGCGCGTCGCCTTGAAATGAAGGAAGCGGCCGCCGTGCTGGGAGTCAAACAGCGTTGGTTGGGTTTCGTGGATTCCGGGCTGCCCGACGGCGATCCGTTGCCGCCCCTGCCTGAGGGTTGCTTCGCGCTTCAGCCCCTTGAGCGCGCGGCGGCGCCCCTGGTCCGCTTGATCCGTGATTTCAAGCCGCACGTCGTAGTGAGCTACGACGAAAACGGTGGCTACCCGCATCCGGACCACATCATGGCCCACAAGGTTGCCGTCGAAGCGTTCCATGCTGCCGGAGACCCAACGCGCTACCCCGGGACAGGCGAAAGCTGGGAGCCCAGCAAACTGTATTACGATCGCGCCTTCAGCCCTGACCGCTTCCGTGCCTTGCATTTCGCGCTCGAAGAAGCCGGCCTGCAATCGCCCTACGCGGAACGGTTGGCTTCCTGGCTCGAAGCCGACGCTGAAGGACATACTCCTCCGAGGCCGATGCACCAGACCACCACGCAGGTGGATTGCGGGGACTATTTCGAGGCTCGTGACGATGCCCTCCGGGCGCACCGAACGCAGGTTGATCCGCTCGGCTTCTTTTTCGCTGTCTCCCCGGCGATGCAGCGCAGGGCGTGGCCGTGGGAAGACTTCACTCTGGTCCACTCCCGGATCCCGGCCGAACTGCCGGAAAAGGACCTGTTCGCAGGGCTAAGATAGGATCGCCGGCGATTTCTATCACATGTAGAAGTCGCCAACCGGCTGGAAACTCCCAAAGAAGGTTTGAACCGTGCACCACTTTCTCATCGCCCTGGCCACGACTCCGTCGCCTACCCCGACCCCGTCGCTGCGCCCCGGCTTGTCGGAAGACCAAGTGACCCCGGGGACCTGGGGCTTCGTCCTGACTGCCTTCATCGTGGTGCTCACGACCTTCCTGATCGTGGACATGGTCCGTCGTATCCGCCGGGTCCGCTACCGTGCCCAGGTTGAAGAAGCCCAGCTGGTCGCAGAAACCGGCGGCGCCGATGACGGCGGCGTTGCCTCGGGCAAGCCGAACGCGGAAGACCCCGACGGCGATGCCGGCCCCGGAGCCCGCTGACCCGGGCACCACCCGGGAATGGCCGGGGGCATCCAATGCCCTCGGCTCCGAACCGTCCGCTTATCTGCGCCAACACGCGCACAACCCGGTGCACTGGCGGCCGTTCGGGGACGAGGCCTTCGCATTCGCGGCGGCCCGCGATGTGCCCGTCTTTCTTTCCATTGGCTATGCCGCGTGCCATTGGTGCCACGTCATGGCCCACGAGTCCTTCGAAGACCAAGACACGGCAGACTACTTGAACGCCCACTTCGTGGCCATCAAAGTGGATCGCGAAGAACGCCCCGACGTGGATTCGATCTACATGGCAGCCACCCAGGCCATCAGTGGCGAGGGCGGTTGGCCGATGTCCGTTTTCCTGACGCCCGAGGGCCTGGCCTTCCATGCGGGCACGTATTTCCCGCCAGCGCCCCAGCCCGGGCGGCCGTCCTTCCGGCAAGTGCTTGAGGCGGTCCGCGAGGCATGGCTGGAACGCCGCGACGCCGTCGAGCAGAATGCACGGGGGCTCGCGGCCGGCATGGCCGATGCCCAACTCGCCACGGCCGTCTCCTTGGACAGGCCACCTGAAATCCTGGACAGAAGCCTGCTGTCGGAAGCAGTGCGCGTTCTCGCCCGTTCGGAGGACCCCGACGGCGGGGGCTTCGGCGGCGCACCCAAATTCCCGCCGTCGGCGGTTCTTGAGTTCTTGATCCGGCACGCTGCCGTGGGGTCGGACACGTCCGACGCCGCCCGCGACATGGCCGGCCGCACGCTCGCTGCTATGGCCCGTTCCGCACTGTGCGACCAACTCGACGGAGGCTTTGCCCGGTATTCGGTCACTGCCGATTGGTCCTTGCCGCATTTCGAGAAAATGCTCTACGACAATGCCCAGCTTCTTCGCGCCTACGTCCATTGGGTCAGGCTGCGCGGTGACTGGGCCATGCCGGCGGGCGAGGCAGCGCTGGTGGCTTCGCGGGTGGCGGATTGGATGCTGGATTCGCTCGGCGTGGGGGACCCGGCCGCCCCGGGAGGGCTTGCGTCCTCGCTAGACGCCGATACCGTGGTGGATGGCGTGCATCACGAAGGGGCATCCTACCTGTGGACCCCTGAAAGCCTCGAAGCCGTGCTAGGCCCAGGGGATGGGGCGGCCGTGGCAAGGCTGATGAACGTGGGGGCATCGGGCACAGTCTCGGCGCTTGGATCCCCGCTCCATCCTGGGCGCCAACTGACCGGGGCGGAATCGCGGTTGTGGAACCGTGTCCGGCCCGCCTTGCGTGCTGCCCGGTCTGCGCGCCCCCAGCCTGCGCGGGACGACAAGGTAGTGGCGGGATGGAACGGACTGGCCATCGCAGCGCTTGCCGAAGCTGGTGCGGTCCTGGACAGGCCTGAACTGATCGCCGCCGCGGAAAGCGTGGCCGCGTACTTGGTACGCGTACATTGGCGTCCGGCGTCTGGTTCCGGTGGGCCTGGTTCCGGTGCCTCTGAACCAGATGCGAGGGTGCTGATCAGGGTCTCGCACGATGGCGTTGCGCGAGGGATCGGTGGTCTGTTGGAAGACTACGCGTTCTGTGCCGAAGGCTTCTTGGCCCTCTACGCCGTGACTGGCCACCGGCGCTGGTACCGGTTCGCGGAAGAATTGATCCGCGGAGCTTGCGCGCGGTTCGTGGTGGACGGCACGTTGTCCGACTCCGTGGGGGAGTCCGCCCAGGTGTTCAACGCCCAAGGGCAGCACCCGGGGTTGGACCCCTTCGACACTGCGGCGCCCAGCGGAGCAGCGGCATTTGCCGGTGTGCTGCTGAGCTACGCTGCGTACTCGGGTTCGCACGAGCACAGATTCATGGCAAGCAACATCCTGTCCCTTCTGCCGCCGATAGCCGGCCGGGCACCGCGCGTGGTGGGCTGGCTCCTCGCGACCGCCCAAGCGGCCGCGGCTGGCCCCATAGAGGCAGCAGTATCCGGCCCCGCTGGTCCGATCCAGCGGGAACTCCACCGTGCCCTGCTGGCCTCTCCGAGCCCGGGAATGGTGGTGGCCGTGCAGAGCGGGGAAGCTGGCGAAGAGGCGGCCGACGACGGCGCGCGCCCGGAGACCCGCGTCATGCAACTTGAGGTGCCACTGCTTGAGGCCCGGGTGGCTGCCGCGGACGGCTCACCGCAGGTTTACTTGTGCCGGGGGATGGTCTGTGACCTGCCGCTGCGCTCGGTCGAGGAACTGGGGCAGCGCCTTGCGGCGATGACGGAGAGCTGAGGCTTGCCCGGCCGGGGCCAGCCCAGGGCACCAGCTAGCCCAGGACCGCAATCATGATTGCGGCAAAATGCGCTGCGAAGGCCAACACCGTGAGGGCGTGGAAGAGTTCATGGAAGCCGAAGTTCCGGGGGCTGAAGTTTGGCTTCTTGATTCCATAGAAAACGGCGCCCGCGATGTATAGGGCTCCGCCCACGCAAATCAGGATCGCGACGAGGGCATTTGCCGCGAAGAACTCCGGCAAATAGAACAACGCGCCGCAGCCGAGTGCAACGTAGATTGGCACGTAGAGCCAACGCGGAGCACCGGTCCAGAGGACCCGGAACAACACTCCCAACAGCGCCCCTGACCAGATGACCCACAGCAGGAGCACTGCCTTGGGCCGCTCCAATAGCGACCACGCCAAGGGGGTGTAGCTGCCGGCGATCACCAACATGATGTTTGTGTGGTCTAGCCGTTTGAGGATCATTCTGGTTTTCGGCTCCCAATTGCCGCGATGGTAGACCGCGGACACGCCGAAGAGCAGTACACCCGTGAAAGCGTAGATGGCCGATGCGATCTTCCGGTCGGCCGTAGGAGCCAGCGTCACCAGGGCGATTCCTGCTGCGACGGCGAACGGCGTGGCTACAGCGTGTATCCAGCCGCGCCACCTTGGCTTGATTGCGAGCAGCTCCGACATCGTTTAAGCGTAACCCGCGTCCGGATAAGTTACTGTCGAGTAACGATCGTTTCAATCGAGTTTCAAGACTTCGGTGTGCCAGCGGCCCAGCTTGGGAAGGTAGCCTTGGTGGTGCACCTTCGGCCGCGCGCCGGAGGTGGCGATGGTTGTTTGTGTGAGGGCAGCTAACTTGTGGGTAGCTGCCTGTTGTTAAGTGTGTAACTCCGACGGTTGCAAGTTCTCGAGTTGCTTGTCATCTATCACTTGCGGACGGTGCTGACCACTGAAATGCAAGCACGGCGAGTGCAGCCCAATAGGCCGTGTTCCAACCAGCAGCTTGGGACACGGTGAACACCGCGCCGCCAACGAGGCTGCCAGCGGATTCGCCGATGCCCGTGGAGATTTGTCGCATGTTAAGGAGCTCGGGGTGCGAGCGGCGACCGCCGATGCCTGCGAAAACAGTGCTCAACATGGGTGTAAAGAAGGCTTCCGCTATTGAGAAAACAACCACCGCAAGCAGGACTCCAGGAAGTGAGCCCCCTAACAGGGCTATGACAAGGTACGCGCCGGCGAAGATAGCAACTCCTCCCCGCATGAATGCAAAAGGAGCCGTTCCACCGCGCATTCTTCTGTTCATGAGCAAGCTGATGGAGCCTGGATGGCCGCCACCAACAAGGCGTTTACGACAAAAACCGACGATCTTAGTGGGCCGGCCTCGGCAACGGAGAGGAGGTGGATCGAGATCGAAGAGAAGAGCTGCGCGTAGAGGAAACAACCAGTCGCGGAGGTGATCGCGGCCGCCCGGACTTTCCGATCCAGGACAAGCGCGGTGAACGTTTCCTTTGTGAGCGGTGGCCGTTCCGTAGAGGTGCGCGGTCGTGTTGGAGGAACGAAAATCGCAGAAACCATGGCAGCAGCAACGTATGCTGACGCAACCCACCAAAGAAGAGCAGCCGCTGAGCTGCTTAGGAGCAGCACACCCAGAAGCGGGCCAGCTGCTGCAGCGAGATTTGCGCCTACTTGGATTGCGGAGAAGACGGTCGTTCTCCGATCAGAGGACTGGAGTGATTCTGTGGCGAAGACTCGAAGTGCCATTCCGCTGACACTGATCCCTACGCCCGCGACACCAAGGAGAACAACGACGTTGGCCACCTGGTTCGCAAGACCCAGGGATCCGAAGGAATCTCAATGATGTTGTCAACGGATGTTGGCGTGCCGTGGGGGTGTCCCGGCTGGTCGTGGCCGGGACACCCTCACGAGACCCTTTAGCTGGTCCAGCCCGGATACGGCCTTCGGTCCTGCTCCGGCAGCTCGGCGGCCGCGGCGGGGAGGTTTTCCGGGCCGTCGGACTGGCCGGAGGCCCAGTGGAAGAACACCTCGCCGGTGATCGCTTCGAAGCAGGCGTTCTGGGAGCGGAACCAGTGTGAGGCCGTGTCGCCCTCGAAGCAGGTGCCGTAACCGAAGAGCTCCCCGTTCACGTCCCGGGTGCGGGCGACGGCGAGGATGATGTGGGGCCATGATCCGGCGTCCCAGCCCTCGCTACCCCAGTTCGGCAGGACCGACCAGGCCGTGCCTTCGAGGGTGTCCATCCAGTCGTACCCGTCCCCGGCCCGGTCGTCGGCGGGCAGGACCGGTGCCGTGACCGCTTCCGCGGTGTCGGCGGTGACCGTGCGGGTCAACTTTCCTGTGCTCATGAGGTGATGTGCCGTTTCGCTCGGGCTGGGCGGGTGCCTGGAGTACCGGCTCTCCCTCTCCCCCACCATGTTTTTGCCTGCTGGCGGAGCATCGCGTAGCTGTGCCCGACGGAGCCGGGGCAACCCGAAGGGCAAGCAGTGGATGGATTGTGGGAGGAAATAAGCGCAGCGCCGACACGAGGCATGCGCTGCGCGGCCGTCCGCAGGACGGTTGAGCCGGTGGAGCGGGCACGTACAATCCAACGGACAGCAGCAAAAAAGAAAAAGGGAAAAGCTTGTGCTGTCCGAGCGAAGCGAGGTCCATCACCCGTCCCCTCGGGGTAACCGAAAGAAGGCACAGCGCATGGGCCCGGAGTTCGTGGGAGGGCTGAACATGCCCGAGCTCGTCAGGCTCTTCCCGACTTCGATCCGCCTAGGCCCACAGACCAGAAGCCGGAATTTCGGCCTCGATCCGGACTAGACCTCTTTATCGGTCCATGGACGCTGCAGAGCCAGCACGTCACGACGATGCATAGGGTAAGTGACCGGAATTTCCTTGCAGATACTCACTGGAGGTCTGGTGCTTCCTCCGTGCGATAGAGGTTTTCGATGACGATGTCGGCGTCCAGGGGGCTGATCTTGGGATACATGGTGCGCAACTCCCTCACGGCCGCCTCATGTCCGCGCTTGATATGGATGACCCTCAACCAGCTGATCTGCAGACCGGACAGGTGCACCCCCGCCTTTGCAAGCTGGCGGTGTTCTATGATGCGCCAGACGCTCACGGTCGCCTGGGCAACGGCCAAGAAGATGATCAGCGGTGTGAGGGCGTCAGATCGCCGTGGATAGGTAAAGAACATGGCTGTAAAGAAAATCGAGAGCAGCAAGGTACTGGCCCCGAAGTTCTGCCATCTAAGCCAGTCCAGGTAACGTCCGGGACGCAGGGGCGGGATCTCCGAGCGAGCCGCCTGTTCTGACGGCGCTATTGAAATGCCGGCCGACGCCAGAACCAGACCGGCCATCCACAGGTACGGACGGGCAGGATCTGCGAGCTCGGGCACGGACAGAAGGGTGGATGCGAACACGGCCAGGGGCAGGAGTCCGGGAAGGGTGTCCGCAGCCTGCATTCGCAGCAAGGTCGTAGGCTGTGACCGGCGGTCCCAGGACAGTATGACGACGCCTCGGACCAGGGCAAAGACTGCGAAGAAGAAAGAAAACCCGATGCTCCTGCCGTCCTGTGGTCCAATCGACAGCACGGCAGCGTGCCACATGCCCAGGCATCCGGCAATCACCAAGCCACCGCCGATCATCACGGACACCGATTTAGGGTTCTTTACCACCAGCATGGACGGTCCCCTCCTCCTCGACAGAGTGTGACCCTGTGCGATCATCGAACGCCGGCGCTGCTCCCGTGTCAATGATTGTGTACCCCGGTTCCTGGGAGGTCAGGCAGCCAGTCGGGCGGGCGGCCCGGGCACTGGGGTGTAGGTGGTGCCATCGCGGAGCATGGCCCAGAGGACATTGAGCCGGCGGCGGGCCAGGCAGAGCATGGCCTGGATGTGGGTCTTGCCCTCGGTGCGTTTGCGGTCGTAGTAGGCCCGTGAGGCGGGGCAGGATTTCAGGGCCGAGAGGCCGGAGAGTTAGAAAACCCGCAGGAGCCGGCGGTCGTAGCGCCGGGGGCGGTGGTGGTTGCCGCTGATCCTGCCGGAGTCTCTGGGTGCGGGGGCGAGTCCGGCGACGCCGGCGAACCGGTCGGCGGTTTCAAAGACGGTGAGGTCTCCGCCGGTGGCGCCGAGGAATTCCGCGGCGAGGACGGGGCCGAAGCCGGGCATGCTCAGCAGGGTCGGGGTGTGCCGGTGTTCGGTGACTTTCTGGCTGATCAGCGCATCGAGGTCGGCCAGTTCCTTGTCCAGGGCGATGATCTCCTGGGCGAGGGCGGCGACGATCTGCTCTCCGGGGTGTTGGGCGGGAACGATGGTGTGCTGGCACTTCGCGGCCTCAACTGCTGCTCCGGCCACGGCCGCCGAGGAGCGGGCACCGTGCTTCTTCAGCCAGGCATGGATCCTGGCCTGCCCGGCGCGGCGGATCCCGTCCGGAGTCCGGTGTCTGGTGAGCAGCAACAGGGCGGCTTTGGAGCGGCTGTAGTCGAAGGCCCGCTCCAGCGCGGGGAAGTATTCCAGCAGCTGGGCCTGCAAGCGGTTGATCGCCCGGACCCGGTCCGCTGATTTGTCGGCCCGGCGGGCGGTGAGGATCCGGAGCCCGGTACTGGTCTCGTCCCCGGCCCGCAGGGCCTGCAGGTCGTTGCGCATCCTGGCCTGGTCGGCGATGACGGCGGCGTCCTTCGCATCCGTTTTGCCTTCGCCTCGGTAAAGCTTGGAGGCCTGGTGGACGACCCGGCCGGGGATGTAGAGGATGTTCTGGCCATGGGCGACGAGGATGGCTATCAGCAGCGCCGGGCCGCCGTGGTTCAGGTCCGTTGCCCAGATGACCTCGCCGTCGGCGATTTTCAGGACGGCGCCGATGAGGTCGAGCAGGGCCGGTTCGTCGTTGCGGATTTTCTGCGAGAGCAGCCGGTTTCCGTCGGCGTCGATCACGACACAGTGATGATGGGCTTTGCCGGCGTCGATACCGGCCCACAATTTCGCCAAAACAGCCTCCAGTCTGTCGGATGGGTGGAGCCCGGCAGATAACCGCGCCGTCGTGTCCTTATCCGGCGATTCAAGTCGCGTCTCTCAATGAGCGGTCGGGTCATCGCGGGGCGGCGGGCGGCCAATCCTTCGGAGCCGTCACGACATCAGTCGTCCGGCCACAGCAACAAAGCCATACCCGCCTCCCCCGGGAAGCCACGACCCTACAACGGCCGTGGAGCTGAGCCCGGTAACAACATAAGGACAGCGCTGCAATGCTGAGCCCTCCGCAGACGGATAGTCGCAAGGGCCATGTCCGCATCATCCTGCTCAACAGCACCGCAGCGGCGCGCATGCTGGCAGACAGAGCAAAGCGCAACGCCGGTCTCCCATCCGGCAGTAACGTGCCATCGACCGGCCAGCAGGGCCGGGAGGAGGGGCAAGATTGCGTAAAACCCCAGCTGGGAAAGAAATGACGAAGGGACTGCTGCGGCCAAGACCTGCCAGAGATTTTCTTGGCGGCGCTCTTGACCGCCCATCATCGCTGGGCCTGACATGCGATCCATGTAGGACGCCTCCCCGCGGACCCCCAACAGGTCTGCGGGGGAGATTCACGCTCATTCGCATGCCGGACACTGTCTGTGTCACGAGTGCCGGAAACGTGTCGCCAACCCGGCGAGGGACTTCCGGAAGCTGCTTTCCCCGGTGCTTGGCACACGGCAATCGAGTGACGCAGACGCGCGTCAGGCCGAGACGTGTTCGTCCTGGGAAGCGATCGCTTGAGGCCTGCGGGCTGCGTCGCTGATCCGCAGCAGCAGGGCGACGATGATCCAGTTGGCAAGGAGGGAGGACCCGCCCGCGGAGAGGAACGGCGTCGTCAGTCCGGTTAGGGGGATAAGGCGGGTGACGCCGCCGATGATGATGAAGCACTGAATCGCCATGGTGAAGGACAGCCCGCAGGCGAGGAGTTTCCCGAACGCATCCCGGATGCCCAACGCGGCCCGGAATCCCCTGGTGAAAAGCAGCAAATAGAGCAGCACGATGGCGAACAGCCCTATCAGGCCTAGTTCTTCCCCGAGGGAGGCGATGATCATGTCGCTGTTGGCGAAGGGCACAAGGTCAGGGCTTCCGAGCCCGAGGCCTTTTCCGATCAGGCCGCCGTCGGCCATTCCGAAGAGGCCTTGGACAATCTGGGCACTACCCCCGGGAAAGCGGGTGTACACCTGGGCGTCGAAGGCATTGACCCAAGCGTCGATCCGCAAGCCGACGTGGGAGAAGATCTTCGCCGCGGCGTATCCGCCCACCGCCATGAGCACCAAGCCGAGAACCAACCAGCTGGCTCGGCTCGTGGCAACGTAGATCATCACCATGAACAGCCCGAAGAGCAATATGGACATGCCTAGATCGTGCTGGAAGACCAGTACGCCTACGCTCGCGGCCCAAGCGGTGACCATAGGCCCCGTGTCCTTGATTCTGGGAAACTGCAGGCGCCCGAATTTCCTGCCCGCCAACAAGATCAAGTCCCGGTTGGAGGACAAATATCCCGCGAAGAAGATGGCGAGCGTGATCTTCACGATCTCCCCGGGCTGGAACTGCAGGGACCCGACGCGTATCCAGACATTCGCGCCGTTGATATCGCCGGCGGAAATGCCCGGGACGAGGGGAAGGATGAGAAGGGCGGCGCTGACAGCAAGTGCAATGAAGGTGTACCGGCGCAGTATCCGGTGATCCTTCAGCAGCCACAGCGCAGCGGCCGCGACCAGGACCGAGACGATCGTCCAGTTGAGCTGATTGGTCCCGGCAGTGCTACCGGTTGACGCGTCCAAGCGTCGGATCATGGCGATGCCCAAGCCGTTCAAGGCCACGACGATCGGGAGGATCACCGGATCCGCATACCGTGCCCTGAACCGCAGGACAACGTGGAACACCCCGGCCAGCGCCGTCAACGTTCCGGCTTGGAGCCAGAATCCAAAGTCGAGGGCTTCCTTCTTGTCCACGCTGGTCATTGCGATGGCTCCGATGCCGACACCAAGGGCGAGTACCAGCAGCACCATTTCTACGTTCCGGCGAGGCTTCGCCAGAATCGCTTGCTGGCTCATTGGCATCTTCTTTCGTGGATTTCGGGCGGCCCGGGTGGGTTCCTCTCAGCGGGTCCGTGTTCAGTGCGTCATCATAGCCCGATCAGCTAGGCATCTGTTGGGAATGGAACCTGGCGCGTCAGCTGGCAGGCCCTGTCACAGGCTGAATCACCACGTCGTCGAGCTTCGGAAGCGCACGCTCAAGCTGGTGCCGGGCGTCATCAACTGTTTCTTCCACGGCTGAGAGTGCTGCGTTGGCGACGACGATGGTGGCCGCCCCCTGAAGGCGATGGCCAACCCAGCGAAGCTGCAGCTTCGGCACGGAAAGAACACCGGGGGTCCTCTCCAACGCTGCTTGGGCGTTGTCGAGGAGTTCGGGTTCTATTCCATCCATCAGGCGCCGTCCGACGCTGCGTACGGTGCCCCAGAGCAGGACGATGATGGTCGCCGAAATCAGCAGGCCGACGATGGGGTCGGCCAAAGGGAATCCGAGCAGCACGCCGCCGGCGCCAAGTACCACGGCGAGGGAGGTGAATCCGTCGATGCGGGCGTGCACGCCGTCGGCGACCAGTGCAGCGGACCCGATCTGCCGGCCGACCCTGATGCGGTAGACAGCCACAATTTCATTGCCTGCAAAGCCTATGAGTCCGGCCGCGAGAACCCACCACAGGTTGTGCAGGGGTTGCGGGTGGAACAAGCGGTCAATGGACTGCCAAGCGGCGACCACCGCAGAAAGCGCAACCACGACGACGATGAACAGTCCCGCAAGATCCTCCGCCCGCCCGTATCCATAGTTGTAGCGGCGAGTTGCCGCCCGACGTCCCAGGATGAACGCGATCCACAGGGGCACAGCGGTGAGCGCATCCGAGAAGTTGTGGATGGTGTCAGCCAGCAAAGCGACGGAGCCGCTGATAAGGACCACGAGAAACTGCAGGACCGTGGTGGCAAGGAGTATGAAAAGGCTGATCTTAAGAGCCCGGACGCCCTGGGTGCTGGACTCAAGGGCATCGTCGATGGAATCGGCCGAGTCGTGGGTGTGCGGGACGAAAAGCTCGTAGAGCCAGCCCTTCAGGCCCCCATGGTGCTCGTGCTGGT
The DNA here is from genome assembly GCF_026683955.1 of Arthrobacter sp. MMS18-M83. NCBI lineage: Bacteria > Bacillati > Actinomycetota > Actinomycetes > Micrococcales > Micrococcaceae > Arthrobacter > Arthrobacter sp. MMS18-M83. Next base: position 1,644,364 of record NZ_CP113343.1, on the reverse strand, counting down.
GGTCATGCTCGTGCTCGTGTCCAGCGTGCTCATGGTCATGGTCATGGTCATGGTCGTGCACGTGGTCGTCGTGATGATCAACTTGCTGGTGACTGCTCATGCCGTTGCCTGTTCTGCGCGGTGGTGTGCAGGGGTGCCGCCGAGGGCATGTTCTGCTTGGAAGATGGCATCTGCCACAAGTTGTCTGGCGTGCTCGTTCTCCAGCCGGTACATAACCCTGGTTCCGTCCTGCCGCGTGGAAACCATCCTCGCCAGGCGCATTTTGGCAAGGTGCTGCGATACTGCCGCCGGGGACTTCCCCACCAGGTCCGCCAGCGCGCCGACGGCCATTTCGCCGTCGCGGAGCGCCAGGATGATCCGTACCCGCGTGGCATCAGCCAGCATCGCGAACACTTCCACGGCCAACTCAACGTACTGGCTGTCGACACCCAGCGAGCAGGCACTCTTATCTGCATTCATACGCAGATTCTTTCACACATCGCGACTAAAGCCACATCGAAGACCCGGAAGGGTCCAGGGAGGGCCATCAGGCGGTCAGGGTCCAGCGGGCTGAATGAAGTTCTCAATGCATCCGCGGTGAACTCTCGATGAACCCGGGAACACTATCCACAGCGTTGTTCACATTGGGTAAAACCTCTGTGGAAAGCGTGCAGGCCCTGGATTCACCCGTATCTCGCGATTTTTCGCACAATGTAAGTGGATGTCCACATAAATTGTCCACAGCTGTGGATAAAGTTACGCACTTCTGTGGAAAGAACATCGGGTATCAGAGCCAAACTCCAGAGCTGCCACGACGATGGCTGTCCACCAGATGGGTATCGATGATGCCGATCGCCTCCATCAACGCATACATGGTGGTTGGCCCGACGAACGCGAAGCCCTTCTTACGCAGGGCCTTGGACAAAGCGATCGATTCCGGCGACTGGGTGGCGACATCGGCAAAGGTACGCGGTTCAGGCGTTGACACGGGTTGGAAGGACCAAACGAAGTCCACCAGTCCGCCTTCGCCGCGTAGGGCGATGGTGGCTTTGGCGTTGGTGATGGCCGCGCGTATCTTGAGGCGGTTGCGCACGATCCCTGGATCCTGCATCAGCCGTTCGACATCCGCCTCGGTGAAGGCCGCCACACTTTCCGGGTGGAAATTCAAGAAAGCCGACCTGAACGCTTCGCGCTTGCGCAAGATAGTGGCCCAAGAGAGACCCGCTTGGAAACCCTCAAGGCTGATGCGCTCGTACATGCCCTGCTCGTCCCGCACGGGCATGCCCCACTCGTGGTCGTAGTAGTCGCGCATGAGCGGGTCAGCGGATGCCCACGGTGGCCGGGCGAGGCCGTCATCGCCAATGATGGTGCCGTTCTCGGGCGGGGTCATGGGTGTTCCTCCACAGGAAGCTGGGCAGAAGTTGTTGTTGACATTGTGCCCCAGCCCTACGACATCCCAGTGACACGCATGGTGATATTGATCCGCCCACTGGGCAGTCCGCAGCCCTCGGGGGCCGTTCCGGGGAGCACCTTGGTGATGCCGTGGTACGCAAAACGCGATGCACCGCCGAACACGAACAGATCGCCGGAGGACAGTTCGACGTCGTTGTACGGCTTGGTGCGGGTCTCAGTGTTCCCGAATCGGAAGACGCAACTGTCACCGATACTGAGTGACACCACAGGGGCCCGGGACTTCTCGTCCTTGTCCTGGTGCATTCCCATCTTGGCGTCGTCGTCGTAGAAATTCACCAGCGCGGTGTCCGGCGTATAGCTGGCGGCTTCGGCCGCATCACCGTATGCCTCGAATAATGCTTTGCGGCCAAGCCGAACCATCCAGTCGGGAAAGTCCAGGACCCGCCATCCGTTGACGTCGAAGGCCTCGCGTGTGTACTTGTACGGCCGCCAGTGCCAGCCCAAGCAAACCGTCCGGACGGACATTGGGTGCCCACCGGGAAGAACTGGCGCACGCAAGGGGACTGGACCATGTGTCCATTCATCGAAACGGGCCATGATCCACCTCTGCTGTTCAAGGCTCAACCAGCCCGGAACGTGCACGGCGCCGGGCGCGATTTCTCGCGGACCGGCGTCGGGCGCGTCCGGCAACTCAAGCGGAAACAGTGGTTCCGTCCATCCGGAGCTCATGCTGCCTCAAGGGCCAACAAGGTGCGCTTGGCCTCCGTGCCGCCAAGGTAGTTGCCAAACGATCCATCGGATTTCACCACCCGATGGCAAGGAACAATCACCGGCAGCGGGTTGGTGGCGCAGGCAGTGCCGACGGCGCGCACGGCTCGCGGTCTTCCCGCCGCCAGGGCCACTTGAGCGTAGCTTTCCGTGTGCCCGTACGCGATGTGCGGCAGATGCTCCAGGACGCTGAGCCGGAATCCACGCGAAAGGCTGAAATCCAAGGGGAGGTCAAAATTGTGGCGCGTCCCGCCGAAGTATTCATCCAGTTCGCGGGCAGCGGGATCCAGGCGGCCAGCTGAGAAGAGGATCCGCGGACTGAGTTTTTCAGCGAGTAGTTGCAACACGGCGTCGTGGTCTTCCACTTCAAAGGCAACGCGCACCATGCCGCGCTCCGTTGCCGCGAGCAGCAGTTTGCCGATCGGGGAATCCACGGTGCGGTAGGCGATATCGAGGGTGTGTTGTTCCGCGGCCGCCGCTGCGAGACGGTCGTGGAGCCGCTGGAGGACGTCTGGTTCAACGGAATCGAAGGGTGCGAGGAGCTCGGAGACGTCGGGTTCGTTGTGGTCGATGGTCATGGGGTCTCTTCTTTCACGTAGCTCACGGAGCTATCGACGAGAATGGTGCGAAGCGCCTTGACCCCGTCGGCACCTGCACGACGCGCGGCGTCGGGGGTTCCGCCGAGAAGCACGGCGACGTCCTTGTACGGAAGCCCGGCGAGGTAGTGGTACGCCACCGCCCGGCGCTGTTTCGGTGGAAGCTGCCCGACGGCGTCGAGCACTTCCGCATGGCCGTCGCCGGGGATGCCGAGCCCGGAATGGCTCACAGGCAGCACATCTACGGGAACTGGCTGGCGATTCCGCGCACGGACGATGTCGATGGACTTGCGGTGGGCGATGGTGACGAGCCACGCCTGGATGTTGGCGCCTGCAGGAAGCTCAGGGTAGGCCCTCAAGGCGGAGAGGAACGTCTCGGACCAGCCGTCTTCCGCGTCGTGGGGGCCAAGAACCGCACGGCATACACGGAGCACCGTGGGTCCGTGCTCCCGGACGATCAGCTCGAACGGCTTCTTGGGCTCCATCAGAAGAGCTTGCTTTCCTTAGCCGCCGCTGGTTCCTCGAGTTCCAGCAGGAACCGCTTGTTGTCCAGTCCGCCGGCGTATCCGGTGAGCCTCCCGTCGTGCCCTACTACCCGGTGGCACGGAATGACGATACTTAGCGGATTGCGGCCAACCGCCGAACCGACGGCCTGGGAAAGGTTGCGATCACCAAGTTCGGTGGCCAGTTGCCCGTAGCTAACGGTTTCCCCATACGGAATTTGTTGGAGCCGGGCCCAGACCCTCTCCTGGAAGGGATTCCCGGAAGCCTTGAAAAGGACGTCGAACACCGTCCGTTCGCCGGCCAAGTATTCGCCGAGCTCAGCGGCTGTTTGCTGGAACAGGGGGTCATCGGCCGGGACGGCTTGGCCGAAGAATTCCGTGGGCGGCATATGCCAGTGACCCTCGAAGAAGATGCCCGTCAACAGCCCGCCACGGGCAGTCAGCGTGAGCTGGCCCAGCGCGGAATCAATGGTGGTGTGCCTGGTGGTCATGTCTAGTAGACGGTGCAGGCGGTTGAAATGTGAGGTAGCCGCTTAAGAGCGCCAGCGCGTGGTCATGAGGAAGCCGACAATCGCGATGCCGAAGCCTGCCACGATGTTCCAGGACTCCCACGCTGGCACGGGAAGTTGACCACTGGTGATGTAGAAAGTGATGATCCACAGCAAGCCAATGATCATGAGGCCGAACATGACTGGCTTGTACCAGACTGGGTTCGGCTTGTACTGCTGCGCAGTAGCCGCCTCGGCGGGGCGGGCGGCCCTCTTGCGGGGCTTGGACTCGGGCACGGATCCTCCTGGGCCGGGTGAATGAATGGCCACGCGTCAGCTTGATATCCTGCAGGAAGGAAAATTCCAGCGGTCAACGTGCACGCGGCAATTCCGGGTTCGTACTAGCAGTCAAGTCTAGCCGGATTTCGGAGGCCGCTCGTCGTCGGGCGTCCGTGCCTGTGAAGAGGAGATCCAGTGGCGCAGCAGCAGACGCAGCAGGCCGCTGCCGTGGCCGACGACGGCACAGGGAGCGGCATCGAAGGTTCCCGGCGGCCCCGCTCGGGGAAACGCAAGGGACGGCCGAGCACCGGTGACGTTGTGCGCAAGGTGGTCCAGATCATCGGCGAACTCCTCCTCACCGGAGGAGTCATCCTGTTGCTCTTCGTGGCGTGGGAGCTGTGGTGGACCAACGTCGAAGCCGACGTGAAGCAAAGCCAGGCCATCCAGGGATTCGCCAAGGACTTTGCGGGACCGGTTGAACCGGTTGCCCCCGCTGACCCTGCCAAAGCGCCGAGCTACGGGAAACCCGTCGTTGCGCAGGAACCCGAGCACGGCGGAATGATCGGCATCATGTACATTCCCCGATTCGGCCCTGATTATTCGCGCCCCATCATCGAAGGAACCGGCTCCGACATCCTGGACACCCTGGGCCTGGGCCACTACGGGACCACCAGCATGCCCGGGGCGACCGGCAACTTCGCCGTCGCCGGTCACCGCCAGACCCACGGCGCTGTGCTGGACAACATCCATCTCCTGGTACCAGGCGACAAAATCTATGTGCAGACCAAAGACGGCTACTACACATACGTTTTCCGCAACAACCAGATCGTGCTGCCCTCGCGGACGGACGTCCTTCTCCCGGTCCCTACACAGCCTGGTGCGACGCCTACCGAAAGCTACTTGACCATGACCAGCTGCAATCCGCGCTTCGGTGCGGAAGAACGCATCATCGCGTTCTCCGTTCTGGAAAGCTGGCAACCCGCATCCGCCGGCCCACCTCAGGACATTGCCAAGCAAGTCGCGCAGACGCGCGGAAAGGGCTAAGCCATGTATGGATGGATTTTCCGCCACCTTCCGGGACCCCTTTGGGTTCGTATCCTGACATCAGTGGCCCTCGCGGCATGCGCGCTTGTCCTGATGGTCCAGATCCTCTTCCCTTGGATGTCACAGTTCACTACCTTCACCGACTCAACGATTGGTTCAGCACAGCAGCCATGAGCACAACAAAAATCCTCGTCGTAGACAACTACGACAGCTTCGTCTACACCCTCGTCGGCTACTTGCAGGAACTCGGCGCGGAAACCACAGTGGTCCGCAATGATGATGTCACCCTCGCCGAGGCGATCGAGCTTGCCGACGCTCGAGACGGCGTGCTGATCTCCCCGGTCCCGGCACCCCTGCCGAGGCTGGCGTCTGCATCGAGTTGATCAAGTGGTGCGGCGACAACAACAAGCCGATGTTCGGCGTCTGCCTCGGCCACCAAGCGCTGGCGGAGGCGTACGGTGGAATCGTCACACATGCACCGGAGCTAATGCACGGCAAGACCTCACCGGTGCATCACGGGGGCAAGAGCGTTTTCGCCGGGCTGCCCTCGCCGGTGACGGCCACGCGCTACCACTCCCTGGCAGCTGTGCGGGAGAGCATCCCGGACATTCTGGAAATCACCGCTGAAACCGCCAGCGGGGTGGTCATGGGTCTGCAGCACCGCACGGCACCGCTGTGTGGTGTGCAGTTCCACCCGGAATCGGTGCTCACCGAAGGTGGCTACCTCATGCTCGGCAACTGGCTCGAATCGCTCGGGATGTCCGGTGCGGCCGCTCGTGCCGCCACCCTTAGTCCCCTGATCCAGCGCTAACCTCCCAAGCCGCCTACGTCGCCCAAGCTACCCAACCCGGTTCCGCGACTCCGGGTGTCACTGGGGGAGGGTGTCGGACTGGGGCTAGGGGGCGGAGCGGGAGCCTTTGCAACGATCACACTGATGGTTTTGCCTTGGTCCACAAGGGACTTGAAGGCATCCCCCTGGCTCGTGACCTTTCCAGGCGTTACTTGCGAGTTCTCCTGCTCGGTGACGGCCATCGTCAGGCCGTTCTCCTTGAGCAAGGCCTCGGCATCCGCCACATTCAAACCAACGAGTTGCGGCACGGACACCTTGCCGGTGGACACCACCAAATCAACAGTGCTTCCCGCGCCCACGACCGCCCCTGAAGCGGGTTTAGTGCTGATGACGGAGCCTGCGGGAACTGTAGGATTATTGGACAAGGTGCTGGACCCGCCCACGAGGCCGGCTTGGCGCAGGAGGTCACGCGCCGCGGCCTCGGTCAGGCCGCTCAGGCCCGCCGGCACGGTTACGGAGACCGGACCGTCTGAAACGTTCAGTATGACGTGTGAGTTCGGCGCCACTTGAGACCCAACGCTTGGGTCCGTGTTGATCACTGTGCCCTTGGCGATGGTGTCGTGCGGGACCTTGCGCGACTCCGGGCTGAGATTGGCGCCATAGAGCGCTTGCAATGCCTTGGCCTCGCTCATGCCGGCCACTTGAGGTACCGCGACCAGCGCCGGCGGCGCTGGCTTCTGGTTCACGGTGCTGTACAACCAGAATCCACCGCCGGCCAGGACAAGCAGCGTAAAGATGACCACGACTGCGGCCCACGCACGACGGCGGGACTTCTGGCGGGGGGAACGCTCGAGTTCGGGGGTGAATCCAAGCGGCATGGCGCCGTCGTGATCTGGCTCCGATCCCGGTTCCCCGGCATAGTGGGCCAACAGGGTGTCCTGGTCGCCGGCGTCCTGGGCATTGCCCAGCCTCCCGTTCAGGGTGCTGTCCAGGAATTCGGCGCCCGTCAGGCCGCGCGCCAAGCCACCTTCGGGAAGGTGCTGCGTCGAGGGTACTACTTCTTGGGAGTCCGTGGGCCCAGGAGAAAACGCAGGGACTGCCACGCCGTTTCTGGCGGCACGCAAGGCACGTCGGAAGGCGGCCGCATCCTGGAAACGGTCGGCGCGGTCCTTCTGCAAGCCCTTGGCCAGGACACTGTCCAATGCCTCCGACACTGCCGGATTGAAACTGCTGGCGGGCTCGGGGATTTCTCGGACATGCTGGTAGGCCACGGAGACAGGACTGTCGCCGGTGAACGGGGGCCGGGACGTGAGCATCTCAAACAGCAGGCACGCCGCAGAGTACAGATCACTACGCGCGTCCACGGTCTCGCCGCGGGCTTGCTCGGGCGAGAGGTACTGGGCTGTTCCAACCACGGCCTGGGTCTGGGTCATGGTAGCCGCGGAGTCAGCCATGGCCCGGGCGATGCCGAAGTCCATGACCTTGACGTCGTTGGAATCCCCGGAGACCATGACGTTGGCCGGCTTGATGTCGCGGTGGACGATTCCGGCTTTGTGGCTGTATTCAAGGGCGGACAGGACGCCAAGGAGGAACTCGATGGCTTGATCGATGTCCAGTTCCTTGGCACGGATCAGGTCGCGGATAGTCCGCCCGGACACGTATTCCATGACGATGTAGGGGACCCGGACGTCCTCGCCCGGACCACCGGACACCGTGTACTCGCCCGTGTCATAGATGGCCACGATTGAGGAGTGGTTCAGGGCCGCTACTGCCTGGGCCTCGCGTTTGAAGCGAGCATGGAACTGCGGATCGCGGGCAAGATCGGCGCGGAGCAGTTTCACCGCCACGGTTCGGCCGAGCAGGGTGTCGGTGCCCTTGTAGACATCCGCCATACCGCCACGGCCGAGCAATTCACCGAGTTCGTACCGCCCGTTGAGGACGCGCTGGTTTGTCATTGGAGTGCTGTCCTCTCTGTGGGCAGGTGTGGAGCGTCCGGTCGTCATGGTGTCCTACGGGGTGGTCTTAGGAGAAGGAGACGCGGTCGACTTGGACAGGTGGTAGGTAACTATGGATCCGGAAGGCACTTTCTGTCCGCCGGCGGGATCGGAGCTGACAAATGTCCCAGGCGCCTGGCCGGTTGCTCCATCAACAGGGGTACCCGCGACCCAGCGCAGGCCGGCACCTTCGATGGCAGCCTGCACGACTGACTCGGAGGCGCCCTTGCCAATGGTCGGAACCGAAACCATCTGCGGACCCTTGGAGTAATTGACGGTGATGGTGGTCCCCTTGGGCTGCGGGCCGGACGGGTTGATGTCGATGACCGTGCCCGGCGTCGAGGGATCGAAGACCTGGACTCCGTTAACGCCCATGCCGAGCGCGCTGAGGTCTGCACGGACCTTGTCATACGGTTGGCCCTTGTATGCTTCCGGGATCAGGTTAACAGTCTCCACAGTGGGCGTGGTGGGCGTCGGGGCGGCCGACGTCTCCGTGGCGCTCGGACTCGCCGAGCTTGGCGGCGCGCTTGAGATTTGGACCGGAGAGTTTGAAGTGGCCGGGGCCGGATTCCTTGGCGAGAAAAGCCCCGACTGGGACAGGATCACACCAACCAAGGCGAAGAGCAGGAGCACGATCAGCGCGACGAGGGGCCAGGTCCACGGGCTGCGCTTCTTGCGCTGGGGCCCCTCCTCGTATGTTTCTTCTTCCGCGAGGTAGTGGTCGTGCTCGTCAGCTTGCTCCAAGCTGCGTTCGGCGGCCAGGGCATTTGCGCGGGAGAGAGCATTTCCACCCTCGGCCGCAGCCCCTGCTGCGGCGCCCGCTGCTGCGGCGCCGATCACCGGAAGGGCCGACGTCGACGTCGAACGCGTTTCCTTGCCGTACGGCGAGGCGACAATGCCCGTGGGGGCGGTGGCGAGGTCAGTCGGCGCGGTGATGGGGCCTGTGGCGGATTCGAACAGCAACATTCCAGGCACGGCGGCGTGTGCCGCGGAAATGTCGCCCGCGCGGATAGCTTCTGCGGCCTCGGCCAGCTTGATCGCGTCTGCGGGACGGTTCTTCGGATCCTTGGCGAGCATCGACATCAGCAGGGCGCGTACCGGAGTTGGGAGGCTCTCAGGCAGGGGCGGCGGGGCGTCGTTGACCTGGGCCAGCGCAATTGCGATCTGGGATTCACCGGAGAACGGACGATGCCCCGTGAGGGCTTCGTAGCCGATAACCCCGAGGGAATATATGTCCGAGGACCCCGTTGCGGTCTGTCCCGTGGCTTGCTCCGGGGCCAGGTACTGGGCAGTTCCCATGACTTGGCCGGTCTGCGTGAGGGGGACTTGGTCGGCGAGGCGCGCAATGCCGAAGTCGGTAACCTTGACGCGGAAGTCCGGCGTGATCAGGAGGTTGCCCGGCTTGATATCGCGGTGTACCAGGCCCTGTGCGTGCGCAGGGGCCAGCGCACGGGCGGTCTGGGAAATGATGGACAGGGTGCGGTCCGGCGAGAGGACCTGCTCACGTTCCAGGATGCTGCTCAACGGCTGTCCCGGTACGAGCTCCATCACCAGGTAGGCGGATCCATCTTCTTCGCCATAGTCGAAGACGTTGGCGATCCCCACGTGGTTTAGCAATGCGGTGTGGCGGGCCTCGGCGCGGAAACGCTGGAGGAACCCGGGGTCACCCGTATATTCCTCTTTGAGTACCTTGATTGCGACGATCCGGCCAAGGATCTGGTCCTTGGCCCTCCAGACCTCTCCCATGCCGCCAATCGCAATGCGACTGGTCAGCTGGAACCTGCCGCCGAGGGTGATTCCTGACGTAGGTCTCACTTATTCAACACCGCCTCAAAAATCTTCTTCGCGTTCGGACTGGTTAGCTTTGCACCGGTAGACACGTCAACACCTTGCATGACTATGGTGACGGCCACTTGCGGGTCATTGGCCGGGGCGAACCCGGTAAACCATGAGTTGTTCAGGCCCGTGTCGCCCAACTGCGCGGTGCCGGTCTTGCCGGCCACCTGGACTCCGGGAACCGCAGCGCCACTCGCGATGCCCTTCGATACGACGTCGGTCATCCACGATGTGATCTGGCTGGCGATCTCGGGTGTGGTGGAGGTACGCAAGGTCTCGGCTTTGGGTTCACTGATGACGCGGAGATCGGGGGCGCGCACCGTCTTAATGAGGCTCGGCTTCATCTGGACTCCATGATTGGCAATTGCCGCGGTCATCAGCGCGATCTGCAGCGGAGTGGCCCTGACGTCACGCTGCCCGACGGCGGACTGGGCGAGCTGCGCCTGGTCCAGGTCCTTGGGGAAGACGCTGACAGCGGACTGGAGCTTGAGGAGGTCCCCGAAATCCTGCCCGAAGCCAAACTTGCTTGCCTGGTCCGCGATGGCCTTCTGCCCCAAGTCGAGGGCGATGCTGGCGAAAGGCGTGTTGCAGGACTGCTCCAAGGCGAAGGCGAAATCGGCCGTGCTCCGGGTTGAGCAGTTGCCGCCTGCATAGTTGGGCAATGATGCATTGGAACCGGGCAAGGGCAAGCTGTCAGGGTTCGGCAGCACGCTGTCCTTGTTGTACTTTCCGGAGTTCAAGGCAGCCGCAGTATCGACGAGCTTGAACACCGAGCCGGGCGCCAGCAGCGCACCCGTGGGTCCACTCACGGATTGGTTCAGGTTGATCCCGGGAACCTGGTTGAGTTGCTCGTAACTTGCCTTTTCCTTCGCAGAATCATGCGTGGCGATCAGGTTGGGATCGTAGGACGGCTTGGAAGCCATGGCAATGATGGCGCCCGTCTTCGGATTGGTGACCACGATCGAGCCACGCTGGCCGTCAGGAATGAGGTCGTAGGCGAGTTTCTGGATCGCGGGATCGATAGTCAATTCCACCGAGGCACCCTTCGGCTGGCTGCCGAGGAAGATCTGGCTGACGCGGTCCAGGAAAAGTTGATCGGAGCTGCCGGCCAGCTCATCGCGGAGCTGCTGCTCAAGTCCGGTGGATCCATAGGTCCTGGAGAAGTATCCCGTGATGCCGGCGTAAAGTTCCGGCTGGGCGTAACTGCGCTGATACTTGCAGGTTTCGTCCCCGGCAACGGATTCGGCGATCGGCTTGCCGCCCACGATGATGGCACCGCGGTCGTTGCAGTAGTTCGCCAGGACGGCGCGCTGGTTCCACGGATTGTCATTGAGGTCGCCGGCGCCGATGACCTGGACATAGCTGATGGCGCCGAAGAGGAGGGCGAACATGGCAACGGCTGCCAGCCACGAGTTGCGTATGGAATGGTTCATGGGGTCTTCACCGCCTCTGTGGGGGCATGGGTAATGGGCGTTGTGTCTACCGGGCCTCGCGCGGTGTGGGAAATCATGAGCAGCAAGCCCACGATGATCCAGTTGGCAAGCAAGGAGGAACCGCCTGCAGCGAGGAAGGGAGTGGTGAGCCCCGTCAGCGGGATCAGCCGCGTGACGCCGCCGATCACCACGAAGCATTGAGTCGCGATGGCAAAGGACAGGCCGCAAGCGAGGAGCTTGCCGAACGCGTCCCGCGCACCGAGTGCTGCGCGGAAACCACGGGTGAAGAGGAGCATGTAGAGCATCACGACGGCGAAGAGACCGATCAGTCCCAGTTCCTCACCGATGAGCGCGATGATCATGTCGCTGTTGGCGAAGGGCACCAGATCCGGCCTGCCTTGTCCGAGCCCCGTGCCTGCAAGGCCGCCGTCGGCCATGCCGAAGAGGCCTTGGACGATCTGTCCGCTACCGCCGGGGGACCGGTCGAAGACTTCCGGAGTGAACGCGTTCCACCAGCTGTCCAAGCGGAATGCGACGTGTGCAAAGAACTTCGATGCCAGGAATCCGCCACCCAGGATCAGTATGAGGCCGATGACCACCCAGCTGATGCGGCTTGTTGCCACGTAGATCATGACGATGAACAAGCCGAAGAAGAGGACCGAGGTGCCGAGGTCCCGCTGGAAGACCAGGATGCCGATGCTCACGAGCCACGCCGTGATCATCGGGCCAAGGTCCTTGAACCGGGGCAACTGCATGGGGCCGATCTTGCGGCCAGCCAGCAGGATGAGATCCCGATTGGAGGAAAGATAGCCCGCGAAGAATATGGCCAGGGTAATCTTGGCGATCTCGCCCGGCTGGAAAGTCATGGGACCCAGGCGGATCCAGACGCTGGCGCCTAGCACTTCGCCGGCGGAGATGCCGGGAACGAGGGGCAACACCAGGAAAATCGCACTGGCCGCCAGCGCGATAAAGGTGAAACGACGAAGGAGCCGGTGGTCCTTGAGGAGCCAGATCACGGCGATTGACACGGCCATGGCCAGGAGGGTCCAGCGAAGCTGGTTGTTGCCAGTGTCTTCTCCGGGCTGGTCCATGCGATGGATGAGGGCCAGCCCCAAGCCGTTGAGCGCAACCACGATCGGAAGCATGATCGGATCGGCATATTTTGCGCGGAACCTCAAGACCGTGTGGAAAGCGAATGCGGCCACTACCAGAAGACTCGACTGGAACCAGAAATCGCTGTCGAAAGCGGCCGCGCTATTGAGCCCGACCATGGCGCTTGCACCGATTCCCACGGCTAGGGAAACGATAAGGAGGACGAGCTCCACATTGCGGCGCGGCGTGGGTGTAGTCAGAGCCTGAATCATGGGGACACCGCGCACGAAGGGACCGGCGTGGACGTGGGTGACGATGTCGGCGCGTTTGAAGGACTTGGGCTCGCTGTGGCGGTGGGGCTTGCTGTCGCGGGACTTGCTGTGGCGGTGGGGCTTGCCGTCGGCCTGGGCGTGCCTGTGGGGCAATTGGCCGGCAGACCGGTAGTGCCAGTATCTTGCAGGTTTTTTACAATCTGCTGGGCATCACCGAGATCGCGTGCCGGAACGGTCTGGCGGATGCTCTGTCGCGAGTATTCCGGCAATGAGTCCACGCGGATCTCCGTGACAGCCTCCACTTTCGAGAGCTGGAACGGGCCAAGGCTTTGCGAAATCCCATTGAAGATCGCCACGCGGTGGTCGAATTCACCGACGTAATACCGCGTCTGGGTCCACGCATATCCGAGCCACAGCCCCGCGACCACAAAAATCGCCAAGAGAGCGGCTATTGCGGGCGTCAACCAACGCCGCCTCCGGGCGACAAGCGGTTGTACCTCCGGGCGGTCCTGTTCGGCCTTGTGCGTCAGTACCGTGGCAGCGCGTCGTGCAACGCTGCGTCCAGCCACGGTAGGGATCGAACCCGTTTCGGCCGCCGTAGCGGCAGCGCCCACCAATTCGTGCGGCCGGCTTGAGAGTTCTTCACGGAGGATCTCCGCCGATAGGTGTTCGCCCAAGTGGGGGTCTGTCGCGGTCGGAGGTTCGGTTGCTCCCGCGGGTTTGGCGGGACCGGCGGCGGCGGAAACTCCGGCGTCGAGGGTTGCTTCCCTCGGCTTGGCCGCCGGTACGACCGTCGGCGAGGCTTGGCTGAACGCAGGTTTAGTGGCTGAGGGGCCTTTGGCAGGCGCCTTCGCGCCGCCATCGAGCGTGGTTTCCTTGCTCGGACCGGTCATTCCGGCAGTTCTGCCCGTATCGGCAGCCTTCGGCGCGTCTGCGATTGGCGCGGCCGGGTTGGGTGCGGCGACTGCTCCTGGGGTGACAGTTGCGGGGGTGACGACCTCGACGGCGGCCGTGCTGAGCTCGTCGCCCGCCCCTTCCACGATTTCCAGGAGCACCACGGTGACGTTGTCCGGAGCCCCATTCGCCAGTGTGAGCTCAATGAGGAGCTCGGCGCAATCGGCGAGGTCCTTGGTTTCCCGAACCACCTGCTCCACCACTGCCCCTTGGACATAGTTCAGGCCGTCGGAGCAGAGGAGCCAGCGTTCGCCGGGTTCGACGTCGAGCACGTCCAGGTCAAGTTCGGGGCTCGCGTCCACGTCGCCCAGAACGCGCATGAGGACGTTCTTGTGCGGGTGGGTTTCAGCTTCCTCCGGGCGCAGCCGGCCTTCGTCGATCAGTCTTTGGACGAAAGTGTGGTCCACGCTGATCTGTTCGAATTTGCCATTGCGCAAACGGTAGGCGCGGGAATCGCCGATGTGCGCGAAGTGCAGCCGCCTGCCTTCGAGGAGAAGGGCTGTGACAGTGGTGCCCATGCCTGCGAGTTTCGGGTCTACATGGACAAGCTCGGAGAGAAGGGAATTGGCGGTCTGGATTTCGTCCGCCAACACCGTCTCGGCGCCATCCGGATAGGAATCGTGGTCAAGGTGGATCATGTCCAGCACCGTGGATGCCGAGGCAACGTCGCCGCCCGCATGGCCGCCCATGCCGTCCGCAACGACGGCAAGATGGCGGCCGACATAGGCGGAGTCGTCGTTCTTCGAGCGGATGCGCCCGACGTCGGACCGCGCCGCGTAGCGCATGATCAGCGAGCGTTCCGGAGGCAGGGCCTTGCCCTCGGAAGTCTGGGGGAAGCCATGGGCTACGCCCTCAATTCGATGACCGTCTTGCCGATCCTCACGGGGACGCCAAGCTCCACCGGCAGGGCGCGGGTCAATTGTTGGTCGGCGAGGTAGGTGCCGTTGGTGGAGCCGAGATCTTCGATGAACCATCGGCTGCCTTGGGGGAAAAGGCGCGCATGCCGACCCGAGGCGTAGTCATCCTCAAGGACCAGCGTGGCCTCTTGTGCCCGGCCCAGCAGGATGGGGCTCGCGGCCAAAGGAACGGTGGTCCCTTTGAGTGGACCCTCGACCACGACGAGCTGACGAGCATGCTGCTTCACGGGCTGGGGCGGCGCAGGGGCGAGCTCAGGATGCTTTCGCACCTCACGCGCCGTCGGCGTTCCCATGGCTGCTTTGCGGCCGATCACGAGATCTCGGCGCATGGTCGAGACGATGCTGAAGATCAGCACCCACAGCAGCAGCAGGAAGCCGAAACGGAGTGCGGTGATGGTCAGTTCGCTGATGTCGCTCACGGGCGCCCACCAGCAGGCAGGGAAAGAAGTCTGAAGATGATCTTGGTCCGTCCCATGGTGATGGTCGATCCGTCAGTAAGTTCTACGCTGCCATCCACCTTATGGCCGTTGACATAGCTTCCGTTGGTGGAACCCAGGTCGACAGCGCGAATGACTCCGGCAGCTGTCTGGATTTCCAAATGCCTGCGCGAGACACCGGTATCGTCGACCAGGATGTCGGCCTCGGAGGACCTGCCCAGCACGACGGACGGTGCGTTGAGGGAATAGCGTTGTCCGCCAATGTCCAGGACGGGCTGGGGCCTTGTGGGTTGGCGGCTCGGCGCTGCGGGGACATTGGGCCGCGGAGCAGCGGGCGCGGCGGACCCGTTGGATTTCTCAGTCCTGGAGGTGATTTCGAGGTGGCCCTCGCGCTGGGCTTCGTCGTGAACGAAGGAAATCCGTACCGGCCCCTGGAGGATGTAACCCTGGCTGCGCA
The DNA here is from genome assembly GCF_026683955.1 of Arthrobacter sp. MMS18-M83. Lineage (NCBI taxonomy): Bacteria > Bacillati > Actinomycetota > Actinomycetes > Micrococcales > Micrococcaceae > Arthrobacter > Arthrobacter sp. MMS18-M83. Next base: position 1,629,112 of record NZ_CP113343.1, on the reverse strand, counting down.
CGTGCTGTATCACGACATCGCACAATTCTTCGGCCAGGGGAGTTCCCCACTCCTGGGCGCGACCGAAGTCTTCATTGCTCAAGAGGACCTCGAAGACGTTGGGTGCCAACGTGCGGCCAGCGGCAATGGTGATGGACTTGTTGTCCAGTTCACGGCGCAGCTTGCTGGCGATCTCCACCGGCTCCACACGCGCACGCGATCCGGTGGAGAAGACGCCGCGGACGGCCTTTTCGATGCCGCGTTCAACCCTGTCAAGCAAACCCATGGCCCTTCTCCTTCCGTTTCGTTGCCCTGCAGTATAAGTAGTCAGGACGAATCGCTGCAGCTGCCGGAGCGCACGCAAAGACCCTGTCCTCAATCCCGATACTACTGGGCAAGACTGTGAATGGCCTTATTCCACAACGCCCGGAAGGCCGGAAAAGTTCGCTTGCGCACCTTGTCCCGGTTCGCTTTCCGTGTGATTTCCGCGTCCCGTGAGGACCTGACAATCGGCGGCTTTACGGGGTTCTTACGGCCCCATCGTTGGTCGATTGGTGTTTTCAAGTGATTGTCCGTTATGCTTGATCTCGCTGCTTTCGCAGGGGTGAGGCCGGGGAAACCTGGTACGGCCCGGCGGAAGAAGTTGCGCGCGAGTGGCGGAACGGCAGACGCGCTGGCTTCAGGTGCCAGTATCCGAAAGGGTGTGGGGGTTCAAATCCCCCCTCGCGCACGCAATTTTAGGGAACCCCGGTCTTTGGACCGGGGTTCCCTTGTTAACACCCAACTGACTCGCAGTTGTTGTCGTTTTGAGGGCTCATAACGACAACAACTGCGAGCTACTTGGGCTGGGTGCGCAGCGCCCCGAGCCCGGCGATCAGCGCATCCAAGCCCATGCTGAACGCGAGGTCCGAAGGATAGTTGTTCCGCTCGGGGCCCAAGCTGCGGACCGCTGACGTGAAGTGCGGAGTAGAGTCCGCCAGCCGGCCGGAATCGAAAATGTCCGCCGGAGCGTTTGCGTCGAAGGCAGCTCCAAAAATGTAGGCCTCAAGTGCCACGATGCACGGGATGATCTGCTTTTCCGGGAAGCCCGCCTGAAGGAATCCCTCCGTCACGGCTTCGTACATGGCGAGGGTCTGTGGGGCGTCTGTCACCGGAAGAACCGCGATCACCGAGATAAGCGGGGTGTGCCTTGCGAAAATACCGCGGTAGGAATAGGCCCATTGCCGTACGGCATCTTCCCAGGACAGCGTGGTGAAACCGCCGAAGTCCACCTTGGACATGAGATCCTCTTCCACCAGCTTGAGGACCTCGTCTTTGGAGGACACGTGGTTGTAGAGGGCCGACGGCGCCACACCGAGGGAACGAGCGAGTGCGGCCATGGTGAGGCCGTCGTAGCCCTTCTTGCTGACCAGTTCAAGCGCCGCAGCGGTAATTCCGTCCTGGTTCAGGACCGACGCCATCGGCCGGCCCGCCCTGCGGCGCGGTTTGGTCTCGCCGGGAGCGGGGGTGGGTGCGGGCATCGCTGACCTTTCTGAGGGCTTGTCACCAGCATTATTCCACTGGGGTCTTCACAGCCGTGGTCAATCCAGCTACAGTTGAGATAAATGAACGTCATTCATTTACTGGTCAGCCAACGGGGACGGCCACGGAAAGGACATCATGTTGAATCTTGATCGCGACGTCGTAATTGTCGGCGCCGGTCCGTCGGGGTTGACGGCCGCACGCGAATTGAAGAAGGCCGGACTCAGCGTTGCGGTGCTTGAAGCCCGTGACCGCGTCGGCGGACGCACGTGGACCGACACCATTGACGGCGCCATGCTGGAAATCGGTGGACAATGGGTGTCCCCGGACCAGACCGCCCTCATGGGTCTCCTGGACGAGCTCGGCCTGAAGACGTACTCCCGCTACCGTGACGGCGAATCCGTGTACTTGGCATCGGATGGCAGCCGCACCCGCTACGCCGGGGCGTCCTTCCCGGTCAGCGAGACCACTGCGGCCGAAATGGACAAGCTCACCGCCATCCTGGACGGCCTCGCCGCAGAGATTGGCGCCGAGGAGCCCTGGGCGCACCCCAAGGCCCGCGACCTGGACACCATCTCCTTCCACCACTGGCTGCGCCAGAACTCGGCGGACGAGGAAGCCTGCAACAACATCGGCCTCTTCATCGCCGGCGGAATGCTCACCAAGCCGGCCCATGCTTTCTCCGCGCTGCAGGCCGTGCTGATGGCAGCTTCGGCAGGTTCTTTCTCCAACCTCACCGACGAAGACTTCATCCTGGACAAGCGCGTTATCGGCGGCATGCAGCAGGTGTCCCTGCTGATTGCCGCCGAACTGGGTGACGACGTCGTACTTGACAGCCCGGTCCGCACCATCAATTGGGAGCCGGCTGACGAAGGCCACCGTGTCACTGTTGAGTCCGAGCTCGCAACCGTCAATGCGCGATTCGTGATCATGGCGGTCCCGCCGAACCTCTATTCGCGCGTGTCGTTCAACCCGCCACTGCCACGCCGCCAGCACCAGATGCACCAGCACCAGTCCCTCGGCTTGGTCATCAAGGTCCACGCCGTCTACAGCACGCCGTTCTGGCGCGAAGACGGCCTGTCCGGCACGGGTTTTGGTGCTGGCGCCCTCGTCCAGGAGGTCTACGACAACACCAACCACGGAGACACCCGCGGCACGCTGGTTGGCTTCATCTCGGACGAAAAGGCAGATGCCGTCTTCGAACTCAGCGCCGAGGACCGCAAGAAGGCCGTCCTTGAGTCCATCGCCGGCTTCCTGGGCGAGAAGGCCCTGGACACCGAGGTCTACTACGAATCCGATTGGGGTTCCGAGGAATGGACCCGCGGAGCCTACGCGGCCAGCTACGACCTGGGTGGCTTGCACCGTTATGGCAAAGACCAGCACGCCAACGTTGGACCCATCTACTGGTCCTCCTCCGATTTGGCTGCTGAGGGCTACCAGCACGTGGACGGCGCAGTCCGGATGGGCCAAGCAACGGCCGCCCGGATTGTCACCGCGAACAACCGCGTCGCCGCGGTACCAGTGGCCTAGCCAATTCACACGTGAGGTCTCGACTCTTTCGCTCGGTGAAAGGGTCGAGACCTCACGTCTGAAATTCCGTCCCGATCCCCAGCGCCAAGATTGTTGAACAATCTTGGCGTTTCAGGCATGATGGTGGAGTATTCAACCTGAGACGGGGATCACAATGCCTTATATCGACCTCAACAGCGACGTCGGAGAATCCTTCGGCAACTGGACCATGGGCGACGACGCAGCCGTCTTCCGTTACGTGTCGAGCGCCAATGTGGCCTGCGGATTCCACGCCGGAGATCCCGGCACCATCGCCAGTACCTGCCGCGAGGCCGTTGCCGCCGGAGTAACCATCGGCGCACACGTAGGCTACCGGGACCTCGCAGGCTTCGGCCGACGCTTCCTGGACTGCTCCGCCACGGAACTGGCCGACGACGTTCTCTACCAACTTGGCGCGCTGCAGGCTCTGGCCCGCGCGGCTGGTTCCGAGATCAAATACGTCAAGCCGCACGGCGCCCTCTACAACGCGATCGTCCACCACGAGGTTCACGCACAGGCAGTGGTCGACGCCGTCCATGCCTTCAGCCCCGGACTCCCACTCCTTCTCCTGCCGGGCTCCGTCGCACTCGCCAAAGCCGAAGCCAAAGGCCTCCGTGCAGTAGCCGAGGCGTTCGCCGACCGCGCCTACAACCCTGACGGCACCCTCGTATCCCGCCGCGAACAGGATGCCGTGCTGCACGACCACGCTGCCATCACCAAGAACATGGTCCGCCTTGCACTGGAGGGCAAAATCGTGGCCCGTGACGGTTCCCTGCTGGACGTCCACGCCGAAAGCATCTGCGTCCACGGAGACACTCCCGGCGCCGTAGCCATGGCAGCCGCCGTCCGCAGCGGGCTCGAAGCTGCCGGCGTCACCGTTCGGAGCTTCGCTTGAGCATCACAGGAATACGTTGGGCAGGTCCGCGCGCCCTGCTGGTGAAACTCTCCGACCTCGCCGCCGTGCTGGCGTTTCATTCCCGGCTGCTTGCTGAGCCGCTGCCCGGCCAGCTTGACGCGATCGCCGCAGCGGCGACCGTACTACTCAAGTTCGGCACACACGCCGAGGCACTCGCGGCGCGCACCGCCGTCGGGCATGTTGACCTGCACGAGATGCCGCAACACAGTCCCCGCCAAGTCACCATTGAGGTGGTGTACGACGGCGAGGACCTCGCCGAGGTGGGCATGCTCACCGGGCTGGGGGCGGACGGCGTCGTGGCCGCCCACACCGGGCAACTCTGGACCGCCGCGTTCGGCGGATTCGCCCCGGGATTCGCGTATTTGCTCGGCGAGAACCACAGCCTCGACGTTCCCCGCCGCAGCTCGCCCCGCACCGCGGTTCCAGCCGGTTCCGTTGCGCTCGGTGGGACGTTCTCCGCCGTCTACCCGCGGCAGTCCCCGGGCGGGTGGCAGCTGATCGGGCGTACGACGGCGGTCCTCTGGGATCTCGAGCGGGAGTCGCCAGCGCTGGTTCGTCCAGGAGACACGGTCCGGTATGTGGCGGTCCGCGAGGCGGTTGAGTTGACGCCACCGCAGCGCCCCGCTGCCGAGGAAGTCGCCGGCCCCGCCCTGGTGGTTGGATCACCTGGTCTGCAGTCCCTGATCCAGGACCTCGGCCGCCCCGGCCTGGGGGACCTGGGAGTGTCCGCCGCGGGTGCCGTGGACCAGCAATCGGCCCGCCAGGCCAACCGTTTGGTGGGCAACCAACCCGGTGCGGCCGTTGTGGAAACGGTGCTGGGCGGACTCTCCGTCAAGGCCGACGGCGACCAAGTGCTCGCCATCGCCGGAGCCGTTGCGCCCCTGGAAATCCTGGACGCATCGGGCGCTACGGTACGCCGGGCCGCCATGTGCTCACCCTTCGCTCTGTTGGACGGCGAAACCCTTGGCCTGGGCGCACCATCGCTCGGGGCCCGCAGCTACCTTGCCGTCCGTGGCGGGCTCGATGTGCAGCCAGTTCTTGGCAGCCGCTCGAGCGACTCGATGTCAGGAATCGGACCCGCGCCGCTGTCTGCCGGAATGCGCCTGCCCGTGGGGAAAGCGCCGCTGTTCCAGATGGTCGGCGCTCCCGAGGAGTCCACGCTGCGGCTGGGAACTGCAGCTGCGGAACTCCGCGTCACCTTGGGCCCCCGGGACGACTGGTTTGATTCCGGCTCGCTCAAGTCGCTCGCCGGGCAGGACTGGATCACCACCGAGCAGTCCAACAGAATCGGTGTGCGGCTCGCGCCCGGAGGCGGCCGTGCCCTCGAACGCAACGGTGTCCCTGAACGCAACTGTGTCCCTGAACGCGGCGCCGGCGAGCTTCCCAGCGAGGGCGCCGTTGCCGGTTCCCTCCAGGTCCCGCCCAGCGGACATCCCGTCCTCTTCCTGGCCGACCACCCGGTGACGGGGGGCTATCCGGTGATTGCCGTCGTCGTACCCGAAGACATCCCGACGGCGGCGCAATTGCCGCCCGGTCATAGCGTGCGGTTCACGATCGTGGACCCCGCAACCCTAGAACCCCTTGAACTTGCCGCTACCGGCGTCGTCCCCGAAGGAACCCAGCCATGAAAAAGGTCCTAATCGCCAACCGCGGCGAGATCGCCGTAAGGATTGCCCGCGCCTGCTCCGACGAGGGCCTGCAATCCGTTGCCGTGTACTCCGACCCCGACGCCGATGCCCTCCACGTACGGTTTGCCGACGAGGCCTACGCGCTGGGCGGATCCACCGGCGCCGAGACCTACTTGGACATCACCAAGCTGATCGATGTCGCCCGCCGCGCCGGTGCCGACGCGGTCCATCCCGGATACGGTTTCCTGTCCGAGAACGCCGATTTTGCACAGGCCGTGATCAACGCCGGGCTCACGTGGATCGGCCCCGCGCCGCAGTCGATCAGGGAGCTGGGCAATAAGGTGACGGCCCGCGAGATCGCCGTCCGCGCCGGAGCTCCGCTTGTCCCGGGCAGCGACGGGCCAGTGGCCAACGCCTCTGAGGTCCTTGCTTTTGCCCTGGAATACGGCATGCCCGTGGCCATTAAGGCGGCTTTCGGTGGCGGCGGACGCGGGCTCAAGATTGCCCGACGCCTGGAAGACATCGAGGACGCCTTCGAATCGGCCGTCCGCGAATCCAAGGTAGCCTTCGGCCGCGACGAATGCTTCGTTGAACGATTCCTGGACCAGCCAAGGCACGTCGAAGCCCAGGTCCTGGCCGACATGCACGGCAACGTTGTGGTGCTCGGTACCCGCGACTGCTCCCTGCAGCGCCGCAACCAGAAGCTCGTGGAAGAAGCCCCCGCGCCGTTCCTGAGCCCGGAACAGCGCACTCTCATCCACGAATCGGCCAAGGCCATTTGCCGTGAGGCCGGATACTACGGCGCCGGAACCGTCGAATACCTCGTGGCCGTGGACGGCACCATCTCCTTCCTGGAAGTTAATACACGCCTTCAGGTTGAACATCCCGTCACCGAGGAAACGTCCGGCGTGGACCTGGTCCGCGAGCAGTTCCGGATCGCCGCAGGCGGTGTGCTCTCCCTGACCGAGGACCCCGAGCCGACCGGCCACGCCTTCGAATTCCGCCTCAACGCCGAGGATCCTGCGCGAGGCTTCCTGCCTAGCCCCGGCACCGTGGACGTGTTCGAAGCACCCACGGGACCAGGCATCCGCGTGGACTCGGGCGTTCGATCCGGCTCGGTAGTTCCTGGAGAATACGATTCCCTCCTGGCCAAGCTGATTGTCCGCGGCGAAGACCGGCAGCAGGCCCTGCGCCGCGCCCGGGCTGCCCTGGACGAGATGCAGATCAAGGGTTTGCCCACCGTGCTGCCCTTCCACCGGGCAGTGGTCCGCCACGAAGCCTTCACCTCGGAAGACAAGCTCGGCGTCCACACCACGTGGATCGAGACGGAGTTCGCCGAAGAGCTGGCTGCGTCTCCCGAGATCGCGCGGGTGGCACCTGGTTCCGAACGCAGCACGTTCACAGTGGAACTCGACGGCAAGGCGGTCCAGCTTGGCCTCCCCGCCCGCCTATTTGAAGCGCTGATGAACGGCGGCGGCGGTTCAGCCTCTACGGCTACGGCTCCGGATGTGGCCGACGACGCCGGACTGGCCTCGCCGATGTCCGGCTCGCTGGTGAAGTGGCTGGTTGAGGACGGTGCGGCCGTGGAAGCTGGTCAACCCGTGGCCGTATTGGAGGCCATGAAGATGGAAACCACCGTCCCGGCCCACCGTTCCGGCACCGTGGCGCGGGGTCCCCAAGAGCCGGGCACCGCCGTCGGGCGCGGAGAGGTGCTCGCGAGCATCGGCTGAGGCGTTTGCGTCGGGTGCGCCGGCACATTCTGCTGGATCATTCGAGGGGGCACCCTTTTTTGCCGCGGATTTCAGGGTCGCGTCCGAGGCATGGACGGAATGATCCTGCAAAATCCGTCGGGCATCGCCATTCGGTAGATTTGGAAGCATGCCCATGAACGCTGCGCTGCAAGGAATCGCCGATGCCGGCCACGCCACCCACGCCCACACTGGAGCGTGGGTTGCCGCCCAGCTTCGGCAGCGCATCTCCGACGGCCTGTTGCCGCCCGGCACGAAGCTTTCCGAGAAGGCCCTGTCCGAGGCACTCGGCGTTTCCCGGAACACCCTGCGGGAGGCTTTCACCGTGCTTGCCGGTGAATCCGTGGTCCAGCGCATCCCTAACCGTGGGGTGTTCGTGGCCGCCCCGGGAGCCGACGACGTCCGGGAGATCTACCGGGTGCGCCGCCTTATCGAACCAGCGGCCGTTCTATGGGGAGACGTCCCCGCCGAAGCCCTCGATGCCATGGACGTCATTATCGATAAGGCCCGGGCAGCCCTCGTGGAAGGATCGGTTGCCGGCATGGCAGACGCCAACCAGGAACTGCACAAAGCCCTGGTGTCGTTGTCCGGAAGTGCCTCCTTGGACGCCCTGATGGAGAAGGTGCTGGCCGAGATGCGCTTGGTCTTCCACGCCATGGCCACCACCCCCGACTTCCACGGCCACTATGTGGAACGCAATGCTGCCTTGGTTGCCCAGATCCGCAACGGTCAGCGCGAAGACGCCGCAGCCGAGTTGCGCCGCTACCTGGACGGGGCGGAGCGCGAGCTCTTGGTGCACATCGGGGCTATTCCCTAAGCCTTCAACGAGGCCTTTAGGGAGCAGAAACGCCTGCGGCTGCTTCTGCCTCCGCCATGGCAACGTCCAACTGCTCGACGGCGCGGGGATAGTCCGTCCCGGCGGCGATGCGGCAGCGCTGGGCTTCTTGGAGGGCGCGGATCAACGCGGCGGTTTGGGGAACGTTGACGTCGCTCATGCCTGGAAAGTCGATGCCCTTGGCGGGATCCAGTTCATACCTTTGCCATCGAGCCAAGAGGGCGTCGTGACGGGCAGCGGCTTCGGCATACCCTGGCCGGTTTTCCGGCCTGCTCTGGCGCTTCCGCTCCAGTTTCCGCCCGACGGAGAATGCCGCAAGCGCGGCACCAATGCCCAGGATGAGCATCAAGAGCCCGACGGCGGGCGAGGCCAACGCGGGGATGACGACGGCTGGGACAACCACCACCAGCCCGGCAAAAACGTTCCAGAAGACGGCGTCGGGCTCTTTGACAAGGTCACGGTCGCGGTGGGCGGGCGGCCCGGCCAAGGTGACGTGTCCGCCGTCGGGAGCTCCTTGTGCGACGCCCTTACGGACGGCGTGAACCGTCAAGGCAACAGCGCACATGAGCAAAATTGCCCACAGTCCGATCTGCCAGACCGTCAGCTGGACCCCAGTTGTGGCGGGCATCGGACCACCTCCAAGCGAATGCGCACCGCTTTAAATTCAGTATGCGCCGAGGAAACGTTGGAGGCGAGGGCCTGATTGGGGCACAAACGCAGGAACGCAGTTCACCCCGGCTGGGGTGATCTGCCTTCCTCTTGAATAACTCGGGTGGAGCTTAAGCGTGGTCCCGCTTGGATGTCCTGGGCGCGTCCCGCTTGGCTGAGGCGTTTGCCTTGGCTTCCTGGGTAGCTTCCTTTTTGGCAGCTTCTTCCTTGATGCGCTTCGCCTCGGAACGTACGGCTGCGTGGGTGGCGCGCTCGACGACGAGCCACTGGGGCGGGGCTTCCAGCAGTTCGGTGATTTCCGCCGTCGTGAGGGGCTCGGTGATGCCACCACGGGCGAGACCGCTGATGGAGATGTTCAGCTTCTGGGCAACCACGGGACGCGGGTGCGGACCGGTCCGGCGGAGCTCGGCGAGCCACTCCGGTGCGTTGGCCTGGAGCTCGGCGAAATCGGCGCGGGTGATTTCCGAATCCTGGAACTCCTGGGGTGTTGCGGGCAGGTAGATGCCAAGTTTCTTGGCAACGGTGGCCGGCTTCATGGACTGGGAGTTTGCAGAGGTCATGGTTCAAGGGTATCTGCCGCCGCAGTGAAGTGGCACAGCGGCCGGCGGGATCGCCCGGACGCTGCTCCGCGCGCTCCGCGGCGGAGGGATCGGGCGGACAGTCAGTCACATACGGTTTTGCGGTCAATAGTTCTTATTGAAAGCGCATATGAGGTTCTAGGATGAATTCATGCCGCATATACGAGTCTCCGAGGCCGCCCGCTTCCTCGGAGTGAGTGACGATACCGTCCGCCGTTGGATTGATCACGGAGCCCTCACGGGAACAAAGGACGCGTCCGGCCGCCTGGTGGTAGACGGGCTCGAGCTTGCCCACCTGGCCCGTGAGCAGGCGGCGCTGCCCGAGGACCCCAGCAAAGTGGGCCGTTCTGCGCGCAACCGCTTCGTAGGCCTCGTCACAGGCATCACCACGGACAAGGTAATGGCCCAAGTCGAGATGCAATGCGGACCCTTCCGCGTGGTTTCCCTCATGAGCAGCGAAGCCGTCCGGGAACTTGGCCTCGAGTTGGGATCCGTTGCAACGGCCGTCGTCAAGGCCACCACCGTCATTGTTGAAACAGCGCAGGGAAAGAGCATCACGTGAAAATCGCCCGCAGGAACGTTGGGGCTTTGTTGGCAGCAGGGAGCCTGATTGCCGGAATCGCTGGCTGCGCCGGCACCCCCGGAGCCGGTTCGCCCAGTGCCACAAGCAGCAGCGCTGGAAGCACCGGTTCCCCAAGCGGTAGCTCGCCCCAGCTCTCCGGTACCGTCACGGTTTATGCCGCCGCTTCCCTCAAAGCAACATTCACCAAGCTGGCCTCCGAGTTCGAAGCCAAGAACCCCGGCACCAAAGTGGTCCTGAGCTTTGCAGGCTCCTCGGACTTGGTCACGCAGATCACCCAGGGAGCCCCCGCCGATGTGTTCGCTTCCGCGGACACCAAGAACATGGGCAAGCTCTCCGACGCCTCCCTTGTGGACGGCAAGGCAACGAACTTTGCCACGAACGTCCTGACCATCGCCGTCCCGCCGGCCAATCCGGCGTCGATCGCTTCCTTCGCGGACCTAGCGAAGCCGGGTGTGAAGGTAGTTGTCTGTGCCAGCCAGGTGCCGTGCGGGGCTGCCGCCCAGAGCGTGGAAAAGGCCACCGGCACCACCATCAAGCCGGTGAGCGAAGAGTCCTCCGTAACCGATGTCCTGGGCAAAGTGAGCTCGGGCGAGGCCGACGCCGGCTTGGTTTACGTCACCGACGTCAAGGCCGCCGGTGACAAGGTCAAGGGGGTTCCGTTCCCCGAGGCCAGCAACGCCGTCAACACCTACCCGATCGCCACAGTGGGCACCAGCAAGCACAAGGACCTGGCCACCGCATTCATCAGCCTGGTCACTGGCAGCGAGGGCAAGAAAGTCCTGGGAGACGCGGGCTTTGGCGTACCGTAGGCGTTGATGAACTACAGCGGGGTTCCACGGTGGGTCTACGGCTTGGCGGCAGTGGGTGGCTTGTTCGTCCTGATGCCGTTGGCTGCCATGGTGGCAAAGGTCGATTGGTCCCGGTTCATCCCGCTGGTAACCTCCGAGTCCTCCCTGACCGCGCTGGGGCTTAGCCTCCGTACTTCCGCCGGGAGCACTGCCCTCTGCGTCCTCTTCGGCATCCCCTTGGCGCTGGTCCTTGCACGCCGGCCATTCCGCGGGCAGCGGCTCCTCCGCGCCTTCGTCCTCCTGCCCTTGGTATTGCCGCCGGTGGTGGGTGGCATTGCCCTGCTTTACACCTTTGGGCGCCAGGGGCTTCTGGGCAAGAACCTTGAGCTCGTGGGAATCCAGATCGCCTTTTCGACGACGGCGGTGGTCCTGGCGCAGACGTTCGTCGCCCTGCCGTTCCTTGTAGTCAGCCTCGAGGGCGCCCTGCGGACGGCCGGCAACCGCTACGAGGCCGTTGCGGCGACGCTTGGCGCCCGCCCCACCACCATCCTGCGCCGCGTGACCGTGCCTATGGTCCTTCCCGGGCTCGCTTCCGGAGCGGTGCTGTCCTTTGCACGCAGCCTCGGGGAATTCGGGGCCACGCTGACTTTCGCAGGGAGCTTGCAGGGAGTCACACGAACGCTGCCGCTGGAAATCTACCTTCAGCGCGAGACCGACGCGGATGCCGCCGTCGCCCTTTCGCTCGTGCTTGTTGCGGTGGCGGTGATCGTCGTCGGGCTGTCCTACCGGCGTCCGCACCGCGCCGACATCCCGGCGGAGGCCGCGGCGTGAATTTCCACATCGACGCCACCGTCCGCTCCCGCAACCTGGACGTGTCATTGAGTCTTGGACAGGCGGAAACCGTGGCGATCCTCGGACCGAACGGGGCCGGAAAATCGACGCTGCTGTCCGTCGCTGCGGGACTCCTGCGGCCCGACGCCGGCTCCGCCCGCCTGGGGGAGCGGGTCCTGTTCAACCTCGACGGCGGTAGCCGCGTGTGGACCCCGCCGCACCTTCGGGGGACGGCCCTGCTTGCCCAGGAACCATTGCTTTTCCCGCACCTGAGTGTCCTTGACAATGTGGCTTTCGGGCCGCGCAGCGCAGGTGCTTCGCGGGCGCAGTCACGCGAAACGGCACGGCACTGGCTTGCCGAAGTCGACGCCGCACAGTTGGCTGAACGGAAGCCCGGCGAGTTGTCCGGTGGGCAGGCCCAGCGCGTTGCCGTGGCCCGGGCGTTGGCAGCGAGTCCCGAGTTGCTGCTCCTTGACGAGCCGATGTCTGCCTTGGACATCCATGCCGCTCCACACCTGCGCCGGCTCCTCAAGCGCGTGCTGTCCGGGCGTCGCGCCGTCATCATCACTCACGATGTCTTGGATGCCCTCATTCTCGCGGACCGGGTGATCGTTATGGAAAAGGGCAGGATTGTGGAGGAAGGCCCCACCCGTGAGGTATTCCGACGGCCTCGAAGCCAATTCGCCGCGGGACTGGCCGGGGTGAACCTCCTCGCGGGCACGGTCACGGAGGATGGACTGAGGACGTCCGCCGCGGCGGGCGCCAGCGTTGCAGGCGGCCCCAGTCTTGCGGACAGCGCCAGCCTGCACGTCGCGGGACATCTGGATGATGAAGCGGAACCGGGCCAGCCCGGCGTCGCCGCCTTCCCGCCGTCGGCCGTTTCAGTGTTCCTCGACGCCGCGCACGGCAGCCCGCGCAACTCATTCCCGGTCGCGATCACGGACCTTGAACCGCACGGTGACCACATCCGGGTCCGGGCCGGAGATCTGGCAGCGGACATCACACCCGCTGCGTCCGCCGAGCTGGGACTCGAACCGGGGTTGCGCGTCTATTTTGTGGTCAAGGCCACGGCAGTCCAAGTGTACGCGGCGTAGCTTTTGGTGGGCGCTGCGTTGCCGGATGGTGCGCGGTACTGTGAACTGGTGCCTGCCGATCAAGAATCCCTGCCCGACTCCGGAGCCCCCGACGCCTCCGATGCCGAATCCAGCGGCCCCCGCGAGCTGTGCTTCGCTTACGTCGCCGGCGTGACGCCCGGGAAGTGGATCCGGCGCTGGGAAGAGCGCATGCCTGGTGTCCCGCTGCACTCGTTCATGTCCGACGACGGCGCGCAGCTTGCCGTGTTACGCGACGGTTCCGCGGACCTCAGCTTCGTTCGCTTGCCAGTGGACCGCGAGGGGCTCAACGTCATCCCGCTCTACGAAGAGCAACCCGTGGTGGTGGCCCCGAAGGGCCACGAAATCTCCGTGTTTGAAGAGGTGGCACTGGCGGATCTCGCGGAAGAGAACTTCCTGGATGTCGGCGAGATGGGCGGGCCAGAGATGGCCATGCAGGTGGTGGCCTCCGGGGCCGGCCTCGTGATCCTGCCGATGTCCGTGGCCCGGCATTTCAACGTCAAGGACACGGTGGCGCGTCGCCTGACCGGGGCGGAAGGGACGCAGATCGGCTTGGCGTGGCCGAGCGACGCCACGAACGAGGTCATTGAGGAATTCATCGGGATCGTCCGCGGCCGAACGGCCCAGAGCTCTCGGCAGCCTTCGGCGCAGCAGGAGAAGCCCAAGAAGGCACCGAAGCCGGACCGGCGCGGCACCGGGGCCAAGAAGCCGGCCGTTGCCCAGCGCTATGCCCCGAACCCGGACAAGGGCCGCGGCAAGGGCTCCCGCAAGAAAGGAAAGCGCTAGGCCATGGGACTTGGATCGAAGCCGACCATCCGGGACGTCGCCAAGAGCGCCGGCGTTTCCCTCACCACCGTGTCTTACGTCTTGTCCGGACGCCACGGCGGCACCACCCGCATCAGCGAGTCAACGCAAGCGCGCGTGCAGGCGGCTGCCAAGGAGCTGGGTTACGTGCCCAACCAGGCGGCTCGCGGAATGCGCCGCGGCAAGACCGATCTGGTCGCTATTGCCATCGGCGATCTCGAATGGGCCTGGGACCGTGCCTTGGCTACGGCTGCTGCACGCATCTTGCCGGAGCATGGCTACCAGCCGGTGATCCTCATCGGCGAAGGGTGGCGGCGGTTCATGCTCTCCGGCGGTGCGGACGGCGCCATCATTGGTGCCCTTCCGCCCGGCACCCTTCTTGACCTCACGGTGGGCGAGCTCGCCCGGCGGGGAGTGGCCCAGGTTGTCATCTCGGACACCATGCAGCCTGCCGGTTTTGATGTCCTGGCCCCCGGATCCGCCGGTGGGACCCCGGAACCGGAAGCCCTCGAAGGCGCCATCACGCTCCTCCTAGACCGGCTCTCAGGCCGCACCATCGGCGTTGGAACTACCATGGCCGCGCCTTGGGAGTTCCGGACGCCGTAGCCGTCAGCCCTCCTTGAGCGGCTTCCGCGCCAACCAGGCCGCGACAATAGCGCCGGACACGTTGTGCCAGAGCGAGAAAACTGCGGACGGCAACGCAGCAAACGGGGTGAAGTGTGCCGTGGCCAAGGTGGCGGCAAGGCCGGAATTCTGCATGCCGACCTCGAAGGCCAGTGCTCGGCGTGCTTTGTCGTCGAGGCGGCCCAGCTTGCCGGCCAGGTAGCCCAGGCCGAGGCCGAAACCGTTGTGGAGCACCACGGCGAGGAACACGATGCCGCCCGCGGCAACGATCTTGCTGGCGCTACCGGCCACCACCACCGCGACGATCAGTGAGATCACGACGGCGGACGCCCAGGGAAGCGCCGGCAGCACCTTGGCGACGAGCTTCTTGAGGAAAAGACGCGCCGCCAGGCCTCCGATCACCGGGAGGAGGACCGTCTTGACGATGTCCAGGACCATGGAACCAGCGTCGATGTTCAGGAATGACCCAGCCAGGAAGAACACCAGCACCGGGGTCACAATCGGGGCGATGAGGGTGGAGACCGACGCGACAGCCACGGACAGGGCAACGTCGCCCTTCGCGAGGAAAGCCATGACGTTGGAAGCCGTGCCCGACGGTGCACATCCCACCAAGATGAGGCCAACGGCCAGCTGCGGCTCAAGGTTGAGCGCCACGGCAATCAGCCAGCCCGCGCCCGGCATGATGACGTAGTGCGCCACGATTCCCAGCACCACCGCCCAGGGTCGTTTAGCCACCGATGGTCCGGTGGGGTAAGCGTCAGGCCCATGCAGAACATGATGATGCCCAGGAGGTACGGCACGCTGGGACCTAGTGGTTTGAAGGCGTCCGGAAGCAGGAAGCCGGCCACTCCGGCGAGAACGACGAGCAGGGGGAAGACCGTGACCGCAATCCGCGCGATCTTGGCTTCCGCGGCCAGCGCCGGATTCAGGACGGGGGTTTCGGTGGGGTTGGTTGTTGCCTCAAGCATCTGTCTATCGTGGCACCGCGGTTGAACGTAGACCGAATCTGTGACCCGATTCGAGAGAATATGTCAGATGACCGTCGTTTCCCAGCCCAACTGACTCGCATTTGTTGTCGTTTTAGGCCCTCATAATGACAACTACTGCGTGGGCCCACGCCGCCAGGGTTCCCTGGCCGAGCTTGCGAGGCGAGGGTGGCGGTGGGGACTAGTTGGGCCGTCCGGCAGCTTAGCCGTTGGTCAGGCGGTACCGCTCAATCTGCTTGAGGCGCCGCTGGAGGCTGTCCCGCCGGGGGTGGGGGACGACGTCGGGAGCCTCGGCGGTGAGGTCGATGTGTTCCCTGCCGTACTGCCACAGCAGGAGATCATCCAGAAGGCGGTCCGGTCCGGGGGAGTAGCGATGGTCCAAGGCTTTGCGGACCTCGGTGATCCGGTTGGCGCTGAGGAGTCCGGCGAGTTCAACGGTCTTGCTGAGCCCGTGTGCAGCGAGAAGCTCCGCAGCCCAGCCCCAGTCGTCGTCAACTTTACGGTCAACGTGCGGAAGCAGCGTCCGCCAGACGTCCCGCACACGGTTGGGGGTGAGGGGCATGGAACCTTCGCCCTCCAGATCCCAGTAGCCGCGGACTTCCTCGTAGCGTTCGTGGAGATCGGCGAAGGCGCTCTCCACTGTTTCCAACATGGCCGCGGTTGCGGTGAATTGGCGGTCGAAGTGTGGCGTCCAGGCGCGTGGATCCTCGGCCTTGAACCGGATGTCGTGTTCGATCTCGCTCCAGGCGTGCGCAAAAACCGTGCGGATCTGGCATTCGAAAAAGTAGCTGCCATTCGGCGGAATGTCCGGATTGAAGACCTGCTGGTAGGCCTTCACGGTTTCGTTCTGGATGGTGCGCAGGATGAGGTGGCGGCTCGAATATCCGTAAGTGCCGGACTCGATGGAGCCGATGTCCTTCTCAAGATCGCCACGGCAATCGAAAAGCTGGCGCTGGCGCTTGATGAGGTTGGCCACCGCGGCGTTCTCGGCCGGAAGCTTGGTGATGACGCGCAGCCCCACCATGTCGTTCAAGGTCCGGAACGGGTCCGGGAACTTCAGCACCCGCGGGCCGCCCTCCAGCGGCGCTTCGGTGCGCGAGATCTTTTCCCTGAAGGATTCGACCGTTTTGGTGCGTCCCGTGACGAAAAGGGGCACGGACTCGCTGTCCTTGAGCATGTCCCGCAGAGTCAGCAGGACGTCCCGGGTGACAAGCTTCAAGGCAGGCCGGACGCGGGCATAGAGCTCCACGTTCGCCTGTACCGATTCGCGCAGCTCAGGATCCAAGCTGTCCCAATTGCTAGCCATACCTCCAGCTTACGGGGACGGGCTGACAGTTTTCGGGAGCTGGCTGCGCTAGATCGAAGTCGTTCAGGCGTTACCGATGCGACACCTGGAAGCAGGCGACATCGTATTGGGAAGTGGGGGAGTAGTGCTGCCCTCCTACGCCGCCGTTTGTGCTGTTGATGCCTGGCTCGTTGAACGGCGATCCTGGGCTATTGGCGGCGTTGCCCGGGGTGTTCGGTTCCAGCGCTTGGCAGGACTGACTGGGCCGGCCGGTTCCAGGCGGGTTTGCCGCCGATGCGGGCGAAGCAACGGCCAGCACACTCAAAGTCAATGCCACAAGAACCGACGCGGAGATACGACGGATCATTGAAATCACCTCCGGATTTGGAGCATTTCCCGCGACGCCGCGAGGGTGAAGCGGGGATAGCGCTTCACCCCTGAGGTTACGCTCGCGCTGTTGATCCAGAAAGGCTTTGCGTTGACGCTCTGACCTCGGCTCCCCCTCCGCGGTGTCCTCCACGATAGGCTCGGCACAAAGGAGGACACGATGAAGCGGCACAAGTATTACTACGGCGACCACTCCAGCCAATGGGGCGAGCTGTTCGTACCAGACAACTCGCTGGAGGCGCACCGCAGTCGGCACGACGGAGTGGTGGTGGTGATCCACGGCGGCTATTGGCGCTCGCAATACGGCGCAGAGCTCGGTGAACCGATTGCCAGGGACCTCGCCGCGCATGGAATCGCCGCCTGGAACCTTGAGTACCGCAGGGCGGGAAACGGTGGCGGGTGGCCGCACACGTTCGAAGACGTCCTCGATGGAATCGACCATCTGGGCGAGATTGCCGGCACGCACGGACTCAACCTGGACAAAGTGGTGGCGCTGGGACATTCCGCGGGCGGCCACCTTGCGGTCTGGGCAGCCGGCCGTGAAAAGCTCTCCAAGATTGGGGCCCCCGACGCCGATCGGCAGCTCCATCGGCACGACAACGGCACAGCAGTGAGGCTGACCGGCGTCGTGAGCCAATCAGGGCTGCTGAACCTGGCCGATGCCGAGCGGCTCAACCTGAGCAACGGCGCCGTCGACAACCTGATGGGCGGTGACTCCGTAAGGTACCCCAAACGGCATATTTATGCGGATCCCATGAGGTCACTCCCCATCAGTGTTCCGGTCTTCGCCGTCCACGCTGCCGCTGACGAAGATGTTCCGTGCAGCCAGTCCGAGGCCTATGTTGCCGCTTCCACTGCATCCGGAGGCGCAGCGCAGCTCCTCAAGGTGCCCGGGGACCATTTCGACCTGATCGACCCCAGGGCGGTTGCGTACAAGAAATGCCGCGAGTTGGTGCAGCGGCTGCTGGCGTGACGGGCTGCTGACAAGTCACCAACTGTCATTGCGAGACGCGCACCACATCTGCGTGGCAGAGTTGTCCCATGCTGACAGTCATAGGTGAAGCACTGGTTGATGTAGTCCAGCGCTCCTCGGGAGTCGACGCCCACGTGGGCGGCAGTCCGCTCAATGTTGCGGTGGGGTTGGCCCGGCTGGATCACGCCGTCCAGTTCATCGGCCGCTTCGGCAAGGATGCCTACGGCGACTCGATCGCAGCCCACCTGCGATCCAGTTCCGTCATGGTTCCGCTGCCGCCGGACGAGAATCCCACCAGCGTGGCTACCGCCCTGATCGACGACGACGGCGCGGCCAGCTACACGTTCGACCTCACCTGGGAGCTCCCCGGCTTCGCAGCGCGACTACCGTTCATGCTTCAAGGGACATCCCTCCTGCACACCGGCTCCATTGCCACCATGTTGGAGCCGGGTGCAGCGGAGGTCCTTGCCGCCGTCGAGCATGCCCACCCGAACGCGACCATCAGCTTCGATCCCAACTGCCGGCCCAGCATCATCACAGACCGGGACTATGCTCGCGCCCAAGTGGAGCGCTTCGTGGCGCTCTCGGACATAGTCAAGGCTTCGGACGAGGACCTTGAGTGGCTCTATCCCGGCGTCGACGTCGCGGAATCGGCCCGGCGCTGGCTCCGCCTGGGCGGTAGTGCGGGACCCGCCGTCGTCGTGGTCACGCGGGGAGCGGACGGACCCTGGGGAGTCACTGCCTCGGGCGAGACCCAGGTGGACGCCCCCAAGGTAGCCGTGGCGGATACGGTGGGAGCCGGCGATTCCTTCATGGCCGCGCTCCTCTCAGGGATCGTCGATCACGGACTGGCCGGGGCACAAAACCGGGACGAGCTGCATGCGATGCCCGCCGAAGTGCTCGAAGGGATCCTCAACCATGCAGCGCGGGCAGCGGCTATCACAGTCTCCCGGCCAGGCGCGAACCCGCCGACCCGCGCGGAACTCAACGCCCTGAGTGCCCTTGAGGCTGGGGCCAGCATTGAAAGGCAGCCATGAGCTACGCCGATCTTCCCCGAGTCCCTTCCTTCGACCTCACCAGCGATTCGCTCAGGGATGGCGACGCACTCAAGCCGGCACAGACCAGCAAACGCTTCGGCGTGGCCGGGGGCAAGGACGAATCTCCGCAGCTGAGCTGGAGCGGAGCACCGGAAGGCACCAAGGGTTACGTCGTTACCGTCTTCGATCCCGATGCCCCTAAAGCCGGTGGCTACTGGCACTGGGCCGTGGTCAACGTCCCCGCCAGTACGAGCTCACTGCCTGCCGGCGCCGGCGCTCAGGGCGGTTCTCACCTGCCGTCCGGTGCTTTCCAGTTGAAGAACGACGCCGGGTTCCCGGGGTATCTGGGTGCCGCGCCACCGCCGGGACACGGCCCACACCGGTACATCCTGGCCGTGCACGCCGTCGATGTCGAAGAGTTGGGCCTCGACGCGGGCGCCTCCACCGGTGCCCTTGTCCGCAAGCTCACGTCACATTCCCTGGGCCGGGCCGTGATCACGGGCCATTTCGAGCGCCGCTAGTCTTGGCGCGGCTGTCTACTTGGAGACATTCGGCGCAGATCTTTTCAGTTCATCCAATAATTGAAATAGTTTGAACCCGCCACCCATAGGATTTCACTTTACGAGCAGGTGCTTGCAGTCGGGTCACCGCTTTTCAGATCAAGGAGCGCCCGTGGAACAGCGACGTGGCTCCAACGTGCCGAAGGAGCCGGACCGGGTTCGCGGCTCAAATGACAATGCTTGGCCAGTCCTCGAATGGGAAAGCCTCCGGTGGCAGGCCAAATTGGGTTCGGGTCCCCGGTACATGACCGAAGCCCCGTATCTGCCGTACAAGGCCGCCATCCCACCGATGATCACCAACGTGCGCTGTACACGCGCCGGAGAGGTGACCGCGGCAGTCGAAGACGCGGCCCTTGCGATCCGCGACTTCGACCATGAATTCGGCAATGACATCGCCCCCTTTTCTGCCATCTTGCTCCGCACGGAATCTATCTCGTCGTCGCAGATCGAAAATGTCACGGCCAACGCCCGTAGTATCGGTATGGCCGAGCTCGGAGACGACTCCAAACGCAACGCCACCCTTGTCGTGGACAACGTGGCGGCCATGAACGCCGCGCTGTCTGCCGCTGACTCCTTGGAGACAGCCAACGTGCTGGAAATGCATAGGGCCCTGATGCGACATGCCGACCCCGGTGGCGCTGGAAGATGGCGTGAGGAACCGGTCTGGATCGGAACTTCAAGCGCCAGCCCAGTCGGCGCGGACTTCGTCGCACCGGATGCAAAGCGGGTCCCAGAGCTCATGGATGACCTGATGGCCTACGCCGCCAGGAATGACATCCAGATACTGGCTCAATCTGCCATTGCCCACGCACAGTTCGAGACCATCCACCCGTTTACTGATGGCAATGGGCGCACTGGAAGGGCACTGCTCCACGCCATGCTCCGCAACAAGGGCCTGACTAGGACGGTAACGGTTCCCGTGTCTGCCGGACTCTTGAATGACGTTACGGGCTATCACGAAGCGCTGACCGCCTACCGCGAAGGTGATCCTGACAGGATCATCCTTTTGACGGCCGAAGCGACGTTCCGTGCGATTGACAATGGGCGGCATTTGGCTCGAGACATCGAAGACGCACGAAGCAAGTGGGAAAACGGCATCAAGGCCCGCCGAGACGCTGCGGCTTGGAAGATCGTGGATCTGTTGGTCCGCCAACCGGTCGTAAACTCCAAGCTCCTGGAGGAACGGCTCGGCCTGGCGCCGGCGACCATCTGGCGGCAAATGCAGGTCTTGGAAGATGCCGGTGTGGTACAGGGATTCGATAAATTCAAACGTGGCCGGCACTGGTGGTCCGATGACATCCTTACCGCCCTGGATGCCTTTGCGGCCAGATCCGGCCGGCATGGCCGAGGCTGACCCCACGTAGACTGACATAATGCGGCTCGTAGCTAGTGACATCGACGGCACCATCCTTGGCCATGACGGCCAGATCAGCAGTCGCACCATCCGCGCTTTCCATGCTTGCCGTGACGCGGGCATCGAGGTGGTGTTTGTGACGGGGCGGCCGCCGCGCTGGCTCTACCCGCTCCGCGAACAGATCGGCCACACTGGCACCGTCATCTGTTCCAATGGAGCCGTGGTGTGGGATCTTGAGGCTGACAAGCTGATTTCCGCCGATGCCTTGAGCATCGAGTCCGTGTTGGAGGCGCGCCGCATCATCAAGCAGCTCCGGCCCGACGCTTTGTTCGCTGCCGAAACCCTCACTGGATTCCACCTTGAGCCGGGCTTTGTCGAGAACCCAACCAGTGAGCTCCTGGCCGAGTTCACTCCCGCGCGGTTGGAGGAAACGCTCACCGCGGATGACGCCGTCGTAAAGTTCCTTGCCGTGACACGCACCGGCACCCCGGACGAATTCCTGGCAGAGGTGCAGCCCGCCGTCGCGCATCTCGTGGAGACCACGCACTCAGCGCCGCGGACCGCACTCCTGGAGATGTCCGCTCCCGGTATCAACAAGGCTGTCACACTAGCCGTATATGCGGCATCCAGGGGCATCGAGGCCACTGAGGTGGTGGCTTTTGGTGACATGCCCAACGACGTCGAGATGCTGCGCTGGGCCGGTGACGGTTACGCGATGGCCAGCGGCCACCCCGAGGCCATCAGCGCCGCGGGCCAGCAAGCACCGCATTTCGACGACGACGGCGTGGCCCAGATTCTCGAGGCAAAGCTCGCTTCCCTGCGGGGGGCCCACGCCGCTAGGGTTCCCTGGCCGTGGGGCCCCACCGGCGAGGGTCCCTGACTGAGCTTGCGAAGGCTGGGAGCCGGTGGGGACTTGCGAGGCGAGGGTGGCGGTGGGGACTAGTCAGCCCTGCATACGGCCGGGACTAGCCCTGAGTCCGCAGTCCGTGGCTGTGCGCCAAGGCAATGGCCTCTGTTCGCGAACCCACGCCGAGCTTCCTGAAGATATTCCTGACATGGAATTTGACCGTGTTTTCGCTGATGTGCAGCTTCGCGGAAATGGCCCGATTGCGCTGTCCGGCAGCCAATAGTTGAAGGACTTCCATTTCGCGCTCCGCCAGGCCCCATCCGCCGATGTCGCCTGCGGGAGCGGTGGGTGAATCCAGCGGCAGGACCACCTGAACGTCCGCTCCCCAGCCGGCCATGACCTCGATGTTCATGCGGCCGTCCAGTGCCGCCACCCGGCTGTTGAGCCGGGCAATGTTGGGCGAATCGGCAGTCAGTTCACCCAGGCCGTCGTCGCGCACATTGATGAGGAGGTTCACGCCGTCGCAGTCCCATTGCACCCGCACACGCCTCACCGCGGGCTGCTCCACGATGGCCAGTACCAGACCACGCACGATCGCCCGGGCAGCGTGGGCTACCTCGCCGGGCAACGCGCGGCCGTTGACCGGTGGCTCGATGAACTGGATGTCGAGCCCGCTGAAGTGCATGAGTGGGCGGAGGTCCTCCCGCAGCCTTTCAAACGCTGTGGCTACGGGCTCTTCCACAAGATCCGATGTGCGGTCGCTCAACGTCCGCAGATTGACGAGCGAGGTAGCGGCGAGGTCCGTGACGGCCTTGCGGGCAGCAGCGTCGTCGAGGGAGCCTGATCGTAGCGCCGCCAACATCGTCTCCAGCGTGGTGGAATGCCTGTCCACGAGTTCGGCCGTGACGCGGAGCCGCTCGGCGGAAGCCGCCCGGGATTCCAAGAGGTACGACGGCGGCGCGTCCGCTACCTTCTCCTGGATGCGCCGCGCCGTCAGTTGCCACAGGTAGTCGAGCATCCTCAGCGCAGACTCACGCTCCAACGGTTCTTCGGGCAGGACCGGCTCAGTGAGGGTCAGCAGTGCATTGGTCTCGGACGTCAGGGCAAGAACGTGCCGCTGGTCTCCGGCGATAGCTGCTTCTCCCTGCCAGGCCTCGCCTTCGGAGACGCGGGAGCGCAACTGGTCCAGTTCGGGAATGGAGACGCGGCTGATGATGCCCTCCGCCCCTGCCTTCTTCTGGGGCCGGCCAGTGCAGTCCTCGGTGAAAATGACCAGCGCGCTGCTGCCCACGTAGGGCAGCGCCGCTTCACGAAGGCGCTCGGCGATGCTCATCAACGGGGCGTTCGCTAGCGCGGCAACCGCTTCCAGGAGGGTCCACGTGCTTGGGGTCATCCCGCCACTTTAGCTTTATCGTCACGAACTTCACTACCCAAACGGGTAGCTGGGACTGCCCATGCTCAGCGTTACGCCTATCCGTTCAATCCGGAACGATTGATTCAAACGGAGCAATCAACTGAGCAGGAGGTAACGCATGACCACCACCGCAGGGACTGTCCACGCCGCATCGGACCTAGATCGCGTCCAGGCTCGCGGCGCCCAGGACGTCGACCTAAGCCAAGACATCGACATGAGCTTGGCCCTCGTGGGTAGCGAGATCGCGGAAACGGCCGCTGAAGTGGACCTGCTGCAGCTGTCCCGCCTGGCCACGGAAGTCCAGGCCGCGGGAAACTCGGCCACCGGACGGATCTTTATTGCGGGGGCCGGCCGCAGCGGCCTTGTGCTGCGGATGGCTGCGATGCGGCTGATGCACCTCGGCTTCGATGTGCACATCGCGGGGGACACCACGACGCCGGCTATCCGCTCGGGCGACCTCCTGCTGCTTGCCTCGGGCTCCGGGACGACGTCCGGCGCCGTCCGCGCTGCCGAGACGGCCTCCAAAGCCGGCGCCAGGATCGCCGTGTACACGACGAACGCAACGTCCCCGCTCGCGGAACTGGCCGACGTCGTCGTCATCATTCCCGCTGCGCAGAAGACAGACCACGGATCCACAATGTCCTGTCAGTACTCCGGCAGCCTTTTCGAGCAGGTGCTCTTCCTTGTTGCCGAAGCAGTCTTCCAGACCTTGTGGGACAACGACGCAACCCCGGCCGAGGAACTCTGGCTCCGCCACGCCAACCTCGAATAGCCCCTGATTTCCACTGCACCAACTCCACAACAAACTACGGAAAGAGATCCCTTCCATGAAGCTGCAAGTCGCCATCGACGTCCTCACCACCGAAGCTGCCCTCGAGATCGCGGGCAAGGTGGCCGAATACGTGGACATCATCGAACTCGGCACTCCCCTCGTGAAAAGCGAAGGCCTGTCCGCCGTGACCGCCATCAAGAAAGCCCATCCGGACAAGATCGTGTTCGCCGACCTCAAGACCATGGACGCCGGTGAGCTCGAGGCCGACATCGCGTTCAAAGCCGGCGCGGACCTCGTCTCCGTGCTTGGCGGTGCGGACGACTCCACCATCGCGGGTGCAGTCAAGGCCGCCAAGGCCCACAACAAGGGCATCGTGGTGGACTTGATCGGCGTCGCGGACAAAGTCACCCGTGCCAAGGAATCCCGGGCCCTCGGTGCCAAGTTCATCGAGTTCCACGCCGGCCTCGACGAGCAGGCCAAGCCGGGCTACAACCTGGACGTCCTGCTGAGCGCCGGGGAGGAAGCCCGTGTGCCGTTCTCCGTCGCTGGCGGTGTGAACCTGTCCACCATCGGAGCCGTCCAGCGCGCCGGAGCGGATGTCGCCGTCGTCGGCGGTTCCATCTACGGCGCAGACGACCCCGCACTGGCCGCGAAGCAACTCCGCGCCGCCATCATCTAGCAACACTTTTCGTCCGGACCGGGCCCGACTGACTCGCATTTGTTGTCGTAATGAGGCCGCTAAACGACAACAAATGCGAGTCGGTTTGGCCCGCTCACGGATTACACAGCTTCAGTCCAACTGCTGTTCAACTTGCCCCCATACTCTTTTGCCATTCGACACCGAACAAATATGGGGACAAGATGGCAAAGAGAAAAACGACCGGGTGGCCCGACGCCCCGGTTCGCCGCGCGGAGCCGGCAGAACATTGGAAGCAGTTGCGCCGCGGGGACCGCGTGCGCGTCAAGCTGGCGCCGGGGTTCGAGAACCCCGGTCAAGTGGACGCCGTCTCCGGCGACCACAGCGTTGTTTGGGTAAATCTCGACGGCGGCCGCGGCCGTACGCTGGTGCACTGCGGCGACGGCGTGGAGATCGTCCGGCAGGAGTCCTGACTGGATCATCCGGCCACCCCGCCGCGGGTTACGCTACCCGTGTGAGCCTCAACTTGCCCTTCTTCAGCCGTCCTGACGGACAAACCGCGCCGCTTGCCTTCGCGCACCGCGGGTTTTCGCCGGACGGACTCGAGAACTCGGCCTCGGCTTTTGGGGCCGCGCTTGAGCTTGGCTTCACGCACTTGGAAACCGACGCGCGCACTACGGCCGATGGGGTGGTGCTCCTTTTCCATGACGACACGCTGGACCGTGTCACGAACCGCCACGGCCGGATCTCCAGCCTCAGCGCCGCTGAGATTGCCACAGCACGCATTGGCGGCCGCGAAGCGGTTCCCCTCTTGGCAGACATCCTTGCCGAATTCCCCGAGGCGCGGCTGAATATCGACGTCAAGGATTGGCACACCGTCAAAGCCCTCGCCCGGGTCATCGAGCAGCTTGACGCCCATGATCGCGTCTTGATTGCAAGCTTCTCCGATCGCCGGCGTCGCGCTGTCCTGCGCATGCTAGGCCGTCGTACGGCATCCTCGGCGGGCATCGTCTGCAACGCCGTCTTCACCCTTCTGGGACCGCTTCTTCCAGAGCGGTGGCTGGCGAAGATTCTGCACGACGTCGATGCGCTCCAAGTGCCCGTCCGTTACGGACCATTGACGGTGGTGACGCCCGGTTTCGTGCGGAGGGCTCACCGGAGCGGGCTGCAGGTGCACGTTTGGACGGTCAACGACTCCGCGGAGATGGCCAGGCTGCTGGACATGGGCGTGGACGGGATTGTCACCGACCGTGCGGATCGTCTGAAGGCGGTGCTGCAGGGCCGGGGGCAGTGGTGGTGAGCGCCCGGGCCCGCGCGTCGAGGAAGTCGCGCTCGGCGTCGTTGTCTGTGCGCTGCTGCGCGGCGCGGTAAGCGGCGACAGCTTCGTCGTCGCGGCCGAGGCGCCGGAGCAAATCCGCCCTCACGGCGTGGAACAAGTAGTAGTTGCCCAGCTCAAGGACGTCGACGGCGGCAAGACCCGCGGCGGGTCCTTCCACCTCAGCGAGGGCCACGGCTCGGTTCAAGGCGACCACCGGCGTCGGCTCCAAGGCTAGGAGTTGCCCGTACAGCGCAAGGACTTGACGCCAATCGGTGTCCTCAGGCCGCGCGGCGTCGCTGTGCACCGCGTTGATGGCAGCCTGCAATTGGTACGGTCCGGGCTGGTTCCTCTTCAAGCATTGCCGTACCAACAGTTGTCCCTCGGCAATCAGCCTGGTGTCCCAGAGGCTGTGGTCCTGGTCAGCGAGCCGCACAAGGCCGCCGTCGGGCGTTGTCCGGGCGGCACGCCGGGAATCGAGCAGAAGCATGAGGGCCAAGAGCCCCTTGGCCTCGGGCTCATCGGGCATGAGTTCGACGATGAGCCTGCCTAGACGCACGGCCTCGCGGCAGAGGTCTTCGCGCACCAACCCGGTGCCCGAGCTCGCCGCGTAACCCTCGTTGAAGACCAAGTAGACCACGGCCAGCACCGACTTCAGCCGCTCCGGGAGTTCGGCGCCAGTCGGTACACGGTAGGGGATGTGGGCGTCGCGGATCTTGCCCTTCGCACGCACCAGGCGTTGGGCCATGGTTGGTTCGGGTACCAGGAACGCGTGGGCAATTTCGGCGGTGGTGAGCCCGCCCAAAAGCTTGAGCGTTAGCGCCACTTGGGCGCCCCGGTTGAGGGCTGGGTGGCAGCACGTAAAAATCAGCCTTAGCTGGTTGTCCTCCACCGTGTCCACCTCGATTGCTTCGGTCTCATCGCCCTGCATGAGCGTCACTTGGGCGAGTTTCTCCCTGCCGGACGCCTCGCGGCGCAGCCTGTCGATGGCGCGATTCCGGGCGGTCGTGATGATCCAGCCGGCCGGGCTTGGCGGCAGTCCGGTGTCCGGCCAGCGGGCCACGGCCTCGGTGAAGGCATCCTGGACCGCGTCTTCGGCGGCGTCGATACTGCCCAAAACGCGGACCAGGACGGCCACGGAGCGTCCATGCTCTTCGCGGAATATTTGACCGATCTCCGAAATATGGACCATGGGGAAATTAATCTCGGTAGCCCGCGAAAGGCCGGACTTCGATGGGCAAAGTGGTGGCTTGGGCGGCTTTGCGTCCCCACTCGAGTGCCACGTCCAGGTCCGAGGCTTCGATCACCCACAGCCCGCCCACGTGTTCCTTGGCCTCGACGAACGGACCGTCCGTGGTGAGTACTTCGCCGTCGTTCACACGCACCACCGTGGAGGTGCTGGAGGGGTGCAGCCCGCCTGTGAAAACCCACGCACCGGCGTCGTGCATTTCCTGGTTCAGGACCTCCAGATCGGCCATGATTTTGTTGAGGACCCCGGGTTCCGGGATGGGGCCATCGGGTTGGTAGATGCTGAGCAGATAGCGTGACATGACTGTTCCTCCTTGGGATGTGGCGCCGGCACCTTGCCCGCGTCTCACCCTCTATACGAACGGCGTGGGCTGATTTCGACATCTCCACGCACGAATCTGCGAAAAGCTTAGCCCCGCTGGCAGGATGGGATGATGCGCATCCTGATTGCCCCGGACAAGTTCAAAGGTTCCCTCACCGCTGCCGAAGCGGCATCGGCCATGGCCGAGGGGGTATTGCGGGTGTATCCGGATGCCGTGGTGACGCAGTTCCCAATCGCCGACGGTGGCGAAGGAACACTCGAAGCGGCCGTGGCGGCGGGCTACGAAGAGCGGATCAACGCCGTCGTGGGCCCCATTCTCAAGCCGGTGGGCGCGGCATGGGCCATCCGACAAACCGCCTTCGGCGGAGCCACCGCGGTGATCGAAACGGCGCAAGCGTCCGGATTGGCGCACATGGAGCCGACGCCGGAGAACGCCTTGCGCGCCCACAGTTACGGTTGCGGCCAACTCATCGCCGCGGCCCTCGACGCCGGTGCAACGGAAATTGTGCTCGGCTTGGGCGGCTCCGCGATGTCCGACGGCGGCAGCGGCGCCTTGCGCGCACTCGGGCTCAAACCCCTGGACGCGGCCGGGAACGTGGTTCCGCTCGGCGGAGGCTCGCTCGCTGACGTCGTATCCCTCGACGTCTCCGGGCTGGATCCGCGGCTGACTGCGGTGAGGTTCCGGATCGCCGTCGACGTCCAGAACCCGCTCTTTGGCAACGACGGCGCGGCACATGTTTTCGGTCCGCAGAAGGGCGCGGATGAGGACGCCGTGGAACTGCTCGACGCCGGCCTGCGCAACTGGGCGTCCCTGCTGCGTGAAGCGGGCGGACAGGACGTCAACGTTCCCGGGGCTGGCGCGGCGGGTGGGTTCCCGGCGTCGTTCTTGGCCTTCACACAGGCGACGCTGGAAGGCGGTTTTGCGCTCGTGGCGGGACTCACGGGTCTTCCTGAACAGCTCGGCGGCGCGGACCTCGTGATCACGGGCGAAGGCTCCATGGATTCGCAGTCGCTGACGGGCAAGGCCCCGATCGCCCTGGCCGATTCGGCCCACGGGCATGGCATTCCCGTGATTGTGGTGGCCGGCAGAATCCTGGTAACGCCCGAGGAACTTGCTAGCCACGGGGTGGTGGCCGCGGCACAGTTGCTCGACGTCGCGCAGCGCAAGAACGGACTGCCCGACGCCGACGACGCCGTAGCGAATGCCGCCAAGTACCTCGCATGGGCCACGAGCCAGGTGCTTGAAGGGGTCTAGCTCGCTGAATCCCGGCCAAGGGACATGCTCTCCGTTGGCCACGAGCAACGGACATAGTGCGAATATGTCCATTCCTCAGTGCCAGGAGGGGGCATGCTGCGGGGTTACTCGACGTCGTCGCCGGGCAGATAATGAATGTACAAGTATGGCTCTGACTTCTGCCATGCACCGACGATGCGACGACCCCAGCCCGGGACGCCGTCACCGCCTGCCGGGCTGGCAGCCGGCCAGCACGGCATCATCGAATCGAGGAGCACACCATGTCCACCTTGAAAGAGCGGCTGCACGCAGACGTCGTCAGCCACATGAAGGATGGCAACCGCATCGCCCTGAACGCCACCCGCAACGTCCTTAGCGAGATTGACACCCGTGAGAAAGCCGGCCAGACGCCGATCCACCTGGAAGACGCCCAGATCACGGCTATGTTGCAGAAGGAGGCCGCGCAGTATCACGAGGTCGCCCGGCTTTACGAGGAGGCCGGAGAGTCCGAGCGTGCCGCCACGGAGATCGCGGATGCCGAGGTAATCGAGGCCTATCTTCCGGAACCGTTGACCGCCGAAGAAGTCGAGTCCATCGTTGACGAGACCATCGCCTCGCTCAGGGCCGACGGCGTGGAACTGTCCCTGATGCACATGGGCTATGTCATGAAGCCGGTCTCCGAAAGGGTCGCTGGACGCTTCGACGGCAAGGCAGTCAGCGAGATTGTCCGCAGGCGCCTGTCATAGCTAAGCGGTTGGGCCGCCCCTTGGGCCGCCCACCGTGCGGCCCGGAATTTGTGCGGCGGGGAGGGCAACCCTCCCCGCCGAACACATGAATTGCCGCGAGGACAGGCCTTTAGCCCTTCTTCCCGCTCCTCTTGGCGGCCGCATTCATCGCTGCCTTCGCCGCTGGCGGCAACCCTGCCGTCTCCATCTCCGGCTCGGCGACGGTCCCGCGCCAACGCGCCAGGCCCTTCATGCCGTGGTAGACCACCAAGGCAGCGGCCGAACCCAGCGCGATGCCCGTGAACTTCAGTTCCCCGAGGGTCCAGGTGTAATCGGCAATCCCAATAATCAAAGCGACGGCGGCCGTAGTCAGGTTGATGGGGTTGGAGAAGTTGACCTTGTTCTGCACCCAGATCTTCACGCCCAGGACGCCGATCATCCCGTACAGCATGGTCGCGGCGCCGCCCAGAACGCCAGCGGGGACGGTGGCGATGAGTTCGCCGAACTTGGGCGAGAAACTCAGGAGGATGGCGAAGGTCCCGGCAACCCAGTAGGCCGCCGTCGAGTAGACCTTCGTGGCTGCCATGACGCCGATGTTCTCCGCGTAGGTGGTGGTGCCGGAGCCGCCGCCGAATCCAGCGAGGACCGTCGCGACGCCGTCGGCCAGCAACGCGCGGCCGGAGACGTCGTCGAGGTTTCGTCCCGTCATCGCTGCCACGGACTTCACGTGCCCTACATTCTCCGCCACAAGCACCAAGACAACCGGCACGAACAAGCCCACGACGCCGAGGTGGAACTCGGGCGTCTGGAAGTGCGGCAGGCCGATCCACGCGGCCGAATCCATCTTTGAGTAGTCCACCTCACCGCGCGCCATGGCGGTGAAGTAACCGACCACCACTCCCACCAAGATGCTCAGGCGGCCCAGAATGCCCCGGAAAAGGACGCTCACCAGGATGATCGTCACGAGCGTGACCAGGGCGGTGATCGGGGCTTTGTCGAAGTTCGCCTTCGCGGCCGGCGCCAGGTTCAGCCCGATCAGGGCAACGATCGCGCCTGTCACGATGGGCGGCATGGTCCGGTTGATCCATTCAGCGCCGAACTTCTGGACCACTGCACCGATAAGAGCGAGTACGACGCCGGCAAGCACCACTCCGCCCAGCGCACCGGGAACACCGAACTGCTGCTGGGACGCCATGATGGGAGCGATGAAGGCAAAGCTGGAGCCAAGGTAGCTGGGTACGCGGCCCTTGGTGATGACGAGGAACAACAGGGTGCCGATGCCGGAAAAGAGCAGCGTGGTGGCTGGTGGCATGCCCGTGATGATGGGCACCAGGAAGGTGGCTCCGAACATCGCGACGACGTGCTGCATACCGACGCCGATGGTCAGCGGCCACGCGAGCCGCTCCTCGGGCGCCACTACGTGTCCGGGCCGGATCGTCTTGCCGTTGCCGTGCAGCTTCCATTTGGTTCCGAGCATGCTCATCTACGGGAGCCTTCCCTGAAAGTTGTGATTGTCCGGGTGCAACCTTACCGCCCGGACGGCCGGCCGATTCCGCTGTGTGGAAAGTCACGTGGCTTCATGGGAAGAGGCGCGGCGGAGTTGAAGTTGGAACCATGGAAAGCATAAGCGCCCGGCCGTCGATGGCTGCGGGCACAGCGAAAGGTACGCGAATGACGATCGCCCACGAAGAAGCAGTGATTGACGGCGCAGCAGTCGACGCCATCTTTGCCGAAGCCCGCACTGCCAACTCCTTTGCCGGCGAGGTCTCCGAGGAGCAGGCGCAGGCCATTTACGAACTGACCAAGTTCGGCCCGACGGCGTTCAACTCCCAGCCGTTGCGCGTCACCTACGTCCGCTCGGACGAAGCCCGCGCCAAGCTCGTCGAGACCCTCTCTCCGGGCAACAAGGCCAAGACCGCTACTGCTCCGCTGGTCGCCGTACTCTCCTATGACACCGCCTGGCACGAGCAGTGGGACAAGTTCCTCCCGGTCTACTCCGCCCCGAAGGCCATGTACGACGCCAACCCCGAGTTCACCGCAACCACGGGCAACAACAATGCCCACCTGCAGGCCGGCTACTTCATCCTCGCCGTCCGCTCCCTCGGCTTCGCTGCCGGCCCCATGACCGGTGCCGACTTCGCCGCGATCGACGCCGAATTCTTCCCGGCCGGGGACCAGAAGAGCTTCCTCGTGGTCAACATCGGCCAGCCGGGTCCGGACGCCTTCGGCGAAGCCAAGCCGAAGTTCGCCTACGAGGACGTCGTCCGCACTGTCTAACGCCTTCGCCCCCCATGTGACGCTCGATCACTTTTGGCGGCCTTTCCGCAAACGCTCGCTCACTTCTGGTGAGCGAGCGTCGGTGCTTAAGGCCGGATATGTGATGGAGGGTCGGGGATTACGGGCCGATAAGTGAGCGAGCGTTTGCCTCGACCGGCTCTCTCCCACCTGCGGTGGCAAAATTTCCTTATGCGGAACCTGATTCTGGTGGCGTTCGTCGAAGCGGTGACTGACGGGCTGGTCTTCCCGCGCAGTGACTGGCCGCTGCACATCACCCTGTTAAGGTTCGACGTCGAACCTTCCGACGGTGACGACGTCGCCACCCGCCTCAGCGAGCTTGTTACGGTGCCAGCAATGGGCGCCCTAGGGGCGGAACTCACCGTTGGGCCCGACGCCGGATTCGGCCACCAAGGTTCCATCCCGGTCAGCCTGGTGGACCCCCATCCCATTTTGCAGGGCTTGCACGAGGAACTGTTCGACGCCATGGAGATCGTTGGAGGGCGCGCGTCAACCCCGCGCTACGTCCTGGACCACTACCGTCCGCACATATCGCATCACGACGGCAAGCGCCCCAAGCCGGGTGACGCCGTCGTGCTCGACCAGATCGCGCTGGTGGACATGGCACCGGAAGGCAACCACACGATCCGCAGGATCCTGAAGCTGTGGCGCCTCCCGGCGGAGTCCAGCTAGCGCTAGGAAATCACGCCGTCCACAAGGGCTTTGGCCTCTTCCTGGACCTGCTTGAGGTGTTCGGCGCCCTTGAAGGACTCCGCGTAGATCTTGTATACATCCTCGGTTCCGGACGGGCGGGCCGCGAACCAGGCGTTCTCCGTGACCACCTTGAGGCCACCGATTGACGCGCCGTTGCCGGGGGCCTCGGTCAGTTTGGCAGTGATTTGCTCGCCCGCCAGCGTGGTGGCCGTGACGTCCGACGACGAGAGCTTGCCGAGTGCTGCCTTCTGCTCGCGCGTGGCGGCAGCGTCGATCCTGGCATAGACGGGCGAGCCGAACTGGTCCGTGAGGCCCTTGTACAGCTGGGACGGCGACTTGCCTGTGACGGCCGTGATCTCCGAGGCCAGGAGGGCCAGCAGGATGCCGTCCTTGTCGGTGGTCCAGACGCTGCCGTCGCGCTTGTTGAACGAGGCACCCGCGGACTCTTCGCCGCCGAATGCGCCCTCGCCGGAGAGCAGGCCCGGTACGAACCACTTGAAGCCCACCGGGACTTCCACGAGCTTGCGGCCCAGCCCTGCGGCCACGCGGTCAATGATGGAGGAAGACACGAGGGTTTTGCCGACCACGGACTGGGGGTTCCAGCCGGTGCGGTTGCGGTACAGGTAGTCGATCGCGACGGCGAGGTAGTGGTTCGGGTTCATCAACCCGCCGTCGGAGGTCACGATGCCGTGGCGGTCGGCGTCGGCGTCGTTTCCGGTGGCGACGTCGAAGGCGCCCGTGCCGGCCGACGCGCTGTCCGACATGCGCTTGATGAGTGAGGCCATAGCCGACGGTGAAGAGCAATCCATACGGATCTTCTCGTCCCAGTCGAGGGTCATGAATGCCCACTGCGGGTCAACGGTGGGGTTGACCACGGTGAGGTCCAGCTGGTGACGCTCGCCGATTTCACCCCAGTAGTCCACGGATGCGCCGCCCATGGGGTCCGCCCCGATGCGGACGCCGGCCTTGCGGATCGCCTCGAGGTCCAGGACGGCCGGGAGATCGTCCACGTAGCTGCTGAGGAAATCGAACTTGCCGGTGCCCTCCGCCTTGAGGGCGTCGTTCAGCGGAATCCGCTTGACGCCGCGCAGTCCGTTTTCCAGGAGTTCGTTGGCGCGGTTGGCGATCCAGCCTGTGGCATCCGTGTCAGCTGGGCCGCCGTGCGGGGGGTTGTATTTGAATCCACCGTCGGCAGGGGGGTTGTGGCTGGGGGTGACCACGATGCCGTCCGCCTGGGGCTGCCCCGGGCCGGCCTCATTGTTGTACTTCAGGATCGCGTGGCTGAGCGCCGGGGTGGGCGTGTAGCCGTGCCGTGCGTCGATCAGGACGTTGACCCCGTTGGCGGCGAGGACTTCAAGGGCGGAATTCTGCGCCGGTTCGCTCAGCCCGTGGGTGTCCTTGGCCAAGAAGAGGGGGCCGGTGATGCCCTGGCCGGCACGGTATTCCACGATCGCCTGGGTGATGGCGAGGATGTGCCCTTCGTTGAACGAGGCCTTCAGGCTCGAACCCCGGTGTCCGGATGTACCAAATGCGACACGCTGGGCAGGATCACTGAGATCCGGCGTCACATCGTAGTACGCGTCAAGAAGAGCGGTGATGTCTACAAGGTCCTGGGGAAGGGCAACAGTGCCCGCACGGCTAGCCATTGACCCAGCATGCCAGACGGTCCGGTGCGCTTGAAG
This sequence comes from Arthrobacter sp. MMS18-M83, assembly GCF_026683955.1. Lineage (NCBI taxonomy): Bacteria > Bacillati > Actinomycetota > Actinomycetes > Micrococcales > Micrococcaceae > Arthrobacter > Arthrobacter sp. MMS18-M83. The sequence continues at coordinate 1,595,182 of NZ_CP113343.1, read as the reverse complement.
AGAAAACCCACTATTGCGGCGCCTATGACATCGTATTTTCGCTTCACTAACGAAGATTCACCACCCGTTTACCGGAGTGCGGCACAGGGTTCGGGAGTTGGGGCGCCGGGAGCTTATGTGCGGCTTGGCTCAGCGGTAGGCTGGGCAGAAAGACTCATGAGGGGGATTTTCCATGACCGACCAGCCAGCTAAACCCGAGAACGCCCCCCAGGGTGATGAACCGTCCACGGGCTACGAACCGCCGTCGCACATTCCGCCCGCACCCCAAACCGGTGGAAATCCGTATGGCGAGCAGCCGTTCGCCTCTCCGGCGGCTTCTGGCCCCTACGGCCAGCCCCAGTCGCAGCAGCCCCAGCCGCAGCGGCCGCAGGAACCATATGGTCAGCCCCAAGGCAGTCCGGCCCAGTTCGGACAGCCTGCTTACGGACAGCAGCCGGCCTATGGCCAGCCCGCTTCGCCCTACGGGCAACCTCCGCAAGGCCAGCCTGCATACGGGCAGCCTCCGCAAGGCCAGCCTGCATACGGGCAGCCGGCCAGCCCCTATGGCCAGCCCGCCTACTACGGCATGCCCGCCGAGCCAAAGGGCCTGAGCATCGCCAGCATGTGCTGCGGCATCGCCGTCTTTGTGGGCTTTGGCTTCTTTGTACTTCCGCAGGTTGCCGCCGTGATCCTCGGTCACATGGCCCTCAAGAAGGAGCCGGCGGGTAAAGGCATGGCCATCGCGGGCCTCGTGATGGGTTACCTGGGCATTGTTCTGGTGATCATCTTCTGGATCTTTATCGCGATAATCGCCGCCACGGCTTCGCATTACAACTACAACTACTAGGATCGACGGCGACGGCGGCCGGCGCGCCTTGCGGGAATCCCGACTGACGCTCCGGCCGCCGTCGTTGTTAAGCTTCCCTTGTTAGGGGACTAGGGGACGCCGCCCATCAACTTCTTGATGGCGGGCGAGCCGGCAGCCAAGGCTGCCGCGATCACAACGGCCGTGCCACCGACGCCAAGGAAGTAAGGCAGCTCGTCTGCCGGGTTGTACAGTCCGGCCAGGATGCCGGCCAGCGCGGTGCCGAGGGACACCGAGAGGAAGAACAGGGCCACCATTTGCGTGTGGAACGCATTGGGGGCCAGCTTGGTGCTCACGGACAGGCCGATGGGGGACAGGAACAACTCCGCCAAAGTGAAGAGGAACAGGATTCCCACGAGCACCAGCAGGGGTGTCTTTCCGGCGCCAGTCAGCGGGATGAAGGCCAGGAACGCAAGGCCCATGACGAAGAGTCCGGCAGCGAACTTGATGGGGGATCCCGGCTGCTTCGGACCAAGTTTTGTCCACAGGGCGGCCATGACGCCTGCAAAGATAATGATGAATACGGGGTTGATGGACTGAACCCAGGCGGCCGGCATCTCCCAGCCGAAGAGGTTGCGGTCCAGCTTCTCCTCCGAGTACACGGCAATGAACGTGAACTGCTGCTGGAAGAGCGCCCAGAACGCCGCTGACGCGATGTACAGAGGAATGAACGCGACAACCCGTTTGCGCTCAAACGGCGTGACCTTCTTGCTTCTGAAGATCAGCGCGAAATAGATCACCGAGGCGACGATAGCGGAGTAAGCCATGCTGCGGGCTAGGTTGCCCGGGTTCACCACGCCGGTCAACAGCAGCACGGCGATCACGACGGCGATGCCCAGGAAGATCAGCCCGTAGCGGCTCCGCTGCGCTGAAGGAAGGGGGTTCGGGACGCGGTGCGCTTCTTCGGGGAGCTTGTTGCGGCCCAGTGCGTAGATGCCGAGGCCGATGGCCATGCCGATTGCGGCTGCGCCGAAGCCCCAGTGGAATCCGCTGCTTTCCTGCAGCCAGCCGGTCACCAGCGGGCCGATCAGCCCGCCGATGTTGATGCCCATGTAGAAGATGGAGAAGCCGGCGTCACGGCGCTCGTCCTTCTCCCCGTAGAGGCTGCCGACCAGAGCCGTGGCGTTTGCTTTGAGGCCACCGGACCCTACGCCCACCAGCACCAAGCCTGCCACGAGGCCTGGGATGCCGGGCAGGAGCGCCAGCGCTACGTGGCCGGCCATGATCATGATGGCGGAGCCGAACAGTACCCGTTCCGAGCCGAAAATCCGGTCCGCCAACCAAGCACCAAGGATTGTGGAGAGGTACACGCCTCCGCCGTAGGCGCCAACCAGTCCGGCCGCGAGCGACTTATCGATCGCGAGTCCGCCGTGGTCCGCGGTGAAGTACATGTAATACAGCAGGATGCCCTGCATGCCGTAGAAGGAGAAGCGCTCCCACATCTCCACGGAGAACAGGCTGGCCAGCATCTTTGGGTGGCCGAAGAAGGACGTATCGCCCGTGATTTTGGCGGGCGCCGCCGTGTCTAGAGATGTGCTCATTCATCCCATGCTGGCATTGACGACGCATAAAGTCATATTTTGGGACGCTCTGGACAAACGTTCAAAGGGTGTGAACGGCCGTTTTTTCCCGAGCTTCAAGCTGTGCTGCGAGCTGCAGGAGCAAGAGCTCGGATCCCGGTTTTCCAATGAGTTGCATGCCCATCGGAAGCCCCTCGCCGGGCGTCGCTCCGGTCCAGTGCACGGGCAGCGTGATTGCCGGCAGCCCGCACACATTCACCATGGAGGACCAAGGCGCAAACTCGCATTGCTTGCGGTAGTCATCGTCCGCGTCGCCGGGCCAGTCCGGGGCCGGCCACTGCTCTCCACCGGGGTCTTTCCCGGTGAACCAGCCCACGGGCCTTGGCGTCTGTGCCAGCGACGGCGTCAGCACGAGGTCCCATTGCGCGTACTGGATAACGGTGTCGTGAGTGAACTGCCGTAGGAAGCTGTTGGCCTCGTTGACCTTCGCAGCGCTCCGTTGTTGCGCTCGACGCCGGAAGGTCCGGGTCAGCGGGGTCAGGAGGGCTTCGCGCTGTGGCAGGATGCGGGTGCTTCCGACGCCGGCGGTCCAGGCAGCGGTGAATGCTTCCGGATAGCGGTTGTCGTAGCGGATCTCGGCGTCGAACACTGAATGGCCGGCATGCGTCAGCAATTTGATGCCCGTGTTGAGGGCATCCACTGCCTCCTGGTCCGGAGTGAAGGGAAACGTGGTGGACCATGGGCTGTCCAGGCTCACGCCGATGCGCAAAGCGGCCGGTGCTTCTCCAAGGGCCCCAAGATAACCCTGTTCTGGTTGGCTTTCGCGTGGAACCAGGGCGTCCATCATGAGCGCGGCATCCGCTGCGGAACGCGCCAACGGCCCGGCAACCACCAAGCGCGCGGCGTCACCGACGCTTTCGCCAGCGGGCACCAAGCCGCGGCCCGGCTTAAGCCCCAGGAGCCCACATGCCGCAGCCGGAATACGTATGGAACCGCCGCCGTCGCTCCCGGGGGCGAAGGGAACCAATCCAGCGGCAACCGCGGCAGCGCTCCCTCCCGATGATCCGCCAGAGCTGCGGCTCAATGCGTGTGGGTTGCGCGACGGCGGTGCGATGCGGTTTTCGCTGTAAGCCGTGAGTCCGAATTCCGGAACCTGAGTCTTGCCTAGTGAGATCGCGCCGGCGCCTTTGAGCGTGGCAGCGAGGGCTCCGTCCTCAGGAGCGGGTTTGCGGTCCAGCGCCGCACTGCCGTGGGTGGTCGCGACCCCGGCAACATCGGTGAGGTCCTTGAACGCCAGCGGCACCCCGTGCAGGAGCGGAAGTTCTGCTCCTTCGCGGTGCCGGCGAACATACGCCGCGTCGGCCGCACGGGCGTCGAGTATCGCTTGGTCCGTCGTCACCGTGACGAAGGCGCCCAGCGCGTGGTTGTGCTTTGCGATCCTCGCAAGGAAGTGTTCCGTTGCCTCAACAGCGGACAGCTGGCCCGTGGCCAGGGCTTCGCGCAGGGCTACAGCGCCGAGTTCGTGGATCTCACCCAAGGAAACGGGATTCCAAGCGCTCTTCGACGGCCACGGGGTTGGCGGAATCCCCGGCGGCCGCGGTGACCCGATAGGCGGACTTACCCTTGACTTCCGCAACCACGTCAACAAGTTCCGTGCCCCGGTAGACGAGCCCGACGCCGTCGTCGGTGCAGTGCGTTTCGCCCAGCACCCCTTCGGCAACAAGGCGATGGACCAGCGGCCGCCGGCCGGGCTCGGAGTCATAGTGGACGCCGTTGGCGAAAGGGAGGAAGCCGAGCCCATTGGTCACGGCGCGCAGTTCAGGGCCATAGGAATCCGTGGTGCCACCCTGGAACCAGCAAATCGAGCCTGCTGACACCCCGGCAAGGACTACTCCCTGTTCCCAGACGCGCCTCAGAATACGGTCCAGTCCATGTGCACGCCATACGGCCAGCAGATTGGCTACCGAACCGCCGTTGACCCACACCACGTCCTGTTCCAAAAGGTAGGCCTCGGGGTCGCTGTAATTGGGCATCGTGAACAGGTTCAAGTGGCTGAAGTCGAAACCGGAAACGCGGGCGGCCTGGTCCAATTCCGCGGCGAACCAACGCTGGTCTCCCGATGCTGTACCGATATGCGCCACTCTTGGGGCTCGTCCGCTCACCCCGGAGAGTTCGACCGCGTGGTGAACCAGGAGATCGAACTCCATCCTCGTGCGATGACCGGACCTGTACCCGCCGGACGTGGCAAGGATGGTGGGCTCGCCAGTGGGCAAGTGGCCTCCTCGTCGTCTTGTGTGGTCGCGGTGCTTGCAACGGTAGGCTTGATTGTAGATCTGAATCAACTGGAGGGAACTCACGTGAGCGATTTCGACACCGTGCCTGTTGGCGATGTTCCGGCCGACGCGAAAATCTTGGATGTCCGGGAGGACTACGAATGGGTGGCCGGCCACGCTGAAGGTGCCCTTCACATTCCGCTTGACCAGATCCCGGCACGGCTTGACGAACTTGATCCCGACGATGATCTCTTTGTCATCTGCCGCACGGGCGGGCGGTCCTACCGGGCTGTTCAGTGGCTCGTGGGGCAGGGTTACACGGCCACGAACATCGCCGGTGGCATGGACATGTGGTTTGAATCCGGCCGCCCCATGGTTTCGGAGAACGGCCTCAAGCCGGTCGTCCTCTAGCCGCGACGCATACCACCTAAGGAATATTTGATGTCGGCATCCGCGCTCACCTACACCTTTCTCGGCCCCGAAGGCACGTTCACCGAGGCGGCACTCCTGCAGGTCCCCGGTGCGGCCGAAGCCAACAGGGTGCCGTGTACCAATGTGAACACGGCCTTGGAGCGGGTTCGTCGAGGCGAGGCGGACGCGGCCATGGTTCCCATCGAGAACTCGGTGGAAGGCGGCGTAACAGCCACCCTGGATGCAATAGCCACCGGAACTGAACTTCGGATCATCAGCGAAGCCTTGGTGCCTATCACGTTCGTCCTGGTTGCCCGCCCCGGAGTGAAGATTTCGGATATCCGTCGGGTCTCCACCCACGGTCACGCGTGGGCCCAGTGCAGACTGTGGGTCGACGAAAATATCCCTAATGCGGAATACGTGCCGGGATCCTCGACGGCGGCCGCCGCCGTCGGGCTTCTCGATGGTGACGTGCACTATGACGCGGCCATCTGCGCGCCCCTGGTCGCCGCCGAACGGCCCGGCTTGAATGTCCTCGCCGAGAACATCGGCGACAACCCCGGCGCGGTCACCCGGTTCGTCCTGGTCAGCCGTCCCGGTGCCCTGCCCGAACGGACCGGCGCGGACAAGACCACCGTGGTCGTTCCGCTCCCGGAAGACCGCCCTGGCGCCCTGATGGAGATCCTGGACCAGTTCGCCACCCGCGGAGTCAACCTCAGCCGGATCGAGTCCCGGCCCACCGGACAGTACCTGGGACACTACTTTTTCAGCATCGACGCCGACGGCCACGCCTCCGACGCCCGCGTAGCCGATGCTTTGGCGGGCCTGCACCGGATCAGCCCGGCCACCCGGTTCCTGGGTTCTTATGCCCGGGCGGACGCGCAGCAAACTTCGGTTGCTCCGCATACTTCCGACGCCGCTTTCGCGTCCGCGCATGCGTGGGTTCGCGGCATTCTGGGCGGGGAAACGGCTGCGCAAAGCGTTGGATAATTGACTCTTCAACCCCTATCGCGTGGATAAAACTGTGCGTATGCTTGCTTGATCCACAATTGATGGACGCATGCCCCTAACGGAGGGAGCGGGCCATGTCGGGAAATAGCAATGACACCAGCGGCCAGGGAATGATCGTCAACCCGAAGCCCAAGGCGGACAATCAGGACTGGGACGGCGACGACGCCGACCGGGCCGATCGCTTGCGCTTTGAGGAAGAGCAGGCCATGATCCGCGAGCAATCGGAAGCGCGCGCGGCCGCCAAGGCCCTGGCGGAACACAAAGCAACGGAAGCGGCGAAGAACGCCAAGTAGCGTCTCCCGCTATTGCACGCGCGCCAGTTATTGCACGCGAACCAGAAGGGAACGCGGCTCCACCTTGACAGTGACTTTTGTTGCCTCGCCCGAGGGATCACCGTCAAGTTGCGTGGCCATAGGTTCGTTGCTCTGGATGACCACCTTGCCCGAACGGTAAAAGTTCATGACCGGAAGGTTTCGGTTGTGCTTGAAAAGGATCTTGGCGTACACGGCGAGCCAGCCGATGGCGCTGCGGGGGCTCATCACCACAACGTCGAGGACGCCGTCGTCGATCATCGCCTCGGGAATGAAATCGATGCCGCCTGGAATCAAACCGCAATTGGCGAACAGGACGCTTCGGATTTTCCGGGACTGCTCGGGCTCGTCGTCCATGGCGATAGTGACTCTCTTGCGTCGGCCGGGTAGGTGGCGGACGCCCGCCTCCGTGTAGGCCAGCCAGCCGACTGCCTTTTTGAGGTCATCGTTGGTGTCACCCACAACCTCGGCATCCAGGCCCATGCCCGCAATCACCAGGAAAGCATGTTCCGACGAGGCACCCGTCCGCTCATTGTGGATGGCCATGCGGGCCGTGTCGATGTAGCGCTGGTGGCCGAAGAGGGCGGTGTGGACGTTCCCCCGCAGGTCGTTGACGTCCAAGTTCACGTTGCGTGCCAACAGGTTTCCGGTTCCCAATGGAATCAGGCCCATCGCCACATTGGTGTGCGCGAGGGTCTCAGCCACCACGCGGACGGTGCCGTCGCCGCCGCCCACCAGGACGACGTCGGGCCCATAGGCCAGGGCCGCCTTGGCTTGCGAATGGCCGGGATCGTCCGCGGTCGTGTCGAAGAATTGGGGTTCGTCCCAGCCGGCAAGATGGCAGGCTTCCCGGATGATCCTCCGGGCGTCTTCGGCCTTGGCCTTCACAGGGTTGAGGATCACGGCGACCCGCTGCAAACCGGGATCAGGCTTGTGTGCGTCTTCGCGCACGGCGCTGCGGGCGTGCCTGGCTCTCAGCCGACGCACACCCCACCAACTGGAGACGGCGAAGACCGCGCCCCCAGCGAGAATCACGTACAGGATCCAATCGCTCATGGTGCTTCAACCCTATCCCTCGGAGGGGTGCAGCCGCGCATACAGAAGGGGGCGCCCGCGCCCGTCGGGCGCTGGCCACGGGGCGGCGCCCTCATTCGATACTCTTGTCTGGTGATCGACGTAAAAGACCTCAGCGAAAACCCGGACAAGTTCCGTGCCAGCCAGCGCGCCCGCGGCGCCGACGAGTCCGTGGTGGACGCGATCATTTCCGCCGATGCAGACCGCCGCGCAGCCCTGATCCGCTACGAAAACCTCCGTGCGGAGCAGAATGTCTTTGGCAAGAAAGTGGCACAAGCCAAGGGCGAGGAAAAGCAGGCGCTGCTGGCCGAGGTCAAGGAACTCGCCAATGCGGTCAAGGCTGCTTCTGCTGAGGCGGACGCAGCCCAGGCCAAGCAGGAAGAGCTGCTCCGTGTCATCCCCAACTTGATCGTGGACGGCGTGCCAGAGGGCGGCGAGGACGATTTCGTGGTGGTCAAGACCGTCGGCACGCCGCGCGAATTCCCGGACTTCGAGCCGAAGGACCACTTGGAGATCGGCGAACTCATTGGCGCGATCGACATGGAACGCGGCGCCAAGGTATCCGGTTCCCGCTTCTATTTCCTCCGCGGAGTGGGTGCGCGCTTGGAGATGGCACTGCTGCAGATGGCCATGGACCAAGCCATCGAAGCTGGCTTCGTACCCATGATCACACCCACTTTGGTGCGTCCCGAGACCATGCAGGGCACCGGATTCGATGTGAAGCACGACGCCGAGATCTACCGTCTCGCTGAAGACGACCTTTACCTCGTGGGAACCTCGGAAGTAGCCCTCGCCGGCTACCACGCGGACGAGATCCTGGACCTTTCCGCTGGCCCCATCCGCTACGCCGGGCAGAGCTCCTGCTACCGCCGCGAAGCCGGTTCGCACGGCAAAGACACACGTGGCATCATCCGCGTTCACCAGTTCAACAAGGTAGAGATGTTCATCTACACCACAGTTGAAGAAGCCGCTGCCGAGCACCAGCGCCTCCTGGCCTGGGAAGAGGAAATGCTGGCCAAGGTCGAGATCCCATACCGCGTGATCGACACGGCGGCCGGCGACCTCGGCATGTCCGCGGCCCGCAAGTTCGACTGCGAAGCCTGGGTTCCCACCCAGAACGCGTACCGCGAGCTCACGTCCACGTCCAACTGCACCACCTTCCAGGCCCGTCGCCTCAACATCCGTGAGCGTGCGGTCAACGAGGACGGCGTCGCGAAGGGGACGCGCGCCGTCGCCACCCTGAACGGCACGTTGGCCACCACCCGCTGGATCGTGGCCATCCTGGAGCACCACCAGAACCCGGATGGCTCGGTCAATGTCCCCAAGGCACTCCAGAAGTACATCGGAGGGCTCGAGGTCCTCCCGGTTCTGTAGCCCTCCTGGACGGGCACAGCTCTAGCCCAGGCACTGATCCCGCCCTTGTTCGCTCTCCTCCGCGTTGTACGGTGGGAATTTCGATCAAGGGCGGGATTCTTCGTTTCATCTAGTCCTCGACAGGCAGTGTCGTCCACATAGAGGTTCCCGCCTGATGACCGCGCGCGGGCCATGAAGCATGGTGGAGGGATGGATATTCCCAGCGGCCTCATCGATACCTCGGCGATCCGGCGCACAGGAGCGCGTACGGATTCCATCCACAGCCAGTTCAAGTCCGGAAGGTTGGTAAGGATCCGGCGGGGGTTCTATGTTGAGGTTTCACATTGGCTCGATGCGCGGCCCTGGGAACGATTCGCGTGGTCTGTGGCCGCGGCGACGCGTTCCATCCCGGGGGCTATCTTGTGCAGGGAATCGGCAGCGCTGGTCAGCGGAATTCCGGTCCTGCGAACTCCGACGCACGTGGAACTCCTGACTCCGCATCAGTCGCAGTCCGGCAGGCGGAAACAAACCTTCCAGGTCGTGGGAGACGGCCCATCAGCCAAACAGATCAGGAGCAACGGCGACTATCCGCTCCGGTACTACGCCCTCCCGGACTCGGAGTGCGAAACGCACGGCGAATTTCGTTGCACCGGGCTATTGCAGACCGCTTTGGATATTTCATTTTCCACGCGTCTCAGCCAGTCCTTGGTTGTTGCGGATGGTGTTGCGCGGGCGCTGTGGAAACGCGGTGAAATGAACCAGGAGGGTAGCTTGCTCGATGTCGACGCGATTGGTGCGGCATTGGAGGGCCATCCGCGTGAGACCGCCCGAAAACGTGCTCGGATCGCACTTCGCCTGGCCCATCCAATGGTGGAATCGGCGGGTGAATCGTACAGCCGCGCTGCCTTTCAATATTTGGGATTTGAGCAACCTGTTCTGCAGCACGAAATCAAGGATTTAGAGGGATTCGTTGGCCGAAGTGACTTTTGGTGGCCGGGCCAAGGCCGGGCCATGGGCGTCGTGGGGGAGTTTGACGGCAAAGCAAAGTACGCGGACGCAGATCTGCGGAACGGCCTGACCGCGGAGGAAGTCTTGTACAGGGAAAAGCTGAGGGAAGACCGGATACGCGATCTTGGATACGGTTTTGTGCGCTGG